>JAHZIT010000056.1 GCA_022601275.1 Actinomycetes bacterium
CTCACCGATGGGCGGACTTCTTTCCGATGAGCAGCGCATCCGCGTGCTTCGCTCGGCCAGCTAATGCGGCGCGACCAACTCGAGCACGCTATCCGGACATCCTGCCAAATCGCTGGCCCGACCGAAGTGATCATCGTCGGCTCACCGGCGATCCTCGTGACGTTGCCATCGGTTTTCCGGGCGCCGATGACCGCGCGGCGTTGGCGCGTGCCGCTGCTTCCAGTTCGCGGATCACCGAGTCCCGATCGACTCGCGCCGCTGCGGCTTCGTCGGCCCTGCCGTTGGCGCCGGTGTTGGCGTCGCCCCAGACCAGCAGGTCCACCAGAACTCCGATGAGCCCGATCGCGCGCTCCGTCGGCAGGTAGGTGCGACGTCGCCGGTCGGCCGGGTCGACACGACGTTCGAGGAGCCCGGCTGCCACCAGGCGTTCGAGACGGTCCATCAGGACATTCGTCGCGATCCCTTCCGCCGACGCGATCTGGGAGAACCCGTAGCGATGGCGCAGCAGGGTGTCACGCAACACCAGCAGGGTCCATCTGTCGCCGAGGAGGTCCAGGGTTGCGGCGATGGGGCATTCGGATCGCCTCATGAATCAAGTATTGAATAATCTCTTGCGATCAGCAAGTGACCTTTCAGCGGGGCGACGACCTCGCACTGATAGGCGTCGACGGGGCATCAGTTGCCCGATTCGACCTTGGCGGTCCAGTCCAGGACGTGTTGGAGGTAGGCCTCGACGTTGTCTTCCCACGAGTAGTGCGCGGCGTCGGGGATGACGGCGAACGCGCTGTTCGGCAGTAGCTCGCTAAGCCGCTTTGAGTTGCTCATTGCAACGAAGGTGTCGTGCTCGCCGTGGAGCACGAGGACAGGCGTCTTGATCGACGGGTAGGCCGCCATCAATCGCGGCACGCTGCTCGGGTAGCTCTCGAGGAAGCCGACCTGGCCGCGGAGCTTGCCCGGCCCGGTCGAGCCGTCGCGGAAGTCCTTCAGGACCGCCTTTGACGGCCGCTCCTGCCGGAACCCGATGCTGTTCGCCGCACGTGCGTAGAAGCGTCCACCCACCCGGCGGCCGAGCGAGCGGAGGGCCAGGCCGAACGGCTGGGAGTTCACCAGTAGCCGGAAGATCAGCTCACCTTCGACCGGCGAGATGGTCCCGGCATCGCCGCCGACGATCGACGCGATCCGGTCTGGGTTGTCGGCGACGAACCGAAGCGCGACCGGGGTGCCGACATCAGGTCCAACGAAGTGCGGACGCTCGAGCTCGAAGTGATCCAGGATCGCGCCGAGGAATGCGCCGTGCTGGTCGACGTTGGTCACGTCGGCGGCGGCGTCGGATCCGCCGTGGTTCGGCAAGTCGACGGCGACGAGGTCGAACCGCTCTGCCAGTCGGCCCCACATGTGTCGGTAGGTCAACACGCTCATGGGTTGGGGGGACGTCATCAGCATCTGGGGCGCGCCGGGCGTGCGCGCTGCTGCGAAGCGCAGGCGGTGGCCACCCACTATCGCGTGGTCGAACTGCATCGTCCTGGATCCGGTCGCCATGCTGCGAGTATCGGCTATTCACTTGCATTTCGCAAGTGATCCTGTTAGCTTTCCTGCAGCAGGCCCAAGGAGGGGACGAGGATGCGATTCAACGGGCAACGGATAGTAATCACCGGCGGCAGTTCGGGTATCGGCCTCGCCATGGCCCGCGCCTTCGCCGACGAGGGTGCCACCGTCATCATCACCGGCAGAACGGAGGCAACGCTGCGGCAAGCGGCGTCATCGCATCCGTCGATATCCGGTGTGGTGTGTGACGTCTCGGACGACGAGCAGGTGGTGGCGCTGCGCGACGCCGTCGAATCCCAAGGCGGCGTGGACATCCTGATCAACAACGCGGGCGTCATGGTTGCCTTCGACGTGACTAAGGAATTCGCCCTCGAGAGCCAGCTGCACGAGATCGCCATCGACGCGGCGGGGCCGGTCCGTTTGGTACACCACTTCCTGCCCGGCATGCTCACCCGGCCCTCGGTTCTGGTGAATGTCAGCTCCGGGCTGGCCTACGTTCCCTATGCCGCCGCGCCGGTGTACAGCGCCAGCAAGGCGTTCCTGCATTCGTACTCCCAGAGCCTGCGTGCGCAACTTGCCGGCACTTCGGTGCGGGTCGTGGAACTGCTGCCGCCGGTGGTGGATACGCCGTTGGCAACCGAACTGGATCCGTCCTTTTCCAAGATGCCGCCCGAGAAACTCGTGTCTGCGTTTCTGCACGACCTTTCCCGGGGAAAGAACGAAATCGCACCGGGGCAGTCGACCCTGCTGAAGTGGTTGAGCCGTTTCGCGCCGCGGGTGATCTTCGGCCAGCTCAACAAGAGTCCGCGAGGGCAGGCCGCATAACCAACGTGCTGTTGTTAGGTGTCCAGGTAGCGACAAATCCATACGTAGGGAGATCGCTGTGAGCCTAGTTGTCGTGTGTGGAGCTAGCGGCATGGTGGGTCGCGCGCTGATCGATGCATTGACGCAGCGCGGGACGCCGTTCGCTGTGGTTGGCCGCGATCCCGCCCGGCTTGCCCATCAGTTCCCGACAGCGCAGCGCTGCATGTCTTGGGAGGGCTTCCGGGATGGCGACTCAAGCGATGTCGGGACCATCGTCAATCTCGCCGGTGCCGGGGTCAACGATGAGCGCTGGAGTCCGGCGTACAAGCAGACTATGACCGAGAGTCGGATCACGAGCACCGCCGTCTGCGCGAGCGTCTGCGCCCAGAATCCGACAATTCATCTGATCAACGCATCGTCGGTGCATGCGTATGGCGTCTACACCGCTGACCACGCAGCCTTCACCGAGTCCGACCGCGATCGACGAGTGGGAACGTGCTATCTCCAAGAACTGATCGACGACTGGGAGGCGGCGACGCTGCCGGCTGCCGACACGGGTAGCGCAGTTTCGCTGCTGAGGATCGGTGTTGTCCTTTCAATGGACGGCGGCGCGTTGCCCCCGCTCGCCACGCCGTTCAAGTTCTTCATCGGCGGCCGGTACGGCACCGGCATGCAGGTGATGTCGTGGATCAGTCTGCGCGACTTGGTCGCCGCGATTGTTTTCGTGATCGACCGCCCGGATATCGAGGGGCCCGTCAACGTCGTGGCACCCAACGCCGCCACCAACGCGGAGTTCGCGCGGGCGTTGGGCAAGGCCATGAAACGCCCTTCGGCGGTCCCGTTGCCTCCGGCCGCCGTCCGCTTGATCCTCGGTGAAGCTGGCGACGAACTCGTGCTGGCGGGGCAACGGGTCTCACCTATGAAGCTGCTCGATGCGGGTTTCGAGTTCGCCGATCGTGACATATCGACCTGTCTTGAGCACCTGACCGGACGGCGGGCGGCATGACCGCCGAGGCCGAGACTTGACCGAACTCGACTCATGGAGGAGCACCACATGACGATGGGGACGGCGGATCTGGCGCCCGACGTCTCACCCGATGACGCTGAAATCCGCTGGACGGATTCCGGCAGGCCGTTCGTGCGTACGCCCGACGAGTGCTTCGTCGACCTGCCCTACTATCCGTGGGCGCCGAATTACGCCGAGGTCGACCGGATGCGGATGCACTATGTGTTTCATGGGCAGTTTGTCTCAGCAGCTGTTTCATTTCCTAGCGGCGCCCTGAGGGCGCGCGTCCGTACAGGTACCGCTGCACGAACGAGATGAGATCGTCTGACAGTGCAAGGGTCGGCTGTGCGTCTGCGAGCAGCCGTTTGAGCAGTACGGGCCCTAGCAGTTCGGCGAGTTGTGTATGAGGGTCGCCCTCGCGAAGATTCCCTGCGGCCTGGTGCAGTTGGATTATGGCGGCAAGTCGACCGATGGCGACAAGCGGCGAGGGGGCCGCGTTGGCGAGTTCGTCGGTGTGCGGTGCTGATCGCAGGAAGTCGAGGATGATCGCGGCGTTTCGAATGACCATCGCGTCGTAGGCAGTTACGACGCCGAGCAGGTCGCGTTCGACGTCTCCGGTGAACCGCGGCGCGGCGTCACCGGGAAATTGTGACTCCCGCGCGAGGGCGGCCGCGAACAGGAGCACCTGCGCCCAGCCCTGAGCGGCCCAAGCACCGGAGGTGACAG
>JAHZIT010000057.1 GCA_022601275.1 Actinomycetes bacterium
CGCTTCTCCACTACTCGGCGAGCCGCCGTTTTCACGCAGCGAAGGCGGGTCGCCGGCGCGATGTGCACGCACCAGGATTCCGAGCCGCTCGAGGGTGCACCAGCTCAGAAGTCCGCAGCCCGAAACGTCCCGGCGCCGACGCTCTAACCCAGCGCCACCACCTCGTCGCCGCGCTTCTCCAACAGCACCGAACCCGCGACGCTGGGCACCACCGGTGTCGGCGGATCTGCTGCGTCGTTGACCGGGGGCCGCCGGAGCGGAATGTGGCGGTCACCGGCTCCGGTCGCCGGATCGAAGACGTCGTAGCCGCTGCTGACAGGTACCAGCAGCCGCCCGGCCATGATCGTCGCCGGGCCAACGGGCGCGTTGTCTCCCGCCGCCGAAACGGTGTACTTGTACTGAAGATTGTTGGCGGAGAACACCATTACGCTGTCGCCGGTCCACCAGGTGATCAGGTCGCCGGGCCGTGACACGGCGGCTTGGGGAGAGGGCGCGACCGGAACCACCGTGCTGGCGATGACGATGCCTGTTTCGTCGACGATGTCGACTCTCGGCTTCGGTGTCGGTATGTATACCGCTGTCGTGGTGGCGACCACGGCAACCACCCGGGCGCCGCTACCGTCGCTGACGCCCTTCTGCGGTACGTACTTGAGCTCCGGGGTGTCTTCCTCGTCGGAAGGGCGTAACAGCGTAAGACGTAGATCGGCTTGCCCTTCGCACGCCTCCAGCACCGACACCGCGGCCGAACTCGCCGCGGCGGAGACCAGCCGGCACAACGGCGATGTCGGAATGTCGGGCTTGACGGGCGCATCCAGCGCGCCGTAGCTGAGCATTCGGACCATGTCGGAGCGCCACATCTCCAGCCGGGTGTTCCCGGCCGACAGCACCGTCGTGCCGTCTCCGGACAAGGTGACCTCGCGGTCGGCGAAACTGGTGCGGGTGGGTCCGCGCAGGCCGGTCTTGGCGTCCACGGTGCTGACCTGCCCGCAGCCGCGCACATCCGGGTAGACCGCTACCGCGTAGTTGTAGACCCAGGTCACTCCACACAGGTCGAGGTCCCGGGCGAAACTCCACAGTGTCTCGCCCGTGGTGGGATCCCGGCCCTCCATGCCCTGGCCGGCGGCGGTCACCACCGCGCCCGAAACCACCAGCGGCCGGCTGGTCTTGGGACTGGGCGCGGTCCACAGTTGCTCGAGCGAGTCCGGCACCGATCTGACGGGTTTCAGACTCGGGACCGGTGCAGCGGCCGGCACGCTGATGGTCGCTCTGGCGTCGCTCGTCCACCAGACGATGGCGGCTACGAGCGCGATGACACCGGCGATCGCCGCCGCGGCCATCATGTCCGCCCGAGTCCGCCGTTCGGGTTTGACCATCCGCGCGTCGGTTTCAGCTAGCTGGGGCCGCCGGCCGGGGTCTTGCTGGGGCGCCTCCGACGACGCCGGCGCCCCGATCGCGCAGCCCCCGACGGGTCGCCGCCGTTGTCGGCAGCCTTGTCGGTGTTGGCTGTGGCTGCGGGCGATTTCTGGTCAGCGGATTCGGGACGGCTGTCCTGATGGCCACCAGCTGGATTTCCGCCGCGCGTACGTCGCCGATTGCGGTTGCTGTTTCGACCGGCCGACTTCTTCTCGCCGTCCGCGGAATTGCGCCTGGAGTCTTTCCTGGGGCCGCGCGCAGTGCGCGCGGGGCCGATCTTGCCGGTGGCGTCGGTGGGGATGTCGAGTTCGTCGTACAGGTGCGGCGAGTTGGAATAGGTCTCGGCCGGCTCGGGTGTTTCCAGCCCCAGCGCCGTGTCGATCATCGTCCAGCGCGGCAGCTCGTCCCAGTCCACCAGGGTGACCGCGATGCCGGTCTTCCCGGCGCGCCCGGTGCGGCCGATGCGGTGCACGTAGGCCTGCTCGTCCTCGGGGATCTGGTAGTTGATGACGTGGGTGATGTCGTCGATGTCGATGCCGCGCGCGGCTACGTCGGTAGCGACAAGCACGTCGAGTTCGCTGGTGCGGAAGGCCTTCAGCGCCTTCTCGCGCGCGGACTGGCCGAGATCCCCGTGCACGGCGCCGACCTTGAACCCGCGCTCGGAGAGTTCGTCGGCGACCTTTTGGGCGGTGCGCTTGGTGCGGGTGAAGATCATGGTGGCGCCTCGGCCGCGGGCCTGCAGAATGCGCCCGACCATCTCGACCTTGTCGAGTGCGTGGGCGCGGTAGGCGAACTGCTCGGTGGTGTCGTGGGTAGCCGCCGAGTGCGGGGCCTCGGCCCGGATGTGCGTGGGCTGGTTCATGAAAGTGCGGGCCAGGGTGATGATCGGATCCGGCATGGTCGCCGAGAACAGCATCGCTTGACGCTTGGCCGGGATCTGCTTGAGGATCCGCTCGATGTCGGGCAGGAAGCCGAGATCGAGCATTTCGTCGGCTTCGTCGAGCACCAGCTTGGACAAGCCGCCGAGTTGAAGGTGCCCCTGCTGCGCGAGGTCGAGCAGCCTGCCGGGGGTGCCGACCACAACGTCCGCGCCCTTCTACAGTGCCTCGATCTGCGGTTCGTAGGGACGTCCACCGTAGATCGCCACGACCGACAGCGGGCGGCTGTTGCCCTCGTGGTCGGCGATCAGGTACTTCGACGCCACCTCCAGATCACCGAAGACCTGCAGGCACAGCTCGCGGGTGGGGACAACGATCAGCGCGCGCGGTATGCCGCTGAGCGGGCGTTCGGAATCTGTGGTGATCCCGTTGAGAAGCGGCACGCCGAAGGCGTAGGTCTTGCCCATGCCGGTACGGGCCTGGCCGATCAGATCGTCGCCGGACAGTGCCAGTGGCAGGGTGAGTTCCTGAATGGCGAAGGGTTGCTCGATGCCGGATTCGGACAGCGCGCGCACAATTTCTTCGCGAACTCCGAGTTGGGCAAAAGATGGACTGGTATTCGGGGTTTCAAGTGTCATACGGGGTAGACAAAGCCTTTCAATTCATTCCTCGTAGCGTTCACGCGCGCACGAGTTGTGAAGAGAACTCCGTCAAGGCCCTGCGCTGAGGAGGCGGGCCGTCTGCGTGCACGCACATTGTCAAAGTGCTGTTTTCGCGGTGCCCGCGGCGTGTGCCAGCCGATGTGACCTGGATCGATCTGTCGACATTGAGCGCCGACACCACCTTCATGGTAGCTGGTCGGGTCGCTTTACAGTTACCGCGCTCGGCTGGGGCTCGTGGGCGGCTGCTCGGCGCTCTACAGTTGGGGTCATGACTTCGACGCCATCTGCGGCCGCCGGTTCTGCCCCGGCGGGGGCGCGCAGCGGCTCAGTCGCGTCCGACGGGTCCGCGGGTTCTGCTGCGCCTGCGTCGTCTGTGCCCTCTGACCATCCGGGCATCAACGAGCTGTTCGCGCTGCTGGCGTATGGCGAGGTTGCGGCTTTCTACCGCCTTACCGACGAGGCGCGGATGGCACCCAACCTGCGTGGCCGGATCAACATGGCCACGATGGCGGCCGCCGAGATGAACCATTACGAGCTACTGCGCGACGCGTTGGAGCGCCGGGGAGTCGACGTCGTGCCGGCGATGACCAAGTACGCATCGGCGCTGGAAAATTACCACCGGCTGACCACTCCGAGCACGTGGCTCGAGGCCCTGGTCAAGACCTATGTGGGCGATGCGATGGCCGCCGATCTCTATCTGGAGACCGCTGGCTCGATGCCCGACGATTCCGCCGATGTGGTGCGCTCGGTGCTTGCCGAGACGGGTCACTCGCAGTTCGTCCTGGCCGAGGTGCAGGCCGCGGTGACGGCTAGTGACCGTCAGCGCCACCGGCTGGCGCTGTGGTCGCGGCGATTGTTGGGTGAGGCCATAACCCAGGCGCAGTTCGTGCTCGCCGACCACGACGAGCTGGTCGACCTCGTGATGGCCGGTGGCGGGCTGGCACACATGACGGATTTCTTCGACCGATTGCAGCACACGCACAACACCCGGATGCACGAGTTGGGGCTGGCCTGAGCGCTTCTGCTACCGCGTGCAGTTGGTGATCATCGAGTTGTTGTTCTGTGAGGCGATCAGCGCGCCGTTCGCGTCGGTGATGCTGCAGTTGAGCTGACCTGCGACGCTGGTCGCGGTCACCGAACTCAGCGTGACGCCGGGATCGAGCACCACCGTCTTCGACCAGGGCAGCGCGACGTTCAAGTCGGTCACCAGTGCACCCTTGTGGTCTGTGTAGATGACCGTCACCAGATCGATGAGCCGGCGCTCGCCGGTGATCCGGTAGGTGACGGTGCCCGGGGCGGCCGCCGGGGGCGGGGCCGCCTGCGGTGCGGGCAGCAGGGGCTGGGCTTCGGCAGGCTGCGCGGCGGGACTGGGCGCCGGGGTCACCGTGGTGACGGTTTCAGCCGGCAAGGACGGCATGGTCGGCGGAGCGGCCACGCGGGGCGCCGACGGCTGGGCCGCTGGGCTGGGAGTCGGGGCCGCGGCCGCCTCCGTGGACACGATGGTGGCTGACACCGAACCGCTGTCCCCACCGCCGAGGATCAGGCTTGCGATGATGACGGAGACAAAGAGAACGGCGCCGGCCACACCGGCGATCCACATCCAACGGCGGTCGATGCGGGCTTCGTCGTAATCGGGGCCGTACCCCGGGCCGTAGTTGTCTGAGCCGTAGTTGTCTGAGCCGTAGTTGTCTGAGCCGTAGTTGTCCGAGCTGTAGTTGTCGCGGTCGTACTCGGGGTCGTAGTTGTTGGGGTCGTACTCGCGGTCGTACTCGGGGTCGTAGTTGTCGGGGTCGTACTCAGGGTTGTAGTTGTCGGGCTCGTCTCCTGGATAGGGCGTGAGGACATCAGTGTCCATATCGCCGAAGCTGTAAGCGTCGCGACCGCGGCCGTAGCGCCTGCCCCCGCGTGAGCCGCGAATGCGCTCGGTCGGAGTCAGCGAGTACGGTGATTGTGCGGTATAAGGCCTGTTCATCCAGCTGTCCCAGTCGCTTCCGTAGGTTTTCAGGCCCGATGCTATCGAGGCGGAAGTGACGCATGAGGTCAACGCGCCTGCCTCTCGGTCACGGTCGGGACGCGGTTCGGTCAAGCCCGAGTTGCTCCGTCTCGCGGCAGTCTCGCGGCAGTCTCGGACCGGTCTCGCCGGTGTCTCGCGGCAGCCTCGCCGGGCTTGTTTCGGGGCTTGTTCCGGCGGCCGAACGGCTGTTCGCTGCACGCGAAGGTCCTAGCGTCGCGTCGTGGGGTCGCCGTCCACTAGCCTCCTGGGAAGGAGACCAGCAGACAAACGGAAGGGTTCTCACCGTGGAGGTCAAGATCGGTGTCACCGATAGCCCGCGCGAATTGATTCTCAACAGCGCGCAGACGCCGGCAGAGGTGGAGAAATCGGTCGCCGATGCATTGGGCGCCGAGGGGGCCGGCGTGCTGAGCCTCACCGACGACAAAGGGCGGCGTTTTCTCGTGCAGTCGGCCAAGATCGCCTATGTCGAGATCGGCGCGGTCGACTCGCGCAGGGTGGGATTCGGCGTGGGCGCGGTGAGTGCAGAGGCGACTAAGTCCGCAGGCTGACCCAGGATCTGGGCTGACTCAGGATCTGGGCTGACTCAGGATCTGGTTAGTGGCACGTGGGACAACCCGCCCCAGATGAACTGCACCGTGCCTTCCACGGCGTCGGCCTTGGCGATCGGCCGGTCGTTGTTGAGCCAGTAGCGTGCGGAGTCGACGCTGATGCTCACCAGGCCCACTGCGATCATCCTGGCGCGATGGGGCTCCAGACCGGAGTCGTGGCTGATGAGATCGAACACCGCATCGGTGCATGACTCGGTGGCGACCTTGACCTGGGCGGCCACCTGAGGCTCAGTCACGTAGTCGTTCTCGAAGATCAGTCGGTAGCCCTGGCCGTCGTGCTCGATGAAATCGAAGAAGGCCTCCACCGCGGCACGCACCCGCTGGCGGTTGTCAGTGGTTGTCCGCAGCGCCTGACGAACACCTGACACCAGGTTCTCCACGTGCCGATTCAGCACCGCCAGGTAGAGCTCGACCTTTGAGGTGAAGTGCTGGTAGAGAACCGGTTTGCTGACACCTGCCCGATCGGCGATCTCATCCATTCCTGCGGCGTGGTAGCCGCGGTCCACGAACACTTCGCTGGCGGCGATCAGCAACTGTCCGCGGCGCTCGTCCCGGGGCAGCCGGTTGCCGCGCCGAGCCGCGGTAGCGGGCAGCCCGCTACCGCTGGCCGGCTGGCCTCCCCGCCGCTGCGCCGTCTTGGCGAGATTGCTCATCAGAACCTCTAGATCTGTAGCCGGCGCCGCCGGCGGCTTTTCGTTCAGTCTCGCAATGACACTACTACCGTTCGCCGGCCGCTCGGGTAAGGAGCGTGGCCGGTTGTTCGCCCCGCATGGTGGCGTGCCGGGAGTGCAAGTTTTCTGAGCTGTGTCATTCTGTGTCAGTGCCCTATGACCCGGGGCACGGGGGCGGTCGCGTTCCCGTGCTGCACGATGAGCGGCGAGAGCCGCTTCGCGCACAGCGCGATCCCCTGGCTGAGCAGTCAGGTCGGGTCAGGTCCAACCGTGATGGTCACCAGCGCTGGCGCAAGCAGACCTGGCTCGGTCGCTTCATCTCGATGTACGGATGGCGTGCTTATGCGCTGCCGGTATTGGCCGCGCTGACAATGGTTGTCGTCTACCAGACCATCACCGGCACCAGTGTGCCGCAGACGGCCGACGATGAAGGTCCGGTGCAGGGGCCACCGACGATCGGTGTCGCCAGCACCGCGATCATCGGGGCGCCGCCCAAGGGCCTCACGGAGTTCGACGCCAATCTGCCGACCGGAATCCTGCCCGACGGCGGGCCGTTCACCCCGGCCGGCGCCGGAACCTGGCATATCGTGCCCGGCACCACCCCGCAGGTCGGTGAGGGCACCACCAAGGCGTTCACCTACACCGTCGAGGTGGAGGACGGCATCGACACCACGACCTACGGCGGCGACGAAGGTTTCGCGCAAATGGTCAGCGAGACGCTGGACAACCCGAAGAGTTGGACGCACAATTCGCAATTCGCCTTTACCCGGGTGGATGCCAGCTCAGGCGTCGAACCCGACTTCCGGGTGTCGCTGACATCGCCGATGACGGTCCGGGGAGGGTGCGGATACGACATCCCGCTGGAGGCGTCCTGCTATAACCCGGTGTTCGAGGGTCAGCCGCGGGTATTCGTCAACGAAGCGCGCTGGGTGCGCGGGGCGGTGCCGTTTCAGGGCGACGTCGGCTCCTATCGCCAGTATCTGATCAACCACGAGGTCGGCCACGCCATCGGATACCAGCGTCACGAGCAGTGCGCCGCAGACGGCGAACTAGCGCCGGTGATGATGCAGCAGACCTTCTCCACCAGCAACGACGACGCGGCCAAGTTCGACCCGGGCACGGTGACCCCCGACGGTGAAACCTGCCGGTTCAACCCCTGGCCCTATCCGATCGCGTAACGACGTCCCGAGTTCTGCCACGGTCCCGACTTTGGCCACGGGCGGCGCGTCGGCCCACTGCCGCGCGGTCGTGCCTGCGGTCAATGCGTACGCTCGTGGCTTGGGACCTCGCGGGAAGCGTCAGGCCCTCGCCGCTGTTGACTGCATTACCCACGTGATTGCTCACGTGACTGCATTACCCACGTGATTGCAGGACCCACGCACACCTGTTGTGATGTCTTCGTACCGCCCGAACCAAGGAGAACCCGGTGTCGACACTCTTGCCGCCGCTGGTAGAGCCAGCCGCGGAACTCACACGCGAAGAGGTTGCGCGCTACAGCCGCCACCTCATCATCCCGGACCTCGGACTGGACGGGCAGAAGAGGTTGAAGAACGCCCGGGTACTGGTGATCGGGGCCGGCGGGCTGGGGTCGCCGACGTTGCTCTACCTGGCCGCCGCAGGGGTGGGCACCATCGGCATCGTCGAGTTCGACGTGGTCGACGAGTCCAATCTGCAGCGTCAAATCATCCACGGGCAGTCCGATATCGGCAGTTCCAAGGCACAAAGCGCGCGGGATTCGATCCGCGAGGTCAACCCGCTCGTCAAGGTGCGGTTGCACGAGGTCCGACTGGACTCAACCAATGCCGTGGACCTGTTCGGGCAATACGATCTGATTCTTGACGGTACGGACAATTTCGCGACGCGATACCTGGTCAACGATGCCGCTGTGCTGGCCGGCAAACCGTACGTGTGGGGTTCGATCTACCGCTTCGAAGGCCAGGTTTCGGTGTTCTGGGAGGACGCCCCTGACGGCGCGGGGCTCAACTACCGCGACCTCTATCCAGAGCCGCCCCCACCAGGGATGGTTCCGTCCTGCGCCGAGGGGGGCGTGCTCGGGGTTCTGTGCGCCTCCATCGCCTCGGTGATGGGCACTGAGGCGATCAAGCTGATCACCGGTATCGGGGAGACGCTGCTCGGCCGTTTGATGGTTTACGACGCTCTGGACATGTCGTATCGCACGATCAAGATCCGCAAGGACCCGGCCACGCCGAAGATCACCGAACTCATCGACTACGAGGCTTTTTGCGGAGTCACTTCAGACGAGGCCACTGAAGCTGCAGTGGATGCCACCATCACGCCGCGAGAATTGCGCGAGATGCTCGACTCAAGCGAGAAGTTCGCGCTGATCGACGTGCGCGAGCCGGTCGAATGGGACATCAACCGCATCGCGGGCGCCGAGCTCATCCCGAAATCGACCATCGAGTCCGGCGACGGGCTGGCGAAGTTGCCCCATGATCGGGTGCCGGTGCTCTACTGCAAGACCGGCGTGCGGTCGGCAGAAGCACTGGCGGTGGTCAGGAAAGCCGGCTTCTCCGACGCTATTCATCTCCAGGGCGGCATCGTGGCCTGGGCGAAGCAACTCGAACCCGACATGGTGATGTACTAACGCGGGGTTCGCCCCCGTTCCGCTTAGGCTGGGACGGTGACCGCCCAGCGCCCGCCAGACCATGTGCTTGCGGCCTTCGGGCTGTCCGGAGTGCAGCCGGTGCCACTGGGGGCGGGCTGGGAGGGCGGCTGGCGGTGCGGTGAGGTCGTGCTGTCCATGGTCGCTGAGCACGCTCGCGCCGCCTGGTCGGCCAAGGTTCGCGAGACGCTGTTCGTCGACGGAGTGCGACTGGCCCGTCCGGTGCGTTCCACCGACGGGCGATACGTCGTGGCCGGCTGGCGCGCGGACACCTACGTCGCGGGCACCCCTGAACCCCGCCATGACGAGGTGGTCTCCGCGGCGGTGCGATTGCACGAGGCCACCGCCAAACTGGAGCGGCCCCGGTTCCTGACCCAACCTCCGGTGGCGCCCTGGGGCGACGTTGACGTGTTCATCGCCGCCGACCGGGCGGCCTGGGAGGAGCGGCCGCTGCAGTCCGTGCCGCCGGGTGCGCGGCGGCCACCGGAAAGCTCGGATGGGCAGAAGTCCGTCGAGTTGATCAATCAGCTCGCGGGGTTGCGCCGTCCTACGAAGAGCCCGAGTCAGCTGGTGCACGGGGATCTCTATGGCACAGTGCTTTTCGCCGGCACCGCGGCGCCCGGCATCACCGACATCACCCCGTACTGGCGACCGCCGGCCTGGGCTGCCGGTGTTGTGGTAGTCGACGCGCTGTCCTGGGGCGAGGCTGATGACGCTCTCATCGAGCGCTGGGCTCCGCTGCCGGAGTGGCCGCAGATGTTGCTGCGCGCCTTGATGTTCCGGTTGGCGGTGCATGCTTTGCACCCAGAGTCGACGGCTGCGGTGTTCCCGGGATTGGCGCGTGTGGCCGCATTGGTCCGCCTCGTTCTCTAAAGCCTGGTCTCCAGCCTGCGCCCAGGGGTCGTTGACCGCTGCGTTATGACCCGGAACCTACGCTCGGCGCTCACAGCCTGTGGCGATACTCCCGCAACGGCACCCGACCGTCGTTCGCGAGGACGCCCTCAGCCCGCAGCAGGGCCAACTGCCGCGTCGCCAGGTGCGGGGCGGGCTTTCCGGAGGCGGTGATCACCCGGTGCCAGGGCAGGTCCGATGCGTCGGTACGCATGATCCATCCGACGATTCGGGCGCTGGAAAGCCCTGCTGCGGTGGCAATGTCGCCGTAGGTGGCGACCATCCCCGAAGGTACGGAAGCGACGAGTGCGCGCACGGTCTCCACCTGCTCCTCGGTGATCGCCGCCACGGTCACACCAGCCGGCCGCTGATCACAGCGGCGGTCTCAGCCAGCTTGGCCAGCGGCACCATATGATCGCAATCCCATTCCAGCAGAGTGAAATTCGCCCCCAAAATGGTGTCGAGGGTGGTGATCAGATCCTCGGTGACGTACGGCGGACTCGTACGCATCGCCCGCACCAGCGTGGTCGGCGTATCCGGTTGGGGAAGCGCGATGGGGCGTGTGAGCTCACTCCAATAGGACAGCATCGCCGGAATGCTGATTCGCCAACCGACACGGCCGGTCGGAAGGGCGACCAGGTGTTCGTCGAGTTCGCGATCGAGTTCGCCGGCGGCTACGTCGCCCCACGACCCGTTTGCCTTCTCGGCCCACGCCTCCTGGCGATCGGTGTAATCAGGTGAGGCGAACATGCTGTCGGCGATGTCGCGCACTCGCCGTCCGTCCAGGCCCACCGCCGGGTCCAGCAGCACCAGGCCTGCGACCAGATCGGGCCGGGCGGCCGCCAGGCTCAGGGCAACCGCGCCACCGAACGAATGGCCGACAATCACGAGCGGATCGGCGGCCTCGGCCTCCACCAACTCCGCGAGGGCTGCCGCATTCGCCTCGATCGTCCACGGCGCGTCCCATGACGAACGGCCATGGCCGAGCAGATCGGGCGCAACCACCACGGTGTCGGGAAGGTGCTCAGTGAACACCGTCTCCCAGCGTCTGCCGTGTCCGGTGAGTCCGTGAATCGCCAGGACCTGGGCCGGTCCAGGGGGACCGAATCGGTGCGGGTGCAACACACCTGACGATGCTGCCAGCTGTCTCGGTCCGGGGTCCTGTGGGGGCTGTCGGAGTGCCGGTGTCGGACCCTCGTGATGTCATTCCCACATGTCTGCGCCCCACACCGAGTTCACCGCGGCCGCGCTCGGCCGACGTGAGATGCGCGGCACGGTTCGCGTGCTGGGTGGCGCCGGTACCGGCAAGAGCAGGCTGCTCATCGACACCGCAGCTGCGCATATGTCAACGGGATGCGATCCGGAATCGGTCCTGCTGCTCACAGGTTCGGCGCGCCTCGGTGCGCAGGCCAAGGCGGCGATCACGGCCACCCTGTTGAGCTCCGGTGACCGCACCGTGGTGCGAGAGCCACTGGTGCGCACGGTGCACTCCTACGCATTCGCGGTCTTGCGGCTGGCCGCGCAACGCAACGGGAGCCCACCTCCGCGGTTGATCACCAGCGCCGAACAGGACGGCATCATCGCCGAGCTGCTGGCCGGCAACATCGAGGACGGTGATGGTTGCCCGGTCGGCTGGCCGGCGCGGCTCCGGCCTGCGCTCAGCACCGTCGGATTCGCGACTGAACTGCGCGATCTGCTGGCGCGCTGCAGTGAGCGTGGAGTCGATCCCGCTGCGCTGCAACGTATCGGTCGGGCTTCCGGCAGGGCCGAGTGGCAGGCAGCGGGCCGATTCGCCCAGGCCTACGAGCAGATCATGCTGCTGCGCTCAGCGGTGGGCACGGCTGCCCCACTGGCCACAGTTCCCGCGCTGGGGGCCGCCGAACTCGTCGGGGCCGCGCTCGAGGCCTTCTCCATGGACGCCGACCTGCTGGCCGCTGAACGTGCACGGGTGAAGCTGCTCCTGGTCGACGACGCTCAACACCTCGACCCCCAGGCCGCCCGGCTCATTCAGGTATTGGCGGCGGGGGCGGAGTTCACGGTGATCGCCGGGGATCCACGCCAAACCGTGTTTGGCTATCGGGGAGCCGAACCTGCCTTGCTACGCGGGGACGGCCCGGTGCTGACGCTTACCGAATCGCACCGTTGCGCAGCTCCGCTGGCCGACGCCATCGGCGCGGTCGCGCGCCGGCTGCCCGGCCGCGACCCGGTGCCGGAGTTCACCGGTACCGATGCTTGCGGGGCCGCCACTACCGGGTTGGCAGTGCGGATCGCGGCGTCGTCGCACGCCGAGGCGGCCCTGATTGCCGATGGGCTGCGCCGCGCACATCTCGTGGACGGCGTGCCATGGACGCAGATGGCGGTGATCGTGCGGTCGGTGCCCCGGATGGGCGCGGCGCTCGGTCGCGCGCTGAAAGCTGCCGGGGTGCCCGTGGACGTCGTTCAGGGCGACTCGGCGCTGGTGGATCAACCCGCGGTGCGGGCGCTGCTCACCGTGTTGGAGGCAACAGAGGACGGCCTTGACGGGGAGCGGGCACTAGCGTTGTTGACGGGCCCGATAGGTCGCGTGGACCCGGTGTCGCTGCGTCAGCTGCGGCGCATGTTGCGCCGCGACGCGCAGGAGTCGCCGGCGGGCTTCGGTGACCTGCTCGTCGACGTCCTGCAGCGCGGATCCCACAGGGCCTCCGGCGAACAGGCGCGTGCACTGCAACGGGTTGGTGGGGTGCTGGCGGCCGCGCGGCGCAGTGCCGAGCACGGCGGTGACCCGCGGCATACGTTGTGGCAGGCGTGGAACCGCTCGGGCCTGGAGCGACGCTGGCTGAATGCCAGTGAACGTGGCGGGCCGGCGGGCGCCCAGGCAGACCGCGATCTGGATTCAATCACCGAGATGTTCGACGTCGCCGAGCAATACGTCGACCGGACGACGGGAGCCTCCCTGCGTGGGCTGATCGACCACATCGCGGCCCTGGCGCTGCCACCGGTCCGCCGCGATGACGGGCCGCAGTCCGATGCGGTCGCTGTGCTCAGTGCGCACTCGGCGTTGAGCGGAGAGTGGGATTTCGTCGTGATCGCCGGGATGCAGGAAGGGCTGTGGCCCAACGTGTCCCCGCGGGGCGGTGTGCTGGCAACTCAGGAGCTGGTCGACGTGATCAACGGGGTAGCGGATCCGGGGCAACGGGGGCTCTCGAGCCGAGCCCCGCTGCTCGCCGAGGAGCGTCGGTTGCTGATCACCGCCATGGGCCGGGCCCGCCACCGGCTGTTGTTTACTGCTGTGGACAGTGACGGCGACGACGCGATGCTGCCGTCGTCGTTCTGTCGTGAGCTCGGCGCGTTGGCAACGGAGTCCGCCGCCGAGGACCCCGCACCGATCCGATCTCCCCGGGTGCTGGCCCAGGCAGCACTCGTCGGACGCCTGCGGTCGGTGGTCTGCTCTCCGCAGGGCTCCGTTGACGATCTGGAAAAGGACTGTGCAGCAGTACAGTTGGCGCGCCTGGCCGAAGCCGGAGTGCCCGGCGCCGACCCTGCATCCTGGTACGGCATGCGGGACCTCTCCTGCGCTGAACCGCTCTGGGGCGACGGTGACGGTCCCATCGGCGACGGCGACGGCGACGGTGGCGGTGGCGGCGACGGTGGCGGTGGCGGTGGCGGTGGCGGCGACGGTGACGGTGGCGGCGACGGTGGCGGTGGTGGCCACGTGGTGACGCTGTCGCCGTCGACGTTGCAGACCCTCTCGGACTGCCCGTTGCGCTGGTTGCTCGAACGGCACGGCGGTTCCCCGGCTCGCGATGTGCGGTCGGCCCTCGGATCGTTGGTACATGCGCTGGTTTCCGAGCCGGGAAAGACCGAGTCCCAGATGCGCGGCGAGCTCGAAAAAGTATGGAGTCAGATTCCTTTCGACGCGCAGTGGCATGCGGCCAACGAGCTGAAGCGGCACCTGGACATGCTGTCCACCTTTCTGCGCTGGCGCGCCGGCACTCGCCGTGAACTGACCGAGTTAGGTACCGAAGTCGACGTCGAGGGACACGTGGCCAGAGCTGAAGGTGAGCGCCCCGCGATCCGCGTTCGTGGCCGCCTCGACCGCCTTGAGCGCGACAGCGAAGGACGGCTCGTCGTCGTCGATATCAAGACGGGCAAGAGCCCAGTCAGCAAGGACGACGCTCAAAGCCATGCCCAGTTGGCGATGTACCAGCTGGCTGTGGCCGAGGGCCTGCTCGCCGGGGGGGAAGAACCCGGCGGAGGCCGTCTGGTCTATGTCGGCAAGACCGCCGGCGGCGGCGCAGCAGAGCGGACTCAGTCCGCGCTGACCCCCGAGGGTCAGGCCGAGTGGCGGGCGCTGGTGCATCGGGCCGCCGCGGCCACCCAGGGTCCGCAGTTCCTGGCGCGGATCAACGACGGTTGCCCGCACTGCCCGGTCCGGGCCCTGTGTCCCGCCCACGAAACCGGGGGAGGCCCGCGATGAGTCCACGCTATAGCCCTACCGAACTTGCAAGTGCGCTAGGGCTTTTCGCGCCGACCGACGAACAAGCCGCGGTGATCGCAGCGCCCCCTGGCCCGCTGGTGGTGATCGCCGGCGCCGGCGCCGGCAAAACCGAGACGATGGCAGCCAGGGTGGTGTGGCTGGTCGCCAACGGATACGCACATCCCGGAGAAGTGCTGGGGCTGACGTTCACCCGCAAGGCCGCGGGCCAGTTGCTGCGCCGGGTGCGCACCCGGCTGGCCCGCCTCGCCGGCACGGGACTGCTGCCCGCGGGCGCTGGCAGCCCCGATGTGGGCGACGAGCCGGTAACGATCGGCACCTACCACGCCTTCGCGGGCACCCTGCTGCGCGAGTACGGCTTGCTGCTACCGGTTGAGCCCGATACCCGGCTGCTCGGCGAGACAGAGTTGTGGCAGTTGGCCTATCGCGTCGTGTGCGAATACCCCGACGCACTGAACACCGAGAAATCGCCTGCCTCGATTACCGCGATGGTGCTCAGGCTGGCCGGGCAGCTCTCCGAACATCTGGTCGACACCAAGCAACTGAGCAACACCCACCTGGAGCTCGAGGATCTCGTCCACACGCTGCCCGCCGGCCGGTATCAGCGTGACAGCGGTCCCAGTCAGTGGCTGATGCGGATGCTTGCCACCCAGGCCGAACGCACCGCGCTGGTCCCACTGCTCGATGCGCTGCACCAGCGGATGCGCAAGGACCGAGTCATCGACTTCGGCATGCAAATGGCATCTGCGGCGCGGCTTGCCTCACAGTTCCCGCAGGTCGGTGAACAGCTGCGGCAGCGCTACCGGGTCGTGCTTCTCGATGAATACCAAGACACCGGGCACGCGCAGCGGGTCGCGTTGTCGTCGCTGTTCGGTGGGGGAGTCGACGACGGACTCGCACTCACCGCCGTCGGTGACCCTATCCAGTCGATCTACGGGTGGCGGGGTGCGTCGGCGACAAACCTCCCGCGGTTCACCACTGACTTCCCGCGCTCAGATGGCTCACCGGCGCCAAGCCTGGAATTGCGTACCAGCTGGCGCAACCCGCCCGAGGTGTTGCATCTGGCTAATGCGGTGTCCACGGACGCGCGGCACCGTTCGGTGGCGGTGCGGTCCCTAAGGCCTCGGCCCGACGCCGGGCGCGGCAGCGTGCGGTGCGCGCTGCTGTCTGACGTCGTGGCCGAACGCGAATGGGTAGCCGATGAAGTCGCCAAGCTGTATCACGAGGGCTTCGGCGCATCGGGCGAAGCGCCGACCGCAGCGGTCCTGGTGCGCCGCAACGCCGACGCTGCGCCGATAGCCGAAGCGCTTGTCCGGCGCGGGGTCGCCGTCGAGGTGGTCGGACTGGCGGGGCTGCTGTCGGTTCCTGAGGTCGCCGACGTGGTCGCGATGCTGCGGCTGGCCGCCGACCCGACCGCCGGGGCCGCCGCGATGCGGGTACTCACGGGTCCCCGCTGCCGGCTGGGGGCTCGCGACATCGCCGCGCTGTGGCGGCGCGCCGTCCAGATCAATGGCGCCGCTCCGAGGGTGGATGGCAGCGAAACGGACCAGATCGTCGCGCAGGTCGCCACCGACGCTGACGCGGCGTGCCTGGCCGACGCGATCTGCGATGCCGGTGCCGTCGCCGCCTACTCAGCCGCCGGGCACGCTCGGATTGTGGCGTTGGGCCGCGAATTGACAGCGCTGCGTGCCCAACTGGACAGCCCGCTGCCCGATCTGGTCGCCGAGGTGCGCCGCCTGCTGAGAGTAGATGTCGAAGCCAGGGCAGCCCGCCCAGTCTCGGCCGGATGGTCAGGTACTGAACATCTGGATGCGTTCGGTGACGTGGTCGCCGACTTTTCCGTTCGGCCCGGGGCGACGGTGTCCGCGCTACTGACGTTCCTCGGCGCAGCCGAACAGGTGGAGAATGGTCTGGCACCCGCAGAGGTGGCGGTGGCGGCCGGCCGGGTGCAGATCCTGACGGTGCACGCGGCCAAAGGGCTCGAGTGGCAGATCGTCGCTGTGCCGCATCTCAGCGGGCGGGTGTTCCCCTCGACCGCGTCTCCGCGCACCTGGTTGACGGACGCCGCCGACCTGCCCCCGCTGCTTCGCGGAGACTGCGCGATGGTGTCCGAACACGGTGTCCCGGTGCTCGACACCTCCACCGTCCACGACCGCAAAGCACTGTCGGACTGCATCTCTGAGCACAAGCGCAGCCTGGATCAGCGACGCACCGATGAGGAGCGCCGGCTCCTCTACGTGGCGATCACCCGTGCCGAGCGCACCCTGCTGGTGTCGGGCCACCACTGGGGCGCCACCGAGTCGAAGCCTCGCGGCCCGTCGACGTTTCTCGGTGAAATCAGGGACATCATCGATGCATCGGTCGCGGCCGGAACACCCTGCGGGGCCGTCGATGTGTGGGCCGACGCTCCCCCCGACGGTGAGCCGAATCCAGTACGGAATCGGGCCGTCGAGGCGATGTGGCCGATCGACCCATTGGCGGGTCGCCGTGAGGACACCGACCGCGGCGCCGAATCGGTGGCGCGAGCGATGTCGGCAGGCCGACAGAGTGCCGCGCCACCAGACATGCACGGCTGGGCCGCCGACGTCGATGCGCTGCTGGCCGAACGGGAACGTGCCTGCCAGCGGCCCGCCCCGCCGCTGCCCAACCAGCTCTCGGCGAGCACGTTGGTCGAACTCGGCCGCGACCCCGGCGCCGTGGCGAAGCGGCTGCACCGGCGATTGCCCCGCCGTCCGGATTCACAGGCGTTACTTGGTACGGCATTTCACGAATGGGTGCAGCGGTACTTTCAGGCGGAGAAGCTGTTCGACCTCGACGACCTACCCGGGGCCGTGGATGCCGACCTGCCGGCTCGCGAAGAACTCGAGCAGCTGCGGGCCGCGTTCGCGGTGTCCGAATGGGCGGCGCGTACGCCGCTCGACGTGGAGGTCCCATTCGAGATGGTCATCGCGGGGCGGGTGGTGCGCGGGCGCATCGACGCGGTGTTTGCCGATGATGACGGCGGGGTTACGGTCGTTGATTGGAAGACCGGGGAACTGCCGTCGACGGGGGAAGACCTACAACGCAACGCGATTCAACTCGCGGTCTATCGAATCGCCTGGGCCCGGCTGCAGGGCCTCTCGCTGTCTTCGGTGCGCGCCGCCTTCCACTATGTGCGGGCCGGGCGCACCGTCAGGCCCGACGTGCTTCTCGACGCCGATGAAATCGCCCAGTTGATGGACCTGCCGGCGGCCTGAATTCGGGGTTGGACTCCGCAAGCTGGTCCCGTCCGTTCGGTGCTGATCGTTCAGCTTTCGCGGTAGACCTTCAGCGCCTGGATGATCATCGGAATCTGCACCGGCAGCCGGGCCACCGCGATTGCCCGCATGGGCAGTGGCTTGGCGGGCTCCTTGAACCACAGCCGGACCATGTTGAGGTTGGCCGGAAATACGCCGATGAACAGGGCGACGGCCGCCAGCGCGCCGACACGACGGGTCTTGGGAACCACCAGTAGACCGCCAACGGCGACTTCGGCGACTCCCGAGGCGAGGGTGTAGAAGCGTTGGCTGCCGGGAAGTTCAGCCGGGACGATGGCGTCGAACGGTTGGGGAGCGGCAAAATGCAGGGCCCCCATCCCGATCAGCCAGGCGCCCATTCTGGTGCCGCGCGAGGACTTGCTGGTCTGCTGTAGTTCGGGCATGGGGGAAGCCATGGTTACATTGTGCGGGTGCGGCAATCTCACGCCTTGAGGGGCCCTCGTGGCTGAGGGCAGGCTGCGCCGACGGATTGGTCGGTTCGATCAATCGTTGACCGATTTACCGGTTCATGCGCTCACCGACCGAGTGCAGATCCCCACGACGCTCGTGAGCCCGGCGCGCCGCATCACCAGACGCGTCGTGTATGCCTTGCTCGCGCTACTCGCGGCCGTGCTGATCGTGTACATCGACCGTGATGGGTATCGCGACTCTTACGACGAGCACGTGTCGTTCCTCGACTGCCTCTATTACGCGACGGTGTCGCTGTCGACTACCGGATATGGCGACATCACGCCGGTGACGCCGGGGGCCCGACTGATCAACGTCTTGGTGATTACACCGCTGCGTGTCGCTTTCCTGGTGGTGTTGATCGGTACCACCGTCGAGACCCTCACCACGCAGTCGCGGCAGGTCTACCAAATTCAGCGCTGGAGGAGCAAGTTGCGTAACCACATCATCATCGTCGGCTACGGCACCAAGGGCCGCACCGCCGCTGCGGCGATGGTCGGCGACGAGGTCGCGCCCGCCGACATCGTCGTGGTCGACGAAGACTTCGCCGCTCTCGAGCGAGCCAAGAGCGCCGGGCTGGTCACCGTCCGCGGCAGTGCCGCTGACTCTGAGGTGTTGCGGCTGGCCGGCGCCCAACACGCCAAGTCGATCATCGTGGCCACCAACCGTGACGACACCGCCGTCTTGGTCACGCTGACTGCACGTGAACTCGCACCGAACGCCAAGATCATCGCCGCGGTGCGCGAGGCCGAGAACCAGCATCTGCTCCTGCAGTCGGGTGCGGACTCCACTGTGGTCACCTCGGAGACCGCCGGCCGCCTGCTCGGTATCGCGGTACAGACACCGAGCGTCGTCGAAATGATGGAAGACCTGCTGACGCCCGATGCAGGTTTCGCGATCGCCGAACGTGAGGTGACACCCAAAGAGGCCGGAAGTTCGCCCCGGCACCAAAGTGACATCGTCCTCGGCGTCTTGCGCGACAAGAAGCTCGTTCGCGTCGACGAACCTGAGGTCGATTCGCTGGAGCTGGGCGACAGGCTGTTGTACATCCGCAGTACGGACGCAGAGCGGTGACCGGAGGGCAGCGATGAGCGCTTGCGCGAAGAGCAGAAGGCAGCGATGAGTCCCGCAGACTTCAGGTTGCGTAACGTTCCGCTGCTCTCACGGGTGGGAGCTGACCGGGCCGACAACCTACGCACCGACGTTGACGCTGCCGTGGCGGGATGGTCGGATGCGCTGTTGCTGCGGGTGGACGGGCGCAACCAGGTGCTGATTTCCGAGGGAAGCGTGGTGCTCGGCCAGGCGGGCAAGGTGGGCGATGCGCCGCCGAGCGACGCCGTGTTCCTCGGCCGGCTCGACGATGGCCGCCACGCATGGGCAATCCGCGCCGAGTTGGAAGCCCCGCAGGATCCGCCGGCGCCGACCGAGATACTCGACCTTCGGCGTACCGGGCAGACCTTCGACGACGTCAGTGCGCAGCTGGTGGCGACCGCCACCGCCCTGTTGAACTGGCATGAAAGCGCCCGGTTCAGCCCCCGCGACGGGGCGCCGACCACGTTGGCGAAGGCCGGGTGGTCACGAATCAACCCGGCCACCGGTCGCGAAGAGTTTCCCCGCATCGACCCCGCGGTCATCTGTCTGGTGCATGACGGCCATGATCGTGCCGTGCTGGCCCGCCAGACGGTCTGGCCGGAGCGGCTGTTCTCGATTCTTGCCGGCTTCGTCGAAGCCGGTGAGTCCTTCGAATCCTGTGTGGTCCGCGAGATCGCGGAGGAGGTCGGCCTGACGGTGACCGATGTCGAGTATCTCGGTAGTCAGCCGTGGCCGTTCCCACGGTCGTTGATGGTCGGCTTCCACGCGCTCGGCGACCCTGAGCAAGAGTTCTCGTTCAACGACGGCGAGATCGCCCAGGCGGGTTGGTTCACCCGCAACGAGATCCGAGAGGCTCTGGAGCTCGGCGACTGGAGTTCCACCAGTCAGGCTGCGCTGCTGCTGCCGGGGTCGATCTCAATTGCCCGGGAGATCATCGAGTCCTGGGCCGCCCTGGATTGAGGCGGCGACCCGCACCGCGCCGGGTACATCCGGCGAGCAGACGCAAAATCGCGCGGATCGGCATCGGAACAGCCGAGTTCGCCTCTCTTCGCGGAACGATCCCGCGGGCCGGGAACGGTGCTCGCGGAAGAGTCTCGCGGAAAGGATTCAGCCCCTTAGTTTGGCTTTGACCTGCGCTCCGTTCGGATTCGTCATCGTCGATCCGTCGGCGAACCGCACTGTCGGCACGGTCTGATTGCCCCCGTTGACCGACGCCACGAACTGGGCTGCGGCCGGGTCGCTCTCTATGTCGACCTCCTCGAAGGCGATGCCTTCGTCCTTGAGGACTTTTTTGAGTCGGAAACAGTAGCCACACCAGTCTGTGGTGTACATGGTCACAGCAGCGGTGTCATCAGCGCCCATAAGGCCATCAAGGTAGCTGATGCCCCGACATGCACAAGCCGTGCCCGCCTCGCGCCATGCCCGCGTCGCGCCCCGCGGTTGTCGGGTTGCGCTGACATGATGGTGGGCATGTCCCCGACCCCCACGGCCTCGCGCGACCGGCTGCTGGGCGACCTCGATGAAGAACAGCGCGAAGCCGTGCTCGCGGGCCGCGGACCAGTCTGTGTGCTCGCCGGCGCCGGCACCGGAAAGACCCGCACCATCACCCGCCGCATTGCCCATCTGGTGACCGCCGGCCATGTCGCCCCGGCTCAGGTGCTCGCAGTCACGTTCACCCAACGCGCGGCCGGGGAGATGCGCGGCAGGTTGCGAGCGCTCAGCAGCGATGAGGCTAGTACCGGCACCGACGCGGTGCAGGCCATGACTTTCCATGCTGCCGCGCGCCGTCAGCTGTCGTACTTCTGGCCACGGGTGGTGGGAAACACCGATTGGCAGCTGCTGGACACCAAGTTCTCGATCGTCGCGCAAGCCGCCAACCGTGGCGGACTACCGACCAGTACCGATGACGTCCGTGACCTGGCGGGCGAAATCGAGTGGGCCAAGGCCTCTTTGATCAGTCCTGAGGACTACGCGGCGACGGTTGCCGCGGCCGGGCGAGACATTCCGTTCGACGCGACCAAGATCGCCACGGTGTACGCCGGCTACGAGGCGCTCAAAGCGCGCGGCAACGATCTCATGCTGCTGGATTTCGATGACCTGCTGCTGCACACCGCCGCCGCTATCGAGAACGACGCCGCGGTGGCCCAGGAGTTCCGTGACCGCTACCGCTGCTTCGTGGTCGATGAGTATCAGGATGTCACCCCGCTGCAACAGCGGGTGCTGGACGCCTGGCTGGGCAACCGCGACGATCTCACTGTGGTCGGCGATGCCAACCAGACCATTTACTCGTTCACCGGCGCCTCGCCGCGCTACCTGCTGGATTTCTCCAGGCGATTCCCCGAAGCTACGGTGGTCCGACTGGAGCGCGACTATCGCTCCACACCGCAGGTCGTGTCGCTGGCGAACCGGGTCATTGCCGATGCGCGAGGCCGGATGGCGGGCAGTCGGCTGCATCTGGTGGGCCAGCGTCCACCCGGACCCGAGCCCACGTTCAGCGAGTACTCCGATGAGGTCGCCGAAGCGGCGGCGGTGGCCGGCAAGATCAAGAAGCTCCTCGAATCCGGCACTGCCGCTGCAGAAGTCGCGGTGCTCTACCGCATCAACGCGCAGTCGGAGGTCTACGAAGAGGCGCTCACCGAGGCCGGGGTGCCGTTCCAGGTTCGCGGTGGTGAGGGTTTCTTCAGCCGGCAGGAGATTCGGCAGTCGCTGGTGGCCCTGCAGCGCGCTGCCGAACGGGACACCGGGGAGGTTGAGGGGGCGCTCTCCGATGTGGTCCGCTCGACTCTGGAGCCGCTGGGGCTGACCGCCGAGCCGCCGCCGGGCACCCGCGCGCGGGAACGCTGGGAGGCGCTGGTCGCGCTGGCCGAACTGGTCGACGAAGAAGTGGCACAGCGCCCGCAACTCGACCTTCGTGGCCTGGTCAGCGAGCTGCGTCAGCGAGCCGACGCCCGCCATCCACCGGTGGTGCAGGGAGTCACGCTGGCCTCGCTGCACGCTGCCAAGGGCTTGGAGTGGGATGCGGTGTTCCTGGTCGGGCTCGCTGACGGCACGCTGCCGATCTCGCACGCGTTGTCCCACGGCCCCGACGGCGAGCCGGTGCAGGAGGAGAGGCGCCTGTTCTACGTCGGAGTTACCAGGGCGCGAATGCATTTGGCGCTCAGCTGGGCGCTGGCGCGCACGCCGGGTGGGCGGCAGGGCCGGCGCCCGTCGCGATTCCTCAATGGCATCGCGCCACATTCACAACGTGACGCCGGGCCCCGTCGGGCGCGCAAGCCCCGTGGCCCTGCGCCGCGCTGTCGGGTGTGCAATTCCGCGCTCACCTCGCCTGCGGCTATCGTGCTGCGGCGGTGCGAAAGCTGCCCGTCAGACCTCGATGAGCAACTGCTCGCTGAGCTCAAGGACTGGCGGTTGCGGATATCCAAGGAGATGAGCGTGCCGGCCTATGTGGTGTTCACCGACAACACCTTGATCGCGATCGCGGAGTCTCTGCCTACCGACGATGCGGCGCTGGTCACCATCCCGGGCATCGGCGCGCGCAAGCTCGAACAATTCGGGCCCGATGTGCTCGCCATGGTGAAGGCTCGCCAGGATTGAACTTGCCGGGATGGACGTCGGTATTTCCACCGAATCCGCAGGTCAGAAAATCGCTTGTGGGTTTCGGCTGCTACCGTTTAGCCTCGATCAAACAGAAACGCGAGCAAAACCCTGACCAGGGCCGTGTGCGAAAGGAGGGTGCCACGATCATGACGAGCAACCATGCGTTCACCGGCATAGGCGTTGCCGGCATGTCGCGGACCTTCCATGCTCCCGACCTTGCCGCCGCAACAGCTGCGGCTTCCGCAACCGCGGCGCCGCGTAAGCGCCGCGCCGCCGCCGGCACCGCTGCCGCGTCCGTGAAGTGGGGCTCGATCTAGCTCGAGCCCACGAAAAGCCTGAAGGCCACGGACCCGCACACAGCCGGATCCGTGGCCAGATTCGTTTCAGGGCATAGTGCAAGCCTGTTGAAATGCGAAGACCTGGTCGCGGATCCCTCACAAGACAGATGCCCGCCGACAACAACGACCAGGAAGCTGAGGACTGGACATGTCTCCGGTGACAACACAGAGAACGACATTGGCGGTGCCCTGTCATGTCGAGGATCCGGATCTGTGGTTCGCCGAGGATCCGGGGGCTCTTGAACAGGCCAAGGCGATGTGTGGGCACTGCCCGATCCGGCGCGAGTGTCTCAGTGCCGCCCTGGAACGTCAGGAACCTTGGGGGGTGTGGGGCGGCGAGATCCTTGTCCGAGGCGCCGTTGTCGCCCGCAAACGCCCGCGGGGGCGGCCACGCAAGGATGCTGGGCGCAAAGACTGTGACGGTATCGAAGACGCGAAAGAGACTGTGGCCGCGTGAATTTCGGCCGGCCCCGGCGCGCTATGCCGCGTCGGGGTCGGCGAACCCGGGCACCATCTCCTCGGCGATGCGGCGGGTCGGGACATTCGCGTCGAGCTGGCAGGAAATCGCGACGATCGATGCGATCACCCGCATCGGGATGGCCAGTCTCGGCGGAATGTCCATCTGCCGGGCGGCTTTGATCTGGCCGGCCGCCTTGTCGAGTTCCAGGGTCGTCATCTTCTGCAGCCACGAACGCGTGTAGTGGAACACCGGAGTCTGCAGAGGGTCGACGTACTGCTTGAGCATGTCATCGATGTCGTCGGTGGAGACCTGCTGACCCTTCTGGATGAAACCCATTTTCTCCATGGTGGGCAGCAGCTTGTCGTAGTTCTTGTCGACTCCATAGCGCAGCATCTGGCCCAGCTCGACGGGCCAACCGCCGGGCATCGGCGCCACCGCCCCGAAGTCGATGATCCCCATGCGGTCTCCGGGCAGCAGCATGAAGTTGCCCGGATGGGCGTCGCCGTGGACCATTTCCAGCCGTTGGGGTGCGTTGTTGCAGAACTCGAACAGACGGGTGGCCATCAAGTCGCGTTGTTCCTGGGTGCCGTCGCGGATGATGTGCGACAGCGGAATGCCGTCGATCCACTCTTGAATGACGACCTTGGGGGCGCTGGCCACCACGTGGGGCACCACGAAATCAGGGTCACCGTGATAGGCCTTGGCGAAGGCGCGTTGATTATCGGCTTCCAGACGGTAGTCGAGTTCCATCTCGGTGCGCTCGATCAGCTCGTCGACGACACCCTGCACGTCAGCGCCGGGGGAGATCTGCTTGAGCACACCGACCATCCGCTGCATGGTCTTGAGGTCCGCGCGCAGTGCCTCGTCGGCGCCGGGATACTGAATCTTCACCGCGACAGCGCGGCCGTCGCCCCAGACTGCCTTGTGGACCTGCCCGATGCTTGCCGAGGCGATCGAGGTGTCGTCGAACGATTGGAAACGCTCCCGCCACTTGGTGCCCAATTGCCCGTCGAGCACGCGGTGCACCTTGGCCGCGGGAAGCGGAGGGGCCTCGCGCTGCAGCTTGGTCAGCGCCTCGCGGTAAGGCTTGCCGTACTGCTCGGGGATGGCGGCCTCCATGACTGAGAGAGCCTGGCCGACCTTCATCGCGCCGCCTTTGAGCTCGCCGAGCACGGTGAACAGCTGCTGGGCTGCCCGGTCCATCAGCTCGGCGTTGACCTCGTCTTTGGGCTTTCCGGTCAGACGCTTCCCCAAGCCGAGCGCGGCACGCCCGGCCATGCCTACGGGCAGCGACGCCAGCTTTGCATTGCGCGCGGCACGTCCTCGCTTGATCTCACTCACGTCTCCATCATCCACCACCGACGCGGACTTCTGCCCAGTAGTTGGAAACGTGCGATGTCAACACATACATCTTGGATGTCGCGACCATCTGCGGGCTGCGATTGCGCCCCGGGTGACGTCGAATTCCAGCGTCGTGTCGAGGGTGGCAGGTGGCGCCATCGCCGTCTTCCAGCCAGGGGTTGCGCCGGAGGGGGTGCCCGGGGTTGGGCCGGCGCTGGTGCCCGGGGTTGCGGCTTGGTCGGCGTCCAGGGTTGCGGCAGGGTCGGCGCCGCCTTGGGGGCCTGCCCCGCCGCGCACCGCGCGGATGACTTGGTCGACCTCGTTGAGCGCCAGTGCGGCAGTCGCCAGAACGGTCGCCCGGTCGGCGGTGCCCACGGTCCGGCACAGCTGCGCCGCCACCGCTGGCCAGGCGGCGTCACGATCGCTGCGATGCAGGTCTGCGCAGCGAAGGCAACTCGTAACGCCGGGGATCACCAGCGGACCGACCAGGCCGGTGCCGTCTCGAACCCGCACCGGTAGATGTGGCAC
>JAHZIT010000058.1 GCA_022601275.1 Actinomycetes bacterium
GAGGCACTCTTTCATCTTCCGTGGCGGACCCCAGAACCGTGCGGCCGTTCGGGATTGCACCGTCTGAATTTCTGTAAGTTCGCTCGCTGCGCGTAACCAACGCGCGCACTGCCGAGAGCTCCTCAGCGGCGCTGTCTCACCCAAATGTCCTATTGGACATTTTGTGGACATTTCACTTGAGATTTGGACATGGATTTTGAGACCCTACAAGAACCTACACATCCTCCCGTTCACTTGGCCATGTTCGCAAACCGCGACAAATGTAGTTGGTGTGCAACGGTTATCGTCTTCGTCGGACCATTGCGGTGTTTGGCCACGATCAGGTCAGCTTCGCCGCCGCGCGGGTCGTCACGCTCGAAGGCGTCGGGCCGGTGCAGCAAGACGACCATGTCTGCGTCCTGCTCAATTGCGCCCGATTCTCGGAGGTCGGCGAGCATCGGCTTCTTGTCGGTGCGCTGTTCGGGGCCTCGGTTCAGCTGGCTCATGGCAACTACGGGAACCTCTAGCTCTTTGGCCAAGAGCTTGAGTTGGCGCGAAAACTCGGAGACTTCCTGCTGTCTTGATTCGACCTTCTTGCCCGAAGTCATCAGCTGCAGATAGTCCACGACAATCAGCCGAAGATCGGCCTTCTGAGACAACCGCCGTGCCTTGGCGCGGATCTCCATCATCGTCAGGTTAGGTGAATCGTCGATATACAGCGGCGCTTCGCTGATCTCACTCATTCGGCGCGCCAGGCGCGTCCAGTCGTCGTCAGTCATGCGGCCCGCTCGCATGTCGGCGAGCTTGATCTTGGCCTCGGCCGACAGCAGGCGCATGACGATCTCGGACTTACTCATCTCAAGAGAAAAGACGACACTGGACTGATGGTTCTTGATCGAACAGGACCGCATGAAATCCAGTCCAAGGGTCGAGTTGTGCGTCGGCACCATCGCCCTGCCGGCCAGATACATGTGATCCGCGTTGTCGACCTCGACGCACCGCACCGGCACGCTGGCCACGGCTCGCACGTCCACGATGAACCTCGAGGTGTGCCGCGCCGGCAAGGCGCCTGCACGACGCTCTTTGTGCAAGATCGCCTTTCGCTGCATACCGAAGATCACATCATCGGTCGTGAAGGTTAGCGTGTACGCCGTCGACGACTCTTCAGCGCGGCGGTGCACCGGCGTGGACTCTGTTTGGCACCAATACCCGAGGCTCACGATCAGTTCCGCGACGTCGGCGGCCAGTCGGGGATGTGTAGCCGAGAACTGCGCCGAGCCAACGGCGGTCACTGTGCCGTCGGCATCGAGCAGGCCCGCCAACAGCGCGCGTCGCTGTGCTTCGGATGCTCGGAGGTAGCCGGCCGGAATGTTCTTGACCCCAAGAGCTCCGATGGCGCGTAGGCGACCCTGAAGTGTGTCCGGATCGAGGGCGTCAGCCTCGATCCGCATCGCGATTTCGGGATCGGCGGCCGTGAGCTGCGCGGGGGTTGTGTAACCCGATCCCAACCACACTCCGAGCGTGTACGGCGGCACCAGCAGATCCCGATCCGGCGCCTGGATCGGTGCGGCGTTGGCGACGGAGTGGTTCGGTCGGTGGTCGATCGTGGGACAGCACAGGGTGGTGGCGATCTCGCTCGTCGTGCGGATCGCGCTGGAAGCCTTCTGATTCTCATCGCTGTTGCCCCCAGCCGATTGAGCTGCCTTCCGAGACGCCCGAGCCTCGGTCAGCCACTGGTGCTGCTCGTCGGCGACGATGACCGTGCCATCAGAGAACTCGACCTCGTAGCATGGCCGCCCCTGCATCACTTCGGTGGCAGCCACCACGCGCGTGGGTCGCCCGTCGGCACCGAGGAGAAGATCGCCGACACCCACTCTTCCCATCGTGGTCCAGCCCGCCGGGGTGGGCAGCGGCGTGGCCAGTGACAGGGCCTTGCCCATGCCGGGCCTGGCTGCGATGACGACCATCTGCCCTGGGTGCAGACCGTTGGTCAGCTCGTCGAGCTCGACGAACCCGGTCGGTACACCGCGCGAGATGCCGCCCTGCGAGGCGATCGCGTCTATCTCGTCCATCGTCGGCTGAAGCAGCGACTCCAACGCGACGAAATCCTCAGCCGTCCGCCGTTCGGTGACGTTGTAGATCTCGGCCTGCGCGCGGTCGACGACCTCGTTGACATCGGCCCCTTCAGCGCCCGCGTAGCCGTATTGCACGACCCGGGTGCCAGCCTCAACCAGCCGACGCAGCAGCGCCTTCTCTGAGACGATGCCGGCGTAGTAACCGGCGTTCGCCGCGGTTGGCACCGTCGAGATCAGGGTGTGCAGATACGGTGCCCCGCCGACCCTGCGCAGCAGCCCACGGCGGTCCAATTCTGCGGCGACGGTGACCGCGTCGGCAGGCTCGCCGCGGCCGTAGAGATCCAGGATGGCGTCGTAGACGTTCTGATTCGCCGGCCGGTAGAAGTCGCCCGGACGCAACTTCTCAAGTACGTCGGCGATCGCGTCTTTGCTGAGCAGCATGCCGCCCAGCACCGCTTGCTCGGCGGCGGGATCCTGGGGGGGTTGGCGACCGAAATCCTCGCCCGGGGGAGCATCCTGTTCGGACGAGCCAGCAGACCGACCCAGATCATTTACGACGGCCACGCAGCGCCCACCCCTCCAAATCGCGATCGAACGTCCATTCGACTTGCGGCATGCTGCGACCCTAGGCCCGGGCCCCGACAAGACTCCTGTTCGGGATCCGAACTCTTCCCGCGACGGCTCACGCTAGACGTTGCTGGGAGGGAATCAAGTCCGCCCTGTTGATGGTCTTGTGGACGGCGTGTGGATAAGTCAGGTGGGCCATGTTGAGCTACTGGGGAGAACCTGTGGATAATTGCCGTCGACTACCGTGTTTACGCAGATGAACGCACCATAGGCCCGCGGAACGTCTGTGGATGGGAATTGGTCGGCGTGTCGGCGCCGGTAGCCGTTTCGGGCGTGTTGTGTTGCGCTCCGGGGCCGCGCAGGTTAACAGTCGGTTAGGTTCGCTGCAACCGATTTGCGCCGAAAAACTTCGCTCGGCTCAGAAAAGACAGGACAAAGACCGCGTCCGCCCTCAGCCTGCCGTCTGAAAACCTGGCGTCGTCGTCTGCTCTGGCTAAACCGCCACCACGTTCAGCGACACCGACGCGTCGACGTCCGGATGCAGGCGCACCGCGACGGGATGCGTGCCCAGGGCCTTGATATGCGCCTTGGGCATCCTGACCGTCCGCTTATCGAGGTTCGGCCCGCCCGCCTTCTTGATGGCCGCTACGACGTGGGCAGCGGTCACCGAGCCGAACAGCTTGCCCGAATCTCCAGCTGCCTTCACGGCCAACTCGACGGAACCGAGGCCCTCGATGGCCGACTTCAGTTCGTTGGCATGCTCGAGGCCCTTGACGCTCTTGAGCTCCTGGGACCGGCGGATCGCATCGGCCTGGCGCTGAGCGCCGCGGGTGGCCAAAATGGCGAATCCACGGGGTAGCAGGTAGTTGCGGCCGTAGCCGTCCTTGACCTCGACCGCATCGCCGGCCGAACCAAGGTGCTCGACCTCAGTGGTCAGAATGAGTTTCATGTCTTCGTCCTGTCTGGGCTGGTAGCCGCTTATCGCGTTGCCGAGGTGAACGGCAGCAACGCGACCTCGCGGGCGTTCTTCACCGCGATCGCGATATCACGCTGGTGCTGGACGCAGTTACCGGTCACGCGGCGGGCACGGATCTTGCCGCGTTCGCTGATGTAGGTGCGCAACAGCTGAGTGTCCTTGTAGTCAATGTTCTGCAACTTGCCTTTTTTGGAACAGAACATGCACTTGCGGGTCTTGACCGGCTTCTCGGGCGCCGGGCGACGCTTACTGGCCTTCGCCATGTGTCTATCTCTTTCTTGAAGTCACTGACTAAAAATCACTGAATGGAATTGGTTTGATCAGAAGGGCGGTTCGTCGTCGGCGCCACCGAACGATCCCGAGGCCGGCGCACTGCCCCACGGGTCTTCCTTGGGCTGCTCGGCCGGGCGAGAGTTCGCGCCTCCGCCACCACCCCCACCGAAGCCTCCGCCACCTCCGCCGCCGCCGCCGCGGCTGACTTTGTTGACCTTGGCCGTGGCGTATCGGAGCGACGGGCCGATCTCGTCGACCTCGAGTTCCACGACGGTGCGCTTCTCGCCCTCACGGGTTTCGAACGAACGCTGCTTGAGGCGGCCGCTGGCGATCACCCGCGATCCGCGGACGAGGCTCTCGGCCACGTTCTCGGCGGCCTCCCGCCAGATGCTGCAGCGCAAGAACAGCGCTTCGCCGTCCTTCCACTCATTGGTCTGACGGTCGAACATGCGGGGCGTCGACGCGATCGTGAAGTTCGCGACGGCCGCACCCGACGGTGTGAACCGCAGTTCGGGGTCAGCGGTCAGGTTTCCAATGACCGTGATGATGGTGTCACCAGCCACGAGGTCCTCCTGGATCTGTTCGGCTTCGTTGGGGTTGGGCGGCCGTCGCAGGCGAGCCTACGGAAGTGGTCCGACGTGCACAGGCCGCGCAGTGGCGCGGTCCCAGCCGTCCCACTCGTGACCAGCCGCAGACGGCCTAGATCGTCGCGGGACTAGTGCTTGTCAGTGCGCATGACCTTGGTCCGCAGCACGGACTCGTTCAGGTTCAGCTGACGGTCAAGCTCGGACACCGTCGCGGGCGCCGCCTTCACGTCGACGATGGCGTAGATGCCCTCGGCATGCTTGGCGATCTCGTAGGCCAGCCGACGGCGTCCCCAGATGTCGACCTTGTCCACGCTGCCGCCATCATTGCGGATCACGTTAAGGAAAGTCTCGAGCGACGGAGCAACTGTGCGCTCGTCGAGAGTGGGGTCAAGAATGACCATGATTTCGTATGGACGCATAAGGAACCCATCACCTCCTATGGTCATGTGCGGCCGCGGACTGTCCGCGGCAGGAGGGTCGCCTGCGTCGGCAACCGGGCTAGGTTACAGGAACCCGCGCTGATCTGGGAAATCCCGCTCCCGACTAACTACTTCGTTCCGGTTCGGGAGCGGGGAGCCCGCCCCGGTGGGTTGACGCGCAGAACTCAGCGGCGCCGACTGGTTGAGGTGGGGGGAAAACCGCGGCCGCGGCTGCAACCAGTCCGGCAACCAGCGCGGGGGTGCATCCGGGGCGCAAGCGAATACCCCGCCGGCCGGGTCATCGACGCCGTCGCGCCGCACCAGATCCAGCTCGGGGCGGTAAATCTGGCGGATCACCAACCCGCACAGGGTGATCACCGCGATATCGCGCAACAGGACAGTCGCGGTGAACCACTGCTCCGGTAGGCCCATGTTCTGTTCGCCGAACAAGTACAGCATTCGCGGAACCCAGACCAGCATGTCGATCGTCATCCAGGCCAGCAAGATTCGTCGGTGTGGCAGCGCCAGCACCGCCAACGGAACCAGCCACAGCGAGAACTGGGGGCTCCACACCTTGTTGGTCAACAGGAAGGCGGCCACCACCAGGAACACCACTTGCGCCACCCGCGGCCGCCGCGCGGCCGTCAACCCGATGTATCCGAGGGCGATGCAGCACGCCGCGAACAACGCCGCGCTCAGGGCGTTGAGCGCGGTCGGAGGCTCCCAGAAACCGAGATCCGGGTCCAGGCCGCGCCAACCGGTGAACGACTTCACGACGTTATAGATCGAGTCCATGTCGTCACCGCGGCGGGTGTTGAGCCGAAAGAACTCTGACCAGCCCCGCGGAAACAGCACCATCACCGGCAGATTCACCACCAGCCACGCCAGCAGCGCCGCCGCCGCCGTCCGGCCGACCTCGCGCAGACGTCCCGTGCGCATCGCCAGGAAGGCCAGCGGTATCAGAAAGAGCAGCGGATAGAGCTTGGCCGCCACTCCCAGCCCGATGAGCACACCGGCCACCACGGGTCTTCGCCGCGCCCACGCCAACAATGCGGCGGCTGCGAAAGCCGTTGCCAGCGCGTCGAAGTTGGTAAAGATCTGAAAAATCACGATCGGTGAAGCCGCGACCAGCGCCGCATCCCAGATGCGGCGCGGGCCGGCCAGCATCGCGGTCGCCCACAATGTCGTCAGCCAAGCCATGGCCAGGCCGAACGCGACGATGTTGAAGAACATCACCACCTCGGCGACGATCGGCACCGATACGAGTTTGGTCAACGCCGTGTAGGTCTTCGCCAGCGACATCGACAGGTACTGGTAGATACCCGTCAAGACCGGATACTCCATGTAGCGCACGGCCGGGCTGCCGTCGTACTGGACGTGCGGCTTACCCTCGCCGTCGGTCTCAACCCAGCTGGACTTATAGGGAAATCTGCCCAGGTTCAACAACTCCGCGGTATACAGCGGCACGGTATCGGAGTAGCACAGCTGAAAATAGGCCCGCTGGTTCTCCCAATTGCCCACCCGCTGGTCGGCGGCGCCGGTACCGACGGTCTGCAGACACGCTGCCTTTGTCGAATACCCCAGCGCCAGAAAGATCAGCGCGATGGCCAGCATGGCTCGCAATGGTGTGAGGAATCGGGTGCGACCGATCAACGCATGCCGACCCACGGGGCCGCCGATAGTTCCCGCGAGCGCCGCACCGATGGTGTCGGTGCGGCTCGGCATATCGCGGCCGTCCAGGCTTCGCAGGTCTTCGGCCGGCGGAGCCGGCGATTCAGCCCCGTCCAGCGGAGCCGGCGATTCAGCCCCGTCCGGCGAAGCCCGCGAAACCTCGCCCGGTCCCGTCACGGAGGCGGCGGGGGTCCCGGTGGCGGCGGTCCGGGTTCCGGCGGCGGCGCACCTGGCACGCCCTCCGGACCCGGCGGGGCCCCGACAGGCGGCGGGCCTGGCACGCCCTCCGGAGGCGGCGCGCCCTCCGGAGGTGGCGGTCCCACGGGCACGGTGGTTGGGGGTCCCCACGGGATCGTGATTCCCGGCGCGATCTCGAGCGTCGGTTGAATCACGGTCTCCGAGGGCGGCGGCGGTGCATCGGTGGGGTCCGGCGGCGGTGGCGGCGGCGGTGGCACACCGGCATAGCCACCGATCTCCGCGGGTTTCGGAAACGACTCATTGTCGGTTCCCTCGAGCGCGCCGTCCATCGTGGCCTTCCAGATGTCCGACGGTAGCCCTGCGCCGTACACCGGTGAGCCCCATTGATTCACAAGTGGTTTGGTGCCCTCAGTAGTGCCGACCCACACCGCGGTCGACAGCGAGGGGGTAAAGCCGACCATCCACGCATCGCGGTTTGCCCCGGTATCGCCCAGTTGGTTGGTGCCGGTCTTGGCGGCCGACGGACGCCCGCCGGCAAGATTGTGACCGTTGGAGTATGCGGCGATCGGCTGCATCGCGGCGGTGACGTTGTCCGCGACGTCCTTATCGATTCGCTGTTCGCCGGTGTTGTCCTCCTCGGTAGCGTCGAACAGGACATCGCCCTCGGCGTTGACGACCTTCTGTACGAAGTGTGGTGTCCGGTAGACCCCCGACGCGGCGATCGTGGCGTACGCCGAGGCCATATCAAGAACCCGAGTCTGGTACTGACCCAGCACAATTCCGTTGTTCGGCGGGCCGCCCTCCCCGTCCTCGGACAGGGTGTGGTCCACACCGGGGATGCTCTCCGCGATGCCGGCCTCGTGTGCCGCATCGGCGACGTCCTGCGGTCCGTTGTCGAGCTTGAGCATCAATCGGTAATAGCTGGTGTTCAACGATTGCTTCAGCGCCTCAGCGATATTGCACGTACCGCAACTTTCGCCACCCACATTCGTGATCTCGATGCCGTTGAGGCTCAAAGGCGAACTATCCACCTGGAAGCCCAGGCCCATGCCCTGCTGCAGCGCCGCGATCAGCGCGAACACCTTGAACGCCGATCCGGTGGGCAGCCCGGCCTGCGCGAAATCGAAACCGTTGGCATCCGAGCCGCCGTAGTAGGCAATTATGCCGCCGGTTCTCGGGTCGATCGACACCACCGCAGCCCGCATTTCAGGGTCCTGGCCGTCCAGAGCGGCCTCGACCGCATCCTGGGCGGCGGACTGCGCCCGAGAATCGATTGTGGTGGTGATCTGAAGGCCCTCGGTGTTCAGCGTCTGCTCGTTGATGTTGAAGATCTCCAGCAGTTCGTTGATCACCTGCCGCTCGATCAGCCCGTTGGGCCCGGTGGTCTGGTTCTGCGTGCTGGCCAGGTCCCGCGGGATGGTCGGTGGGAACACCTGCGCGGCCCGGTCGGCCGGCGACAGCGCCCCGATCTCGACCATGCCGTCCAGCACCCAGTTCCAGCGCGCCGCTGACGCCTCGGGGTCGACGGCTGGATCAAGCACCGATGGCAGCTGGATGAGCGCAGCGAGCAACGCGCCCTCGGCGACGTTGAGCTGCTCGACGGGCTTGTCGAAGTAGGCCTTGGACGCAGCCGCCACACCGTAGGCGCCCCTGCCGAAATAGATGATGTTCAGATAGGACTGCAGCACCTGATCCTTGGACCATTCGCCGGACATCTTGGTCGAGATCACCAGTTCTTTGGCCTTGCGGATGACCCCGCCCAGCCCGGATCGCGCGTCACCCACCAACGCGTTCTTGACATATTGCTGAGTGATCGTCGATCCGCCCTGCAGATCGCCCCCGAAAAGGTTGTTCGTGGCGGCGCGCATGAAACCGGTGAAAGAAAAGCCCGGATTCGAGTAGAAGTCCCGGTCCTCGGCGGCCATCACCGCATCGAGGACGTGCGGTGGGATTTGATCGATGTCGACATCGATCCGGTTTCCCTCGGGCGGAACGATTTTCGACAGCTCAGAGCCATCGCTGGCCAGGATTGTCGATACCTGCGCGGTACGGATGTCGCCCGGCTTGGGCACATCGACGATCATGTAGGCCATGCCGAAGGTGAGCAACGGCAGCACGATCAGCACCGCCACCGTGGCATAGAGGCCGCGCCGCACCCACTTCCAGTTGACCTGCGGACGCGGGCCCGGGGTGCCGTCCGTCGGCCCATCCCCGGTCGGCCCACCCCCACCCGGCGGGGTAGGCGGCGACATCGGTGGATCTTTTTTGGGAGAGGTGCCGTCCAGCGCCCGCTTGACCACGTCGATGGGGTCGCGAAGGTGCACCGGCGGCTCCTCCCGCACCGGCGGGATGATGGCGGTGTGCCGGTCATCGGGGGTACCCGCGGGCTGATCTCCCCCGTCGGCCTTCGGCGGCGCCCGGTGCGCGCCGCCATCACCAGTGCTCGGTGCCGGACCGTCGGCTTGGTGCGGTGGTTCTGGGCTCACGCCTTCGGTCATCTGGCCCTCCGGGGCATCATCGGCTGACCGGTCGTGGCGCCCCTCGCTATTCACTGGCAGTGCGCGCACGACCGCGCGCCGTCTGAGTTCGCCGTGGCGCAGGTGAGCCCTCCGGGGGCAGCAACGCTCCGAGCTTGTACGACTTGACCAGGTGATTCCAACTGCAGGTGCGGCATACCTCCACAACGTGTACCGAGAAGTCGTCGTAGCGGGTCGCCAGCATGAGCAGCTCCTCGGCGGTGCGGGCAGACCCGGACACCGCACCGAGTTGATCGCCGAACACCCACGAAACCAGTGTCAGCTGTTCCTTGCGGCAGATCGGGCACATCACCGAGCTGGACTTGCCGTGGAACTTCGCAGCTCGCAACAGGTAAGGGTTGGCGTCGCAGACTTCGGAGACGCCGGTCCTTCCCGAATAGACCTCGGCCAGCAGAGACCGCCGTCGCAAGGCGTAGTCCACCACCTGTCGCTGAAATCGCACGGTGACCAGAGTACGTCGGCGCGACAATCGCCGAGGCGCGACGTGCGGCCCAGTTCACCACCGAAGGGTCACGATCTCGCCGGGCTGCGTCATCACCGCGCCACCGGAGAGCATTTGTCACGGAAACCGCCGCCGATGTACCGTCTAATATATCGGCGCGATACAGTTGCGCGAGGTGTCGGGCCGTCGTAACGACGGCCCGCAGTCGTCGTAGCGACGGCCAGATTACGCGAGGAGGTGGCCCGAATGCTGGAACTGGCTGTTCTGGGTCTGCTGCTCGAATCGCCCATGCACGGCTATGAGCTGCGGAAACGACTGACGGGCCTGCTCGGCGCGTTTCGCGCCTTCTCCTACGGATCGCTCTATCCGGCGCTGCGGCGTATGCAGGCCGACGGTCTGATCGTCGAAGACGCAGCCCCGGAAGGCACCGTCAAAGTCCGACGCGCCCGCCGCGTCTACCAGCTCACCGACGCCGGCAAGCGGCGCTTCACCGAGCTGGTTGCCGATACGGGGCCGCAGAACTTCTCCGACGACGGGTTCGGCGTTCACCTCGCCTTCTTCAATCGCACCCCGGCCGAGGCGCGCATGCGCATTCTCGAGGGACGCCGCCGTCAGGTCGAGGAGCGCCGGGAAAGCCTGCGGGAAGCGGTCGCACGGGCCAGCAACTCGTTCGACCGCTACACCAGGCAGCTCCACCAGCTCGGGCTGGAGTCCAGCGAACGGGAAGTCACCTGGCTCAACGAATTGATCGCCGCCGAGAAGTTGGCGCAGGAACGCGCGGAGCACACGTGAACACAACAACCAGTGCATCAGTGAGCAACACCAGCAGTACTTCTGAAACAGCAGTCGGAGTAGGACAAGAGGAGAAAAACGTCATGACCGCAAGCAATGACGTCCGGGTCGCGATCGTCGGCGTGGGCAACTGCGCGTCCTCGCTCGTGCAGGGCGTGCAGTACTACAAGGACGCAGACGAGAACGTCGCCGTTCCCGGCCTCATGCACATCAAGCTCGGCGGCTACCACGTACGCGACGTGAAGTTCGTCGCCGCGTTCGACGTGGACGCCAAGAAGGTCGGCTTCGACTTGTCCGAGGCCATCTTCGCCTCGGAGAACAACACCATCAAGATCGCCGACGTGCCGCCGACCAACGTCACCGTGCAGCGCGGCCCCACGCTCGACGGCATCGGCAAGTACTACGCCGAGACCATCGAGGTCTCCGACACCGAGGCCGTCGATGTGGTCAAGGCGCTCAAGGACGCGAACGTAGACGTGATGGTCTCCTACCTTCCGGTGGGCTCCGAAGAGGCCGACAAGTTCTACGCCCAGTGCGCCATCGACGCCGGTGTGGCGTTCGTCAACGCGCTGCCGGTCTTCATCGCCTCGGACCCCGTGTGGGCCAAGAAATTCGAAGACGCCGGCGTGCCGATCGTCGGCGACGACATCAAGAGCCAGGTCGGTGCCACCATCACCCACCGCGTGATGGCCAAGCTGTTCGAGGATCGCGGCGTGCAACTCGACCGGACCATGCAGCTCAACGTCGGCGGCAACATGGACTTCCTCAACATGCTCGAGCGTTCGCGCTTGGAGTCCAAGAAGATCTCCAAGACCCAGGCCGTCACGTCCAATCTGCAGCGCGAGTTCAACACCAAGGACGTGCACATCGGACCGTCGGATCACGTCGGTTGGCTCGACGACCGCAAGTGGGCCTACGTCCGGCTGGAGGGCCGCGCCTTCGGTGACGTGCCGCTGAACCTGGAGTACAAGCTCGAGGTGTGGGATTCGCCCAACTCGGCCGGTGTCATCATCGACGCCGTCCGCGCCGCGAAGATCGCCAAGGACCGCGGCGTCGGCGGACCTGTCGTCGCGGCCTCGGCATACCTGATGAAGAGCCCGCCCAAGCAGCTGGCCGACGACGTCGCCCGCGCCGAACTCGAAGACTTCATCGACAGCTGACGCTATTGGCCGGCATCTCCGCGAAGGCGGGGCCAGCCGGCGTTTTGCGAGTTTGCTTCCTGAGGGACGACACCGGCAGACCGGCGTCCGTGATGCACTGCACATCGCCATGGGCATCGGGTCACGCCGGTCGTCCGCGCAACATCGCCGACGCCAAACAGGTTAGACTGTCGCATTATGGTTGACGCGGAACCGCAGGTCAGCGAGCTGGCTGGCGAAGTACAGCGGGTGCTCTCCAAGGTGCTCGGGGTGCTCCGCCACACCGGCCGGACCTCCACCTCGGGAGACCTCACGCTGGCGCAGCTCTCCATTCTGCTCACCCTGCTCGACCAGGGCCCGATTCGGATGACCGACTTGGCTGCCCGCGAGCGGGTCCGCACACCCACCACCACGGTGGCGATCCGAAGGCTCGAGAAGTTGGGGCTGGTCAAACGCACCCGCGACACGTCGGATCTGAGGGCAGTCCTGGTGGACATCACCCCCGAGGGGCACGCCCAGCACCGGGAAGCGTTGGCTTCGCGGCAGGCTCACCTCGCCGCACTGCTCAGCAAGCTCAGCGAGGACGAACTCGACGCGCTGGCCAAGGGCCTGGCGCCGCTCGAGCGAATCGCCGAGTAAAGCCTCAGCCCAGCCAGTCCAACACCGCCGCCGCGGTCCATGACTGCTGCATGCTGCCCAACGGCTCCCCGGTGAACGGCTCGTAGTACTCCGCGAAGGTTCCGTCACTGGCTTGGCGCAAACCCTCCCTCCGCAGGATCGCTGAGCGCTCAGCCCAGCCGCGCCTGGCGAAACACCAGGAGAACAGCCACGTCATCACCGGCCACACCGGTCCGCGCCAGTACTCGCGGGGACGGAAATCGCGAGACACCGGCGACGTCGACGGGACGAGCGCATAGGCGAGGTCGGGGTGACCGCAGAATCGCGGACCCTCCAGCAGCCGCAACAAAGCCCGCTCCCTGTCGTGCGGCAGGCCGCCGCACAGCAGCGGCGCAAACTGGGCCACGGTCTCGGTGGCGATCCACCTATCCGCACGCACGTCGTAATCCCTTGCCGCACCGGTTCGTTCGTCGCTCGTCGTGATGACACCCGTCCGGAACCGCTGGGCCCACGAGTACAGGTCCTTCACATCGGCGTCGGGCTGCTTGTGGTCTTCGCCGATCTCCGCCAGCACCTGGCAGGCCACCGAAAGAATGGCGGAGACGAAAACGTCTTCCACGGCGAAGCTCACTGCTTTGGGCAGAAGCTCATCGTCGTAGCGGGCGGCCTTCATCTCCTCGACCAACCATAGGTAACGGTCGTACTCCAGGTCGCTGGGCCGCTGGCTGGCGTCGGTGTTGATTTTGTTGTCCTGGCGCTGATATTCCGGCACGTCACCGGGAATCACGTTGGCGTAGGCGCTGTCCCATCGCGGGGAGTTATCCATCCCGGACTCCCAGCCGTGGTAAATGGTGACCCGGCCGTTGTCATTTTGGTCCCGGCATTCGGCCAGCCAGCGATGCCAAGCCACCAAGGCGTCCCAGCGGCGGTCGAGGAACGACTCGGCGACCGCGCGGGTCGAACGCCCGCGGGTACGCGCATGGTCGAGAATGCGCTGAACCGCGATGGCGTGCACGGGCGGCTGCATGATCCCCGAGGTTTGGTGGGTGCGGGGCGCATCGGCCGAAAGTGTCGAGCACGCCCAACGGGCCGGGCCGGGGAAGTACCCGTCGACACCGTTGGCGAAAACGATGTGCGGGATCATGCCATTGCTCCACTGTGCCGACAGCAGTGTGTCGAGCTCGACGACGGCCCGCTCCACCGACAGCGGAGCCAGCCCGATCGCCACAAAGGCGGCGTCCCAGCTCCACATGTGCGGATACAACAACGGCGCCGCAGTGGTCATCGCGCCGAGGTCGTTGCCGCGCAGCAGGTACGCGGCGCGCGCCGCGAGTTGGGTGGGCGCGAAGCTGGGGTCGTGGGGCATCGCCTCCATGATGCGACTTTCCGGGCGTAAGTGCACTGTCGGTACTGTTCTGGTGTGCCGACCGCGATGATCACCGGAGCCGCCGGCGGACTTGGATCTGCTCTCGCTGATGCGCTGGCCCCGACACACACGCTGCTGCTGGCCGGTCGCCCTTCCCAGCGGCTCGACGCCGTCGCCGAGCGCCTCGGAGCCACCACCTGGCCCTTCGACCTGGGCGATCCGGACTCGATCGCCGCCGTTGTCGAACCCATCGTCGAACTCGATATGCTGATTCACAACGCGGGGGTGGCCTACCCCGGGCGGGTGGCGGAGTCCTCGGTCGACGAGTGGCGCGCGACCATGGCCGTAAATCTGATCGGCCCGGTCGCCCTAACCCTCGAGTTGCTTCCGGCGCTCCGCAGCGCGGCCGGGCACGTGGTGTTCATCAACTCGGGTTCCGGGATCAACGCGTCGGCCGGGCTGGCCTCCTACTCCTCGAGCAAGTTCGCACTGCGGGCCTTCGCCGACTCATTGCGCAGCGATGAGCCGTCCCTGCGCGTGACGTCGGTGCACCCGGGGCGAATCGCGACGGCGATGCAGGAAGACCTCATTGCATACGAGGGCCGCGTCTACAACCCCGAGCAGTTCCTGAGCCCGCAGACCGTCGCTCAAGTCACCGCTGATGCGATCAGTACGCCGCGCGACGCCCACGTTCACGAGGTCATCGTCCGCCCCCGGTGATTTCGGTGCAGCTCGTCACGGTGGGCGTGACGTTCTGCGCCGAAATCCGACGGCTACAGGACCACGTTGACGAGTCGACCGGCGACCACGATCACTTTCTTGGGCGTTCGGCCATCCAGGAACGCCGCGATCTTCTCATCGGCCAGTGCCTCCGCTTCGACCACGTCCGCGCCCGCGTCTGCCGAGACGGTGACCCGCCCGCGAACCTTCCCGTTGACCTGCACCGGGTACTCGACGGTGTCCTCGATCAGATAGCGCTCGTCGGCCACCGGGAACGGGCCGTGGGCCAGTGAGCCGCCGTGGCCCAGCCGGTTCCACAGCTCTTCAGCCAGGTGCGGCGCCAGGGGCGCAACCATCAGCACCAGCGGCTCCAGCGCAGCGCGGGCTGTCACTACCTGCTTGGTCAGGTGGTTGGTGTACTCGATGAGCTTGGCCGCCGCCGTGTTGTTGCGCAGCGCGGCATAATCCTCCGCCGCGCCGGCGATGGTGCGGTGCAGTAGCCGAAGGGTTTGTTCGTCCACCGTGTCGTCGGTCGTTTTCGTCGCTCCGGTTTCTTCATCTACGACCAACCGCCACACCCGTTGCAGGAACCGGTGTGCTCCGACGACGTCTTTGGTCGCCCAGGGCCGCGACGCCTCCAGCGGTCCCATCGACATCTCATAGACGCGCAGCGTGTCCGCGCCGTAGTTGTCACAGATGTCGTCGGGCGACACCGAGTTCTTCAGGCTCTTACCGATCTTCCCGAACTCCTGCGACACCGGGATCTCGCCGTCGGGGCCAGTCCAGTAGAAACCCCCGTCGCGCTCGACGACCTCGGCGGCCGGGACGTAGGCGCCGCGGGCATCGGTATAGGCGAACGCCTGGATGTAGCCCTGGTTCACCAGCCGCCGGTAAGGCTCTCGCGAGCTGACGTGGCCGAGGTCGTAGAGCACCTTGTGCCAGAACCGCGCGTAAAGCAGATGCAGGACGGCATGTTCGACGCCCCCCACATAGAGATCGACTCCGCCGGGGTCGTCGGGACCGTGCTCAGCCGGCCGCGGCCCCATCCAATACGCCTCGTTCTCCTTGGCGCACAACTCTTCTGCGTTGTGCGGGTCGGTGTAGCGCAACTCATACCACGAGCTGCCCGCCCACTGTGGCATGACGTTTGTGTCGCGGGTGTAGGGCTTGAGGCCATCGCCGAGGTCGAGCTCCACATTCACCCAGTCGGTCACCTTCGCCAGCGGCGGCGACGGCTCGCTGTCGGCGTCCTCGGGATCAAAGAGCACCGGGGAATAATCGGGCACATCGGGAAGCTCGACGGGCAGCATCGACTCCGGCAATCCGTGAGTGCGGCCCGCCGCGTCATAGACAATGGGGAAGGGCTCGCCCCAATACCGCTGCCTGGCGAAAAGCCAGTCCCGAAGCTTGTATTCGGTTCGCTCCCGGCCACTCCCATTCTCGACGAGCCGTTCGGTCATCGCCTTCTTGCCGGAGGCCACGTCCATTCCGTTGAGGAAGCCTGAGTTCACCAGTACACCGTCCCCGGTGTAGGCCTCTTCTAGGGCATCGGCGCCTGCAACCGCTTCCCCCGATAGTTCCTTGCCCACCGGTCCTGGCTCCACTGCTGCAACCGGCCGCACCACTTCCAGGATCGGCAAGCCCAGCTCGGTCGCGAAGTCCCAGTCACGCTGGTCCCCGCCGGGCACCGCCATGATCGCGCCCGTGCCGTAGCCGGCCAGCACGTAGTCGGCAATGAATATCGGAATCTGTTGTCCGCTGGCCGGATTCGTCGCGAATGTGCCAAGGAACACGCCGGTCTTGGAGCGGTTCTCCTGACGCTCCAAGTCCGACTTCGCCGCGATCTTCCGCCGATAGGCAGCCACCGCGTCCGCTGGCGTCGCCGCTCCGTATGTCCACCGCGAATCGACCTTCGCCGGCCAGGAATCGGCGACGAGGTCCTCGACCAGTTCATGTTCGGGAGCCAGCACCAGGTACGTCGCGCCGAACAGCGTGTCCGGACGCGTGGTGAACACTTCGATGTCGCCGGCGGCCGGCGCCGAATCGACGGAGAAGAACACCGTCGCGCCCGTCGAGCGGCCAATCCAGTTTCGCTGCATGGTCTTGACCTTTTCCGGCCAGTCCAGCAGATCGAGGTCGTCCAGCAGCCGGTCAGAGTAAGCGGTTATCCGCATCATCCACTGCCGCAACCGTTTCCGGAAAACCGGAAAGTTACCGCGCTCGCTGCGGCCATCGGCGGAAACTTCCTCATTCGCCAGAACCGTGCCCAGCCCTGGACACCAGTTCACCACCGAATCGGCCAAGTAGACCAGCCGATAACCGTCCACGATATCGGCGCGCTCATCGCTGGTCAGCTGGAACCAGTCACGACCGTCACCGACCGATCTGGTCCCGGCGTCGAACTCCTCGACCAGTTCGGCAATCGGGCGGGACCTGCCCGCCGCAGGGTCGAACCACGCGTTGAAGACCTGCAGGAAAATCCACTGGGTCCATTTGTAGTAGTCCACGTCGGTGGTGGAGAAGCTGCGCCGCGAGTCGTGGCCGAGACCGAGCCTCTCGAGCTGGCGGCGGAAGTTGACGATATTGGCCTCGGTGCGGGTTCGTGGATGCGTGCCGGTCTGGATCGCGTACTGCTCTGCGGGAAGTCCGAAGGCATCGAATCCCAAGGCGTGCAGAACATTACGCCCGGTCATCCGGTAGTACCGTGCGTACACGTCGGTGGCGATGTATCCCAGCGGGTGGCCGACGTGCAGGCCTTCGCCGGACGGGTAGGGAAACATGTCCTGGACGAACATCTTGTCGGCGGGCACCTGGGCACCGTCGCTGGGCGCCAGCGAACCGACTGGGTTAGCCACATCGAAAGTCCCTGACCGCGACCACTGCTGCTGCCATGCCCGCTCGATTTCGCCCGCCAGTTGCGCCGTGTAGCGGTGCTGTGGAGTGTCGGCGGCGGAGGCGGGCTGCGCAGTCGGCGTTTCGGTCACGCCACCAGGGTATAAGCACCCTGATCGCCGATCCCCGGGCCTGGGCTTGGTCTCGGTTCCGTTGCGGATGCGTCAGGGGTTGGTCCCAGCTGGAGTTTCGGTCTAGCAACGGCGTGGTGGCCGTGGATACATTCGCCACCTGGCCAGGAGGGGCAATCCCGGAATTGCCGGGAACGGATGTGAGATGGAACCAGAGGACTGCAGTCGATGAGCGAAATCGCCCGCTACCGGCGGATTCTGGCAGGTGGGGCCGCGGTCGGCGCCGCGAGCATGCTTGGCTTCGCGGGCGTGACGGCATCCGCGCAGCCGACGAATCCGCAGCCGCAACCCGCGCCCGCGATTGTGAACCAGACAGCGACAGCGGCACCCAGCGCCGCAACGCCCCAGGCCACCGGCCAACCCGCGGCGACTGTGGCGCCCAGCGCCGCAACGCCCCAGGCCACCGGCTCCGCGACGCTTCCCGCCGCCACAGCACCCGCGGCTACAGCACCCGCCGCCGCAGCACCCGCCGCCACAGCACCCGCCGCCACAGCACCCGCCGCCACAGCACCCGCTGTGCCCGCGCCAACACCGGTGACCATCACTCCGGCAACCTCGGGCACCCTCACCGAATACTTCGCAAGCGCGGGCGTCTCGCTCGAACCACAGTCCAGCCAGGGCTTCCGTGCACTGAACATCGTGCTGCCGATGCCGCAGGGCTGGGAACACGTCCCCGACCCGAACGTCACGGACGCGTTCGCCGTGATCGCCGACCGAGTCGGCGGCAACGGGCTCCACACCTCGAATGCCCAGGTTGTGGTGTACAAGCTGATCGGCCAGTTCGATCCGCAGGAGGCCATCAGTCACGGATTCGTCGACAGCCAACAACTGCCCGCTTGGCGTTCCACCAAAGCATCGTTCGCCGAGCACAATGGCATGCCCTCGTCCCTGATAGAAGGCACCTACCGGGAGAACAGCCTGACGTTGAACACCTCGCGGCGCCACGTGATTGCACCCTCGGGCCCCGACAACTACCTCGTGTCGCTGTCTGTTGCCACCAGCGTCGACCAGGTCGTAGCCGCTGCCGACGCCACCGAGGCTATCGTCAACGGCTTCAAGGTCAGCGCGCCCTCGGCGCCTGCGCCCGCAGTTGCGCCAGGCGCAGCCCCGGCCAGCCTTCCGGCACCTGTAGCTCCCGCAGCCCCACCGGTGGCAACGCCGCCTCAGCCGCTGGGGTTGCAGGGATAGGGCCTCGTCCTCCGGGCGATGCCAGGCGCCCGGAGGACGACCCCAGCGACACCGCGAGTGCCTCGACGGAGTACCCCGTATTCTGAGGCACATGCTGGTCGCCGCCGTGTTGTGTCTGTGCGCTGCTGTCGTGACCGCTGCCCAGGGCCTCTGGTCGCTGACCCGCCCGCCCTCACCCGACTACGTGCGACAGGTGTTGCGGGGAGTGGCGCCGATACAACTGGCCGCCGCTGTCATGCTCGCCGCCGGTGCCGCGGTAGCGATCGCGGCGAGCCCGCCGACTTCGGTGGTCGTGCTCATCGTGAGCGTCGTCGGCGCCGTCTTCACGGTCGCAGCAGGATGCTGGCAGAGCGCCAAGTCGGTTCTCCGCAGGGAGCAACTCAATCGGTCGGCTGCCGGAGCGTCTGCAGGATGCGGGGGCGGATGCGCGACCTGCACATTGTCGTGCGGATAGACCGCTGAGACCAGTCGCAACCACTTTCACTTGGCCATAACTCTGGCCAACAGTTGCGATGGTCGAGTCAGTCCGGATCAGTTGCGGCTCAGGTCGATCGGGTGGGTGGCCAGCAGCGCCAAGGGCATCGGCTGGCGCCGCAGCACCCTGGACCACAGATCGACGCGCGGCTCGACCAGCACATCAGCGGGCAACGCGGACAGGACGATCCAATCGTCGCGCTCGATTTCGCCCTCCAGCTGACCGATAGTCCAGCCGGAGTAGCCGGCGAAGATCCGCACCCCCTCGACCATCGGCGCAATCGTCTCGGGGTCGGCATCCAGATCCACCATCGCGATGCGGCCCTGTACGTGCCGCAGACCCGGCGCATCGCCCGGATCCACCCCGACACGCAACGTGGCGAGGCAGAGCGCGGCATCCCGCTTGACCGGACCTCCGATGAACATCGTCTTCGGCTTGGTCGTCAGCTTGGCCCACTGCGGCAGCACGTTGTAGACCGCCGTCTCACTGGACCGGTTCAGCACCACACCCAGCGTGCCGCCGTCATTGTGCTCGACGACGTAGATGACGCTGCGCCGGAAAGTCGGCTCCATCAGGTCGGTGTTCGCCAGTAGCATCGTGCCGGCGCGCACCCGGTGCGCCGCGGGCGCGACTCCCTCCCTGAAGTCCTCCGGGTCTTCTGGCTGAGCCACCCGCCCATCATGTCATCACCGTTGCTCGATGGTGGCGAACAAGCGAGCCGTCACCGTAAATTTGTACTGTGGGTCGGGTTACGAGCACCCATTGATGCGCCCTCGCGCGAACAGTGCGCAACCGACGCTCCTACCCCGCAACAGGACGTGAACCCGTGGCCGACGCCCGCGCACCGCTTGCGCTATTGCGCTCGGTGCGGTCGTTGCCGCTGTTCTGGCGGCTGCTGGAAGTTCGGGTGGTCAGCCAGTTCGGGGACGGCTTGTTCCAGGCCGGTCTGGCCGGTGCGATCCTGTTCAACCCCGAGCGGGCCGCCGATCCGTGGGCCATCGCCGGGGCGTTCGCCGTGCTCTTCCTGCCCTACTCCCTGTTGGGTCCGTTCGCCGGTGCGCTGCTGGACCACTGGGACCGGCGACTGGTACTGATCGGCGCCAACGGCGGGCGGCTTGCGTTCGTGGCCGGGGTCGGGGCCCTGCTGGCCACCGGGCGCGGTGATCTAGTGATCCTGTTGGGTGCCTTGATCGTCAACGGCTTCACTCGGTTCGTCTCCTCGGGCCTGTCGGCAGCACTTCCGCATGTCGTTCCGCGTGCGCAGGTAGTGACGATGAATTCGGTTGCGATTGCCACCGGTGCCGCGGCCGCCTTCTTCGGCGCCAATTTCATGTTGGTGCCTCGCTCGCTGTTCGGGGCAGGCGACTCCGGCGCTGCGGCAATAATTTTCATCGTCACTGTCCCGGTAGCCCTGGCGCTGTGGTTGTCGGTGCGCTTCCCACCGCACACACTGGGCCCCGACCACAGCGCGGGCGCGGTTCGCGGGTCCGTCATCTACGCCGTGGCCACCGGTTGGCTGCACGGCGTGCGAACCGTGCTGGCCGTTCCCACCGTTGCGGCCACCCTGGCCGGGTTGTCCGCCCACCGCATGGTGTTCGGAATCAACACCCTGCTGGTGCTGGTCACGGTGCGACACAGCGACGCCACCGCCGTCGCCGGTCTGGGCACCGCAGTGCTGTTCGTCGTCGCTACCGGCACCGGCTCCTTCCTTGCCACCGTCGTGACACCTGCCGCCGTCAAGAAGTGGGGCCGCTACGCCGCGCCCAAC
>JAHZIT010000059.1 GCA_022601275.1 Actinomycetes bacterium
GCGCACCGATCCACTCACGGGGGTGCTGAACCGTCGTGGGTTCGACGAACGGTTCCAGGCGAGCATCGACCAGGCCGAGCGCCTCGGCCGGCCGGTGGCGCTGCTCACGATCGACCTCGACTCGTTCAAGCAGGTGAACGACACGCAAGGGCACGCGGCCGGCGATGCGGTCCTGCAGTTCGTCGCCAACGCCATCGGCGAGACGGTGCGGCGCATGGACGCCGTCGGCCGACTGGGCGGCGACGAGTTCGGCATCGTCGCTTTCGGGTCTGGCTCCGCCGAAGCCAAGAAGCTCGCGTCGGCGGTTACTGAGCTGCTCCGCCCGGTGATCGGGATGTCGGTGGGTGTGGCGATTTACCCCGGCGACGGCATCACGGCCGAAGAGCTGTTCCGAGCCGCGGACGTCGAACTGTACGTCCAAAAGCACGGCAGACCGAGCGCACGGCCCGAGCTCGCCTGGGCGGTCACACTGGCCGAAGCGGTGGACCGCCGTCTCGACAGCGCTCACAGCCGAGACGTGGCGATCCTCGCGGCCGCCATCGCCGAGCGCCGGGGCTGGAACCATGACCAAGTCGCCGAGCTCCGCATCGCCGCCATGCTGCACGCCATCGGTCTCAGCGCCATCCCCGACTCGACGCTCACCTCGCGCCAACCCCTGACCCCCGATCAGCGCCAGGACGTGGATCGGCACACGACCATCGGCGCAGAAATGCTGGCGCGAGTCGAGGGCACCGAGGTCATCGTCCCGTGGATTCGACACTCCCACGAGCGATTCGACGGCCTGGGCACCCCGTCGGGGCTACGCGGAGAAGAGATCCCCGAGGCGTCCCGCATCCTGCACGTCGTCGATGCATACACGGCGATGACGACGAACCGGCCCTACCGAAAGGCCATGGCGCCCGATGCCGCGCTCGACGAGATCAAGCGAGGTTCCGGAACTCAGTTCGACCCGACGGTCGTCGCGGACCTGCTTGCTGAACTGGCGGCCAGCGACCGAACGGCGCAGGAGAGCTCCGGGCCGCCATAGCTGCCGGGCCGCCCCAGCCGCCCCAGCCGCCCCAGCCGCCATAGCCGCCGCCGTCGCCGCGCCGCCGGGGTCGCCGAACCCACCTCGATAATCGCCTCACGACGAAGAAAGCAGAAGCTCCATGGCTTACGACGAACAGCCCCTGCAATCCAGCGACCGCCCGCGGACCGGCGCCGCCCTGGGCGCGTACGCCGCCGATGTGCTCTGCGTGGTCGTGTTCTGTGCGATCGGGCGTCGCACTCACGCTGAGTGGCTGACCGTCGCAGGCATAGCGGAGACCGCGTGGCCGTTCCTCACTGGAACCACGCTGGGCTGGCTGATCTCACGCGGCTGGCGCCGTCCGGCCGTACTCGCTCCCACCGGTGTCGTGGTGTGGATATGCACCGTGGCAATCGGGATGGTGTTGCGCAGAGTCACATCCCAGGGCACCGCCACCAGCTTCATTGTGGTCGCCACACTGACCACTGCGTTGCTGCTGCTCGGATGGCGCGTCGCGGCTCGCCTGATCAACCGCTGAATCTGCGGTCGCTGGGCTCAGCCGGCACCTGCCTCAGCGAGCGTCTGGTGCGTAGATGATGCCGCAGCGGTTCTTCAGATCCGCCAGCGGCTGCCGGATCGCCGTGAGCTCCGCCAAAACCTGCGGGTTGGCGAGAAGGTACTCGTCGACATCGGCTTCGATCTGGTTGGCCGGGGCACCGTGCAGGCCGGTGAAGAACGCGTTCACCTCGGGGTGGGTGAACAAGTAGGCTGCGGACGCCGCCGAGACGCCGGCCGCCGTGCCGGAGAAGTCACCCGCGGTGCAGTTCGGCGGTTGGGGCTCCGCGGAGGCCATGGGCGCAGCGCTAAGCAGGCCGAACACCACAGCTCCGCCGCCCAGCCCGCAAGTGACCGCACGACGAACGTTGGTTGCCGAGAACAACATGAAGGCTCCTTTGGTCGGGGGTAGACCGAGACCAGTTTCGGTCGCCGATCAGGGTCATCTTAGAAAGCTAAGCAGAATAGCCGCCCAGTTTCTTGTCTAGCGACCAATCGATACCGAGAAGAATCAAAAAGGTGGATCAGCGCGGCGAAGTAACACCAGGTCCGGGCAGCGCGCCCGCGGCTTGAGCCACTCCAGGCGGCCGCCCGGGCCGGTGAACTCCTTACCGGCCCGCAAACTCTCGGCGATCACGGGCAGCGATAACCCGAGGTTGAGATTGCGCTGTCGCCATGAGGCCATCGCGACCGCAGGACTGCCCACCTCACGCAGCAAAGACGTGGGTGTTGGAGCTGCATAAAGCAGCTCTCCCAGGGCTTCACGAGGGCAACCTGCCCATCGGCGGCTGCGGTACGCTCTGGCTACGAGGCGCCGGGGAGAAATCGAGGAGTTCCGATCCAGCAGTTCATGATGCGCATCAGCAGCATCCTGCGCAGATACCGCTGGGCGGTGTTCGGGGCCTGGGTACTGCTACTGGTGCCATCGGTGTATCTGGCCATGAACCAGTCCGGCAATCTCACCGGCGGCGGCTTCGAGGTTGAAGGCTCGCAGTCACTGTATGTTCAGCACCAGCTCGAGAAACAGTTTCCCGACCAGGGGGCATCCCCCTTGGCCCTGGTCGCGGCGCCCCGTCCGGACGCGTCCTTCAGCGACATGAACGACGCGGTCGCCGAGCTGGAACGGCTGGCCGCCGAAGTTCCCAGCGTCACGGTGATGCCCAACCTGGTGGGGGCACCCGGGGCCCAGCCCGCACCTCAGCCGGACCGCCCATACGTCATCACCCTGCAACTGGACTTCGAGAACACCGGAGCCGTCGACGTCGCCAAACAGTTGCGTCAGAAGATCGGGGTCAATGGTGATCAGCCCGGCGAGACGGAGAACGGGAAGGTCCGTCTATATGTCATCGGGCAGGGTGCGCTAGGCGCGGCCGCCAGCCAAGCCACCAAGCAGGACATCGCGCAGGCCGAGAAGTGGAACCTGCCGATCGTGCTGATCATCCTGCTCGCGGTATTCGGTTCGCTGGCCGCCGCCGCGATGCCACTGCTGCTCGGCGTCTGCACCGTCGTCGTGACGATGGGCCTGGTCTACCTACTGTCGACCTTCACGACGATGTCGGTATTCGTGACGTCGACGGTGTCGATGTTCGGCATCGCGGTGGCCATTGACTACTCGCTGTTCATTCTGATGCGCTTCCGCGAGGAGCTCCGCGCCGGTCGAGAGCCCGAGGACGCCGCGGACGCCGCGATGGCCACCTCAGGCCTGGCGGTCGTGCTGTCGGGCCTGACGGTGATCGCTTCGGTCACCGGTATCTACCTGATCAACACGCCGGTGCTGCAGTCGATGGCCACCGGCGCCATCCTCGCGGTTGCGGTCGCGGTGCTCACCTCGACCACGCTGATTCCCGCAGTGCTCGCGACATTCGGCCGCGCCGCGGCGAAGCGGTCGTCGTACCTGCACTTGTCGCGGCGCCCCGAATCGACCCAGTCCCCGTTCTGGTCCCGCTGGGTCGGCGGGGTGATGCGTAGGCCCTGGCTGTCGGCGCTGGCCGCGACAGCGCTGTTGCTGGCCCTGGCCGCACCGGCGTTCTCGATGATTCTCGGCAACAGCCTGCAGCGGCAGTTCGAGCAGACGCACGAGATACGGGGCGGGGTGAACGCGGCGGCCGAGGCGCTAGGTCCCGGTGCCCTCGGCCCGGTCCGGGTCCTGGTGACCTTCCCCGACGGTAACCGGGCGTCAGCGGCCGCTAAAGAGCCTCTGCTCGAATCGATCCGACAGAAGATGAGCCAGGCGCCCAACACCGTGTCGGTCACCCCACCGATGTTCGGCAACGACTACCGCAGCGCGCTGCTGTCAGCGGTGCCCTCCGTCGACCCCGAGGCCCTGTCGGCCCGCGACACCGTCGACTGGATGCGCGAGCAACTTCCGCCGGTCGCCGATGGACGCGCGCGTATCGACGTCGGCGGACCCACCGCGCTCATCAAGGACTTCGACGACCGGGTGGCCGAGACACAACCGCTGGTGTTCGGATTCGTCGCGCTGATCGCATTCGTCATGCTGCTGATCTCCATCCGCTCGGTGTTCCTGGCCTTCAAGGGCGTGCTGATGACCGTGCTGTCGGTGGCGGCCGCCTACGGGAGCCTGGTGATCGTCTTCCAGTGGGGCTGGTTCTCCGATCTCGGCTTCAAGCAGCTCTCATCGCTGGACAGCACGATCCCGCCCCTGGTGCTGGCACTCACCTTCGGGTTGTCGATGGACTACGAGATCTTTCTACTCACCCGGATCCGGGAACGCTTCCTGCAGACCGGAAACACCCGCGACGCCGTCGCGTACGGCGTCAGCACCAGCGCGCGCACAATCACCAGCGCCGCTCTGATCATGATCGCCGTTTTCATCGGATTCGCCTTCGCCGGTATGCCGTTGGTGGCCCAACTCGGGGTGGCCTGTGCGGTAGCCATCGCCGTCGACGCGACCGTCGTTCGTCTGGTCCTGGTGCCCGCGCTGATGGCCATGTTCGACGAATGGAACTGGTGGCTGCCACGCTGGCTGGACCGCATCCTGCCGTCCGTCGACTTCGAGAAGCCACTGCCCAAGGCCGATATCGGTGACCTCGTCATCATCCCCGACGACATCTCGGCGCTTGCGCCGTCCGGATCAGACCTGCGCACTGTGGTGAAGTCCGCTGCCAAGCTGAAAACCCTTGCTCCCCAGAGCATCACGGTAGCCGACCCGCTCGCGTTCAGCGGATGTCAGCCGCGCAAGGTGTTGGGCAGCAGCCGCCTCAACGAGGGCGGCGAAGCGCAACTCACCGTCGCTATCAGCAACCGTGCCCACGGCAAAACCGTGGCGGTCCGACTCCCCAAGCATCCGGTGACGATGTGGCGGGGCAGGCTCGACGTCGCACTCGATGCCCTCGCCGTCCAGGCCGGCGCCCTCGACGTCGAGGACGATGCCCAGGGCGCGCGCTCACACCTCGAGCGCTGCAGCCCCATGGAAACCACCAACGTGCTGCTGCCCACCGGCGACCGCCTACAGATTCCGACCGGGGCCGAGACGCTTCGACTCAAGAGTTTTCTGGTCCTGCAGCGCAACGCCACACGCGACTACAACGAGTTTGCCGAGCTGGTCGCCTCGATGGACACACAGACCGCGGCAGAGGTGCTCTCCGGCATTGATCGGTATTACTCTTGTCAACCGGTACGCACGCAGTGGGTCGCCACCCAGTTGGTGCGCCGCCTGGCAGAACCTCGCCCCTCCGACGGACCCGAGGCAGCAGCGTCGGGTCCCGGCGCGGAGGCTGAGTGGGCCACGGTCAGGCAGTGCTGCCTGACGGTCGCGGTGGCAATGCTGGAGGACGGGAGGTGACGATGACCCCCGAAATGACCCCTGAAATCCGGGGCGGAATGAGGGGTGCGGATCCTCCCTCAGCTCGCTCCCGGGCACCGGAACCACCGCCCAGTGACCGGCCGGTCGAATTCTGGCCCACCGCTGAGATCCGTGCCGCGCTGGAAAATGACAACCTCAACGTATGGCAGCGCATCGTGGCTGCGATCAAGCGCGATCCGTTCGGCAGGACGGCACGCCAGGTCGAGGAGGTCCTCGAGACCGCCAGACCGTACGGAGTGTCCCGCGCCATGTCGGAGATACTGGAGCGCACCCGGGAACATCTTGAGGCAAACGAGTGCGCCGAGGTGGCCAAACACGTGCATCTGCTGCTTGATCGCTCGGGCCTCGGCGAACACGAGTTCGCATCGCGCATCGGCGTGCCCGCTGAAGACTTCGCCGAGTACCTGCAGGGCACCGTCAGCCCCCAGGCCTCGCTGATGATCCGGATGGGCCGACTGTCCGAGCGGTTCTCCAAGATGCGCAATCACCGCCCGCCGCCGGAATAGCGGAATTATTCACGGGCTTGCCGGCTGTCGCCATCCAGAACCCGACCCGGCGTCCCCACCGGCAGAGCTGGTGACCGTGGGGCTACCCGCGTAATTCTGGAAGGATGTCGGGGTGACGGTAGAAACGAATCGCAAGACGACATCCGGCATCGACCTGAGCTGCATCGACTCCGAGACCCGGCCCCAGGATGACTTGTTCGGTCACGTCAACGGCCGATGGCTTGCCGACTATCAGATCCCCGCGGACCGAGCCACCGATGGGGCTTTTCGCACACTCCACGACCGCGCCGAGGAGCAGATCCGGGACCTGATCACCGAGGCAGCCGCAGCAGCGAACTCCGACAGCGGCGCGGTCGCGGGCATGAGCAACGACGGCCAGCGCATCGGCGACCTCTACGCGAGCTTCATGGACGAGCAAGCCGTTCGCCGGCGCGGTCTGGCACCGCTGCTCGAAGAACTGGCCGACATCGACGCCGCCGAAACCCCCGACGCCCTGGCGGCGGTGCTCGGCGCCTTGCAGCGCACCGGAATCGGTGGGGGCACCGCCGTTTACGTCGACACCGACTCGAAGAACTCGAGCCGCTACCTGTTACATCTGAGCCAGTCGGGCATCGGATTGCCCGACGAGTCGTACTTTCGCGACGAACAGCACGCTGAGATCCTGGCCGCCTATCCCGGACACATCGCCGCGATGTTCGCGCTCGTCTACGGTGCCAGTGGACAAGCCGGCTCCGGACGAGCTACTGCCGACGACCACGCCCCGACCGCCGCGGCGATTGTCGCGCTGGAGACCAAGATCGCGGCTGCTCACTGGGATGTGGTCAGGCGTCGCGACGCCGACCTGACCTACAACCTGCGCACCTTCGCCGAGTTGATCGACGAAGCACCCGGGTTCGACTGGCTGCGCTGGTTCACCGGTATGGGCGCTCATCTCGACGATGCCCAGAGTCGGCCTGACGAGTTGGTGGTGCGTCAGCCGGACTTTCTCACCGGGTTCGCCGCACTGTGGGCGGAAGAGAGTCTTGCGGACTGGAAGAACTGGGCGCGTTGGCGAGTCATCCAGGCCAGGTCTTCACTGCTCACCGAGGAATTGATCGCCGAGAACTTCGCGTTCTACGGGCGCACGCTGTCGGGCACGGAAGAAATCCGCGACCGCTGGAAGCGAGGCGTTTCTTTGGTGGAGAGCTTGATGGGTGACGCCCTGGGGCGACTCTACGTCGAACGCCACTTCCCGCCGCGGGCCAAGGCGCGGATGGACGAGTTGGTCGCCAACCTGCGCGAGGCTTACCGCGCCAGCATCAGCACATTGGCCTGGATGACGCCGCAGACCAGGGCGAAGGCACTGGTCAAGCTCGACAAATTCACCCCCAAGATCGGGTACCCGCTCAGGTGGCGAGACTATTCGGCGTTGGTGATCGACCGTGGCGATTTGTACGGCAACTACCGGCGTGGCTACGCCGTCGAACACGAGCGCGAGCTGGCCAAGCTCGGCGGCCCGGTGGATCGCGACGAGTGGTTCATGACGCCGCAAACCGTCAACGCCTACTACAACCCGGGCATGAACGAAATCGTCTTCCCGGCAGCGATATTGCAGCCCCCGTTCTTCGACGCCGGCGCCGACGACGCCGCCAACTACGGTGGCATCGGCGCGGTCATCGGACACGAGATCGGGCATGGGTTCGACGATCAGGGCGCAAAATACGACGGCGACGGCAATCTCGTTGACTGGTGGACAGACCAAGATCGCGCCGAATTCAGTTCGCGTACCAAGGCTTTGATCGAGCAATACAACCAGTATGTTCCGCGTGAGTTCATCTCGGGCGCCGACGACCATCATGTGAACGGCGCGTTCACGGTCGGCGAGAACATCGGCGACCTCGGCGGCCTGTCCATCGCCTTGCTGGCCTATCAGCTGTCCCTCAACGGCGAGCCCGCACCGGTGATCGACGGGCTGACCGGTGAGCAGCGCGTCTTCTATGGCTGGGCTCAGGTGTGGCGGACGAAATCCCGCGACGCCGAAGCAATCCGTCGCCTCGCCGTGGATCCGCACTCCCCGCCTGAGTTCCGCTGCAACGGGGTCATCCGCAACATCGACTCGTTCTACGAGGCGTTCGACGTCAGTGCGGCCGACTCGCTCTATCTCGAACCGCAACAGCGCGTGCGCATCTGGAGCTAACGTCTCAGGCCCGCCAGAAACGGCTTGAGCGTCAAAAGGTACCCGACCAGCAAGACCAGCGGGGCGGCCAGTGGCAGCCACGGCGTCTGCACCGGTGCCACCACGGCCACAGCGACGAGCGCAGCGAAACCCACGGCGGCGAAAGCGGTCGGCGTGCTGGTCCGTCCCCCGCCGTGCCGCAACACCAGATACGCCGTGGCGGCGAGCCCGGCGAGGGCCGCGTATATCGGCGCGGGATCGACCTGTACGACGATGATCACCGTCAGGAGCACCGCGACAGTAGCTGCCGCCCGCGACCACACGGCAACCAGAACAGCGAGCAGCGCCGCGGCGGCCAGGACCTGTCCTGTCGGGTTGGCGCGGTGGGCCGCCGCACCGACCATCAGCACCCCGAAGGCACTGGGCAGCAACAGCTGCCACGACACAAGCTTCGACAGCGCCGACTCGCCCGACACTCGCGCCTCAGACACGGGCGTCACCGTCGCATGTCCGTCCTGTGTTCGGGCACCAGTGCCATCGCCTCGTCAAGCGCGACATCTCCGGTCCAGCCCACGATGTCAACCCCGACCGCAGCCATATCTCGGTACATGAGCGAGCGCTCCAACGTCCACATCCGGTCGACCAGCGGATCATGCTCGCCTTCCACCGGGTTGCCGTCCAGAACGTCCACTGCGACCACGGCATGTCCTCGCTTGCGCAGATCGATCAACGCCAGGGCGAATTCCGTTTCGAGCATGGTGGAGAACGCGACGATCAGTGCGCTCGGAGGCACCGCGGGCCGGGGCGCCAGGGTGCCCGATGCCCGATCAAAGCTGTCGGCGGCGCCGAGCACGGTGTCCAGAATCCGGTAGAACTGACGCTGCCCGGTGTCGGGGCCGAGCCAGCGGATGTTGCGGCTGCCGAGCGCCACCAAGCCGGCACGGTCGCCGTAACGCAATGCGCTCTGCACCACTTGCGCTGCCCCGCGCGCCGTCCGCTCGCTCGCAGCCGTGGCCGGACCGGGCGGTTGCGCATAGGTATCGATCAGCACGACCACATCGGCCGCGCGGTCGGTCAGCCGTTCGTTGACGTGCAGCGCGCTGCGTCGCGCACTGACCGGCCAATTGACGGTCCGTATCTGGTCGCCGGGGACATAGGGCCGAATGCTTGCGTACTCCACGCCGGGACCGACGTGGCGGGTGAGATGGGTACCGATCCGGTCGAGCAGGTCAGTCCGCGGGATCGGTGTCGACTGCGGCGAAGCTACCGGGAATACGGATACCTCGGCGACCTCGGCTGTGCCGGTGCCCTCAAGAAGCCCACCTCGGCCCAGCACCCGCACCGAGGCCTGGATCGGATACCGACCCCAGCGGGACGCCTGCACGGCCAGGGTCTGGCCCGCGGTCGCCCGCGCCGGCCGTTCCGCCGCGACTCTTGTTGAGGGGGTTTCCTGCGCGACGAGCTCGAGCTCCATTCCCGGCAACACCGAGCAGTCCAGCTCGACCGCAGCGCCGTCGTCGGGCTCTGCCCAAATATCCACTTGCACTTGCTCTGTTTCGAAACAACGCTGCATTCCCGGCTGGCCCTGCACCCGGACAATCGGCACCGAGCGCTGCCAGCCGATGGAACACAGCACACCGAGCATCGGTGCCGCAAACGCGATGAGCTCCCACCTGGCAGTCAACAGAGCGCAGGCTATCGCAGCGCCTGTGCAGGTGGCGATCGCTCTGGTCAGCGGTGATGCGCGCCAGCGCAATTCGGCGATCACACTGGAAGGCTCGCCGGGAGAGTTCATCGCGCTCACCGCGTTCGGGGCACCGGCAGGCGCCGCAGCAGTTCGTCGACGACGTCAGCTCCCTGCACCCGACGGACCCACATCTCAGGTCGCAGGCTGATCCGGTGCGCCATCGTCGGAACCGCGAGCGCCTTCACATCCTCGGGGATGACATAGTCCCGGCCGAGGAGCATCGCGCGGGCCCGCGCCAGTTGCACGAGATCGAGTTCGGCGCGCGGGCTGGCGCCGACGGCGACCTGCGGATGCTTCCTACTGGCGCCCGCGAGTGACACGACGTACTGCAGCACGTCATCGTGGACGGTCACCTGTTCGACCGATTCCTGCATGGCTAACAGATCGCTGGCGTCGACCACCTGCTGCACGACCGGGATCTGGGATCCGCGGGTGAGTCGGCGGCGCAGCATCGTGGCCTCTTCCTGCTCGGACAAGTACTTCAGTTCCAGCCTGATCGCGAATCGATCGAGCTGCGCCTCGGGCAGCGGATAGGTGCCCTCGTACTCGATCGGGTTGTCGGTGGCCAGCACCAGGAAGGGTTCGGGCAGCCGATAGGTCACCCCGTCGATGCTGACCTGCTGCTCGGCCATCGCCTCCAGCAGCGCGGCCTGCGTCTTGGGCGGTGTCCGGTTGATCTCGTCGCCCAGCAGCAGGTTGGTGAAGATGGGGCCACGGCGGAACTCGAACCGCCCCCCCTGCATGTCGTAGATCGTCGAACCGAGCAGGTCAGCCGGAAGCAGGTCCGGGGTGAACTGCACACGGGTGAACTCCAGGCCCAGTGCGGTGGCGAAAGACTTCGCTATGAGCGTCTTTCCGAGCCCCGGTAGATCCTCGATGAGTGCGTGCCCACGAGCGAGCACCGTGATCAGGATCAGGTTGAGCGCCGGACGTTTGCCGACCACCACCCGGCCTATCTCGTCCAACACCGATTCACAGAGCGCGGTGGTCGTTGCCGGCTGAAGGTCGTGCGTCATAGCCGCTCCAGGCGTTGCAGAATGTCGTTGAGCGTTTCTCGGCCGGGCCCGGGCTCCCGCCCCCCGGTCCGGGAGATGTTCTCCGGGTCTACCCACTGCCACAACTGTTCGCCGAACAGCATGTGGCCGGTGGCTTGGAACGCCTTGGGGTCCTTGGCTTTCCGCTGGCCTGCGGCGAGCTCGAACTGCCTCGCCAGAATCGGGCGCAGGCGACGGTCCCAGTCCGCCCGTGACGCCTCCGACCAGGCAATCATAGTCTCGGTACGCGTCAACCAACGGCGTAGCGCTGCGCCGGCATCTTCGGTGGCCGTGTCATCGACGGCATCCTCGGTCACGGCGTCATCGACGGCATCGGCTGCGCGAGAAGTGAGGTGCCACCGCGCGATGAGCAGCACAACTGCAACTGCGGCGCCCGTCACCGCAACTACCAGATGCCGGTCGAGCTGGGTTACCGCAACCAACTGCACCGCCGCCACCAGGCACACTCCTGCGATGATCAGGTTCCTCATGAGGCGCCTTGCAAGTCGCGCTGCACCAGACGCAGCGCCCGAACCGCGCCCGCGCGGTGGCCCTCGTTCATCACGTGCGGGCTGAACCGCGCCTCTTGGAACAAGTCGACCAGTTCGGCCGCGCTGTCTGCGTCCAGGGCCCGGCGCTCAACGGCCCGGGCAAGTACCTCCGAGGGCGTATCGGAATCCTGGGGCGTGGTGCCTGGCGACTTCTCCAGCTCCCGCTCCATCGCCGCGTAGCAGGCGATGATCGCTTCGCGAGGATCGCGGCTGAGGTCGCCGATCTCGACCAGCCCGAGTTCTGCGGCCCTGGCAAGATCTGGTTCGGCGGACGGAGTGCCGGCCGGCGCATCGGCCCAGACGGTCGATGGCATCGCGGCGCCTGCGCGTCTGCGCCCGATCCACGTCGCGGCGGCCGCCAGAACAAACAGCGTGACCGCGGCTACCACGAGTGCACCGAACACACCGCCGTCGTCGGTCGGCCTCGGTGGCGGGGCTTCGGCCTCGTCACCCTCCAGCACAACCCCGGATTCGGGGTCTGTGAACGGCACCTCGTCGAGGAGCAATCCGGATCTCCACCGCATCAGCAGCAGCATCACCAGCAGCCAGCCGATCAGAATAGCCGCGAGAATCGCAAGCAGCCGCCACGGCACTCTGATTCCCGCGCCGCGGCGTCTGCGCAGCGGCTCGCCAGGGCTCGGGACTGCCCGGCGACGCTCCTGGGCCAGTATCGCGGCCGCGATGATGAAGATCGATATGGCGAGCATGGCGACGATGGCGTAGAAGCCGCTGGGACCGCCGGACGCCGGTTCGGGAGAATCCGGAGCGGGTTCGGCTCCGGGCAGATAGCCCCGCAGCGCCACGACAGCCAGCAGTAGCAGCACGATCACCGCGACCGTGCGTGCCACCGCCTTGTTGCCACCGGGCATCGGCCCATCCTCAGCATCATGGGCGCGAGCCCATCTTCAACGCCGCGCCGAGGGCCGGGACGGCCGTCGGCCTGTGCTCATCGTGGCACGCTGCTCGCGCCATGCGCCGGGAAAGCGTTGGTGCTACCCGGTCAGAACATCTGCCAGTCCGAAGCACCGTCGGGCTGGGTGTACATGCCGGTCGAATTCTTGATCACAACCGGATCGCCGCTGCCGAAGTTGTCAAAGAACCACTGCGCGTCAGCCGGGCTGAGGTTGATGCACCCGTGGCTGACGTTGCTGTTGCCCTGCGCACCTACCGACCACGGCGCGCTGTGCACGAAGATGCCGCCGTTGTCGATTCGTACCGCGTCCTGAACCTTGATCTTGTAGCCCTCAGGGTCTGTGACCGGCACCCCGTACGTCGACGAATCCATCACCAGGTCGGCGAACTTCTCCAGCACGTAATAGGTGCCGTTCTTGGTCTCGTAACCCTTCTTGCCCATCGAAACCGGGAACGTCTTCTCCAGCACCCCGTTGCGGACGATGTACATCTCATGGGTGGCGTTGTCTACGGTTGCGACCAGCTGTTCGGGGACGGTGAAACTCGATTTGGTACCGGCGGCATCGATGTTGACGACGGTGCCCGCCGGCCAGAAGTCTTGGGGCCGCCAACGCACCTGGGTATCGGTGACCCAGTAGAACCGGCCGGGTACCGGCGGATTCGACGTGATATGAATCGCGTCCTGGGCCATCTGCCGGTTGGCGATGGGCCGCTGGAAGTTGATGTAGATCGGCTTCGCGGCGCCCGCGATCGACCCGTTGACCGGATTGAACGACGGCGGCACGAACGGCGGCTTTCCGCGGAACGGGTTAGGGTTCTGCCCGCCCGGGGTGCCCGGAGGAATGGGCAGCGGTTGCCCCGGTATCACGCCCAGCGGATCAACCTCCGTCGCCGCGAGGGGGTCCGCAGGGGGCGGTGGTGGGGGGAAGACGAAGGGGTCGACCGGCGCCGGGGCCGGCTGCGCGAGCGCCGACGGTGCGCCCAGGGTCATCCCGGTGATTACGGTGACCGCCAGGAAAGCGGCGATCAGCCGACTCTTGTTTCGCCGCAGCATGCGTATACCTCCAGTTCAGCGATTACACCCAGTGTGGCACAGCGCGAGAGTCAGTCTCGCTGCCGAGCATTTTCGTTCTGTCCGGATAGGTGCACTGAGCTGCACTGATATCGCCTGGCTGGACCAAAGCGTTACGTGAGGAACAGTTGGGCCAGACTGAGATGAATCACACGTCGCCGGACACATTCAGCAAAGCCCGGGAAGCTCAGACGACTCGGGCAAGGCTGCGAAGACCCAGGTCTATGGCCCTGGCGCTGGGAACAGCCGCTCCAGTGTTCTCCGCTGCCGGGTGGTCCCCATTCTGCCGTATCGAATTAGTCTGCCGGATCGCGGTTATCCCCAATTCGGTTTTTGTCCACAGGGTGGGCTCCGGTGGCGATGCCGGGATCTTTATCGCACGTTTGTTCGATATTTTGGGTTCATGGGTCAGTTCCTCACCGGCGAGACAGCACGGCAGCGGTTGGATACGTTGCTCGGTCAGGTCGAGGCCGCCTACCAGGAAATGGGCGAGGTAGCTACCGACGAGGTCGGCACCGCATTTCGGGAGCAAATCGCCGAGCGACTCGAACACCAGCAACGACTCAACCGGGGGCTGATGTATCGCACCTTCGCTCAGATCGCCGACCCGCCCGACGACGCCGCGATGGCGCCCGACACCCTGACCCGACTGGGCGCCCAGCTACGGATCCCGACCCGCGAGATCAAACGCCGCTTCAGCGTCGCCGCCCGGATCACCCCCCGGCGCCAACTCACCGGTCCAGCACTGGGCGCACAGTTCAGTGTCCTGGCCCAGGCGATATCCACCGGATCCCTGGGTGAAGACCACCTCCGAGCGATCACCCGCGTGCTCGACATACTGCCCTCAGCAACCTCCCAGCGCGACCGGGACGAGGTGGAAACCACCCTGGTCCGCGAAGCCGGCAAGCACGACGCGGACTTCGTCACCGCCCTGGGACGGGCCATCGACGACGTATTCAACCCCGACGGGCACTACGACGAAAACGACCGAGCCCGCCGCCGCGGCCTACGACTGTCCCCACAGGACATCGACGGAATGTCACGACTGACCGGCTGGATCGACCCCGAAACCCGGTCCTACCTCGAAGCGGTCACCGCCGCGGTCCGACCCGGCCGCCACCTGCCCGACAGCACCCCCGAACCGACCCGCGACGACCGCACGAAGGCCCAACGCTGCCACGACGGAATCAAACTGGCACTGAAGACCGCGATCGCATCCAAACAAATGGGGTCCCACCGCGGCCACCCGGTCACCGTGATCGTCTCCACCACCCTGGCCGAACTCAACCAAGCCGCCCACGCCGTCAACGACACCAGCACCTCGATGCCCCCACCAGCACGCACCGGCGGCGGCAGCGCCCTACCGATGCGAGACCTCATCCGAATGGCCACCGACGCCATCCACTACCTCGCAGTCTTCGACGAACACACCCAACGCCCGCTCTACCTAGGCCGCCAAACCCGCCTCGCCACCACCGACCAACGGATCATCTGCCACGCCCGCGACCGCGGCTGCACACGACCGAACTGCCTGACCCCGGGCTACCACTGCGAAGTCCACCACAGCCCCGACTGGGCCACCCCACACGGCCGCACCGACGCCGACACCCTGTTCTTCGCCTGCGGACCCGACCACAAACTCCTCACCGACGGCCACCACAGCGCCACAGTCACCAACACCGGACGCCTCGCCTGGACCAACAACCACCCAAACCCAGAACGAGAACCACAGATCAACCACGCCCACCACCCCGACGAACTCCTACGCGGCGACCCCGACCCACCCCCGAACCAAAGGACCGGCACCTAGCAACGGACCGGCAACCAGGGTCGAACCGGAACCCAGGAACGGACCGGAACGGACCAGACCGGCACCTAGGATCGGACCGGACCGGCACCTAGGATCGGACGAGTCGGGCGATCGCCGCCGAAGCCTCCGCGAGCTTGACGTCCCCCTCTGCACCGCCCGCACTAACCGCGTCAGTGACGCAGTGGCCGAGGTGCTCGTCCAGCAGTCCGAGCGCTACGGACTGAAGAGCGCTGTTCACCGCGCTGATCTGGGTGAGGATATCGATGCAGTACTTGTCGTCATCGATCATCTTGGCAATGCCGCGAACCTGCCCCTCGATGCGACGCAGCCGCTTGGCGTAGTTGTCTTTCTGTGGCGAGTAGCCATGAACGCCCGCGCCGCCTGCACCCGCAACGACCTGAGCTCCGTCCGCGTCGGGATTCTCACTCACGGCCCGACCTCCTCCAGCATCTTCTTCATCCGCTCGATTTCGGCCTCCTGCTGGGCGGCCATGGTCTCGGCCAAAGCGCGGGCGTCGACATTGGCGCCGTCGGCGATCTCGGCATTGGCGATCTCGAGCGAACCCTGATGGTGTCTGATCATCGACTCCAGCCACAGCGCGTCGAATTCGGGGCCGCGCAGCGACTCCAATTCGGCAATGGTCGCGTCGTCAACCGTCACCGGCATTGCCGGTATCCGCCCGGCCGCACCTTCCCCACCGTTCGGCGCGTCGCCGAGGTCCGGGTTCTCGTTCCACTGCACCAGCAGGACATTGAGTATCTTGATCTCGGGCTGTTGCACCGCTGAGATCTCGCTTGCCAGCGCGGCCAGCGCGGGGTTCGTCGAGCGTTCCCTGACCAGCTTCACCAGCTCGGTGGCCTGCCGGTGGTCGGCAATCATGTTGTTGGCGAAAGAGACGTCAACGCTGTTGTAACCCGCGGGCTCTCCGGTGATCACCGCCTGTTCGGGAATCCTGGGGTCCACGGGAGCGCCTTGGTCGGGAGCCGGCGGGCTGCCGGTGCAGGCCGCCAACAGAGCCGCCGCCACCACCGTGACGAAGGCGGCAGCCAGGCGTGCAGGGATACAACTCATGCGCTCAGCGTACTTGTACCCTGCGGGGGTATCGAGGAGAGGTTTGGCCGGGGATTCACCCGGAGGCATACTTGGGCTCATGCCCTCAGGTCCTGATATCAAGCCCCGCAGCCGTGACGTCACAGACGGCCTCGAGAAGGCCGCGGCCCGCGGAATGCTGCGGGCGGTGGGCATGGGTGACGAGGACTTCGCCAAATCGCAGATCGGTGTCGCGTCGTCGTGGAATGAGATCACCCCCTGCAACCTGTCGCTGGACCGTCTCGCCAAAGCCGTCAAGGAGGGCGTGTTCGAAGCTGGTGGCTTCCCGATGGAGTTCGGCACCATATCGGTGTCCGACGGTATTTCGATGGGCCACGAGGGCATGCACTTCTCGCTGGTATCGCGTGAGGTCATCGCCGACAGCGTTGAAACCGTGATGCAGGCTGAACGTCTGGACGGCTCAGTGCTACTCGCAGGCTGTGACAAATCGCTGCCCGGCATGCTGATGGCCGCCGCGCGGCTGGACCTCGCCAGTGTCTTTCTCTACGCGGGATCGATCCTGCCCGGCCGCGCCAAGCTGGCTGACGGAACCGAGAAGGACGTGACGATCATCGACGCGTTCGAGGCCGTCGGCGCCTGCGCCCGCGGGCTGATGCCCCGCGAGGACGTCGACGCCATCGAGCGGGCCATCTGTCCGGGCGAAGGCGCCTGCGGCGGCATGTACACCGCCAACACGATGGCGTCGGCCGCCGAGGCTTTAGGGATGTCGCTGCCCGGGTCCGCCGCCCCGCCCGCCACCGACCGTCGCCGCGACGGCTATGCACGCAAGAGCGGTATGGCCGTCATCGAACTGCTGCGGCGCGGCATCACCGCCCGCGACATCATGACCAAGGAAGCGTTCGAGAACGCGATCGCGGTGGTGATGGCGTTCGGCGGCTCCACCAACGCGGTGCTGCACCTGCTGGCCATCGCCTACGAAGCCAATGTCAAGCTCACTCTCGAGGACTTCACGCGCATCGGTGCCAAGGTTCCGCACCTGGCTGATGTGAAGCCCTTCGGCAAGCACGTCATGTTCGATGTCGATCGTATCGGCGGCGTGCCGGTGATCATGAAGGCGCTGCTGGATGCGGGCCTCCTGCACGGCGACGTGCTGACGGTGACCGGCTCGACCATGGCCGAGAACCTCGCGCACATCGCTCCGCCAGACCCGGACGGCAAGGTCCTGCGGGCGCTGGACAACCCGCTGCACCCCACCGGCGGCATATCCATCCTGCACGGCACGCTGGCCCCCGAGGGCGCCGTGGTCAAGTCGGCGGGCTTCGACTCGGACATATTCGAAGGAACCGCAAGGGTTTTCGAGCGAGAGCGAGCTGCTCTCGACGCGTTGGAGGACGGGACGATCACCCAGGGCGACGTCGTCGTGATCCGATACGAAGGCCCTAAGGGCGGTCCGGGAATGCGAGAGATGCTGGCAATCACCGGTGCGATCAAGGGTGCGGACCTCGGCAAGGACGTGTTGCTGATGACCGACGGCCGGTTCTCCGGCGGCACCACGGGGTTGTGCGTAGGACACGTCGCACCGGAGGCGGTCGACGGCGGTCCGATCGCGTTACTGCGCGACGGTGACCGAATCCGGCTCGACGTCGGCAAGGGCACATTGGATGTGCTCGTCGACGCCGACGAGTTCGATTCCCGCAGGTCGGATTTTCAACCGCTGCCCCCGCGATACACGACCGGGGTACTGGCCAAGTACACGAAGCTGGTCGGCTCGGCGGCCACGGGCGCAGTCTGCACTTAGGGCGCGGTCTGCACCTAGGGCGCGGTCTGCACTCAGGGCGCGGTCTGCACTTAGCGACCGAAGCGCACCAGGCGGGCGGTTAGGTCGCGCCGACGGCGATGCGTTCGATGCGCCGCAGTGCGATCTGAAGCACCGCCAGGTAGGCAGGCGCCCACCGGGGGGCGCTCATCCAGGCGCGACAACCTGGGCCATCGGCTTCCACTCCATGCTGGGTAGCGGGCACGCCGGCTACCCGCCATCCCCAGCTCCGGCCGGGGTCGAACTCCGAGATGACGAAGGGCAGCGAGACGCCGACCGGCGTCCAAACCCGCCCTGTCGCGCCCAACTCGAAATCCCCGCCATCGAGTTCCGCCCGCGTCACCGACGGGCCCCATTCGGGCCAGAACTCGAGTCCGACGAGTATGCGCCACACCACTTCCGGCGATGCATCGATCTGCCTGTCCACTCTCCACACCACAGATGAGTACCCAACCAGAGCCATCCGAACACCTCGGGTTCCGGCGCACGTTTTCGCTATTGGCCGAGGGCCACCTATTACCCGAGCGCCACCTATTTGACGAGCGCCGCCCATTCGCCGAGCGCCGCCCATTCGCCGAGGGCCACCTATTTGACGAGGGCCACCGCGAAGCCGTCCCAGCCTTTGGCGCCAACCGTCTGGATGGCGGCGGTTTCCAGCCTCGGGTGGGCGCCCATCATGACGAGCATGTCGTGTACCGCCTGCGCCTGCTGATCGCCGGGATCTGGATCGAGTACCCGGCCGTTGCGGGCGATATTGTCGACGACGATGGTTGTGCCCGGCCTGCCCAAGGTGATCGCCCACTCCACATAGGCGATGTTGTTTTCCTTGTCGGCGTCTATGAAGACCAGGTCGAATAGGTCGCCGCGCTGCTGCAGCTGCGGCAACGTGTCCAGCGCGGCGCCGACGATCACCTCCACCCGGGCATTGACCCCGGCGTACTCGAGGTTGCGCCGCGCCAACTCGGCGTGGGCGGACTCGCGCTCCAGGGAGACGACCACCCCCTCCGGTCCGACCGCGCGGGCCAGCGCGATGGTGCTGTAACCGGCCAGTGTGCCGATCTCGAGCACCCTGCGGGCACCAGCGATCCTCACCAGCAGCGACAACAGCTTGGCATGCTGTGCCGACACCTCGATCGCAGGCATTCCAGCCGCCAAGCCCGTCTCTCGGGCCGCCTGCAGCGGGCCGTCCTCGGTGTGCAGGACACGGTCGAAAAGTTCATCGAGCGAGACCCAATCGGGCGCAGTCACGGCTTCGACGTTACCGCGCATCCAGCTATCCGCTGTCCGCGCGATCAACGCACCCCTTCCTTCCCATAGACAACCCGCAACACGTATGCGACCTCGGGGCCCATCACCGTCGCCGCGAGCTCGCAGAACGTGGCGACGAACGCGTGTCCATGCGGCGGATCGGAATTCGCCAGATGGTGCGCAATCTCATGCAAAATCACCAGTTCCCGCAGCGCCCAGACTGTGCGCCCCTCGGGAACCGCGATCGTCGCTTCACTGTCCACGCGCTCGTAATGCGCTGCGGTCGCGCCACTTCGGGGTCGCACCCGCAGCGGCCCAGCATCTGGCCAGCGCTTGCGCACCAGTGGCCGGGACAAGACCTGGCCGACGTAACGTTGGACCGCTGGCACCGAAGCGAAACGCGCCTCCGGGGGCAGCGTCAATCGAGTACCGAAGAAATCCACCACAGGGTCGCCGTGTTCTGCGGCCCGATCGAACAGGGTGCGAACGAATTCCTCTGCAGCATATACTTTTGCGCGCTGCGAGTCCCGTGTCACCTCTCCAGCGCGGATCGCGCGCCGGCCAGCTCGGAGTTGCCGCCCAGCTTGGCGCGCCGGCCCGCCCGGTCACCTGCCCGGCGGGCCGCCGACGAGTAACCTGCGGTCGCGCTCGTCGCACGCCACGTTCCCCGGGCCCGGGAAGCCTGGCGATAGTAGTTCTTGAGTTCTAGATCCTTGTTGCGCAACGCAATCGCAGATCCCGGGATTTCGGCAGGCCCCTCAGTGGCGTCGCGTTGGGCCTGCTCGCGTGCCTCCACCAGCCGACGTCCGACCCTGGCCCCGAACGCAAGCTGGAAGTTGATTCGTGCGGTGATCGTGGGAGTGGGCCGGTGCGCACCTGACGAGATGTATTCCTTGGAGGCGCGGACCATCTGCGTGACGAGGCTGGTGTAGAGCGCGTGGCCGGCATCGATGTCCTCGGAGAAGCCGTAGGCGTAGACGAAGGTCGAGTTCGACGCAACGTCGCATTTGACGTCGTTGGCCGCCGCGATCACGACGAAAAGCTGGACATAGGTGCGTAAACCCCGAGCGCCTGCGTCACCGATGGTGATGGTGCGTTGCACTGGCGTCTGCGCCTTCGTGCGTTTATCCGTATGCGACCGTGCCACGGCAAGGTCGATCGACGCCGCGGTGGCCAGGCGTTGCGCGGCCACCATGAAAGCGTCGGCTTCGTGTTGGTTGTCGGTACCCTCAGCCTGGCGCAGCAGCGCCGCGATCCGGGCCAGCATCTTGTCGTCGGTGCTCATGGTTGCGAGGCTAGCTGAGCGGTATGACGTTTCATCAGCAGCAGTATCCCGGTCCCCACAGCGGTTTTCATCCACCGGTACCGCTAGCTCGGCTACTTGCCGACGAAGTCGTCCAATGCGGCGACCAACTGGGGCGAGAGCGGATCCGCGCTGGCGTAATTGGCGATGCTGTCGGTCGGGTCGTCGCGCAACACGTGGTTGACGCCGTCAAACTCGACGACGGTCAGCGCAGTGTGCTGCAACGCATCGACCAGCGGGGCGACGTTGTCGCAGCGGGCCTGGCTGTCGGCGTCCGAACAGGTGAGCAGCACCGCGGTATCAGCAGGTACTGCCGCAGCCAGCGCCAGCGGGTCGACTTTGTCGGCCTCGACGACCGCCTTCACGTTGGCCGGGTTCACGATCGATCCGAGACCGTCGGGCAGCGGGGTGGTAACCGTGCCCGTGTTGCGAATCTCCTCGACGGCGGCTTGCCATGACGCGACCGCCTCGGGCGAGCCGCCGGCTTTCACTCGATTGGTGATGACGTCGAGGTACCGGCCCGGCAGCGGCTGAAACAGGCCCAGCGAGTGCACTACCGGCGCGCCGCTGCTCTGGTCGCCGGCCAGCGCCAGGGCGTGGACAGCGCCCTCGCCCAGTGCGTAGACCGATAGCCGCGACTGATCGCTGCCCGGGCGGGCTGCCAGGAAGCTCAACGCGGCCCCGGCGCCGGCGGTGTAGGTGGCGCTGACGACGTCCTGGGGGTTCTGCGCGAAGGGTCCCAGCCCGGTGCGCCCCGTCCCCACCTTGTCGTAGCGCAGGCTGGCCACGCCCTTGTCCGACAGCAACTCGGCCAGCTGACGCATGTTGCCGATGGGCCCAGCGACTTGGTTGTCGCCATTGCGGTCGGTGTTGCCGCTCTCCCCGATCAGCAGGGCTGCGGGACCGGGTCGGCCCTCAGAGCGGTGCCGGTAGGTGCCGTGCAGGGTGAGCCCGCTTGAGTCGAACGTCACCTCCTCGTCCACCCAGGCGGGCCGCTCCTGGGTATCGGTCGAACAACCCGCGATCAGGGCGGACGCCGGGACGGCCAGAAGCACGGAAATAGCCAGCACCACCAAGGTATTCAGAGCTCCAGGGCGTGCCTGAGCCACCCGGAGCGCTTTCACAATTTCGACTCCATCCATGCTGTGACGTCGTCGAGCACGAGCTCTTGTTCGGGCTCGTTGAATACCTCGTGGTAAAGCTCCGGATACACCTTGAGGTGCACATCGCGGGAGCCCACGCACTCGACAAGGCGGCGGCTTCCCTCCACCGGAATCAGGCTGTCCCCTTCCCCGTGCACCACCAACAGCGGCGCGGTGATGGAACCGGCTCGCTGCGGCATCGTCTCGCCGAGCTCGATGAGCGCTCGCCCGATTCCGGCGGGCACTTTGCCGCGGTGCACCAGCGGATCGGCCTCGTATGCGGCCACCACCTCGGGATCCCGAGATACAGCGGCGGCGGGTATGTCCTGCACCGGCATTCCGGGCGCGAGCCGTCCCATCAACTTGGCCGCCAGCACTGTCGCCGAGGACACCGATTCCTGGGCAGCCACCGCGGGGCCGGACAGCACCATCGCGGTGTATTCGTCTGGGTTATCGACGCCGTAGGCGAAGACGATGGCGCCGCCCATACTGTGTCCCAGCACGATGCGGGCGAGGTCAGGGTGATCGGCGGCGGCGATGCCTACCAGCGTGCGGAAGTCCTCGGTGTACTCGGAGATGTCGCGCAGATATACCCGCTTGCCACTGGAGCGACCGTGACCACGGTGATCCAGCGCATAGGTGATCAAACCCGCTGCACCGAACCGCGCCGCGACGTGGTCGTAGCGGCGGGCATGCTCGCCGTAGCCGTGCGCGAGGATCACCACACCACGAGGTGGCGAGTCGGGCGTCCACACGTCATACACGATCTGTACGCCGTCGGTGCCGTCGAAAATGCGTTCACTGTGGGTCACGGGCATCCCCGGAGACTATCGGGCCTGCATCGACCGCCCCCGGCGGTGACCGCACGCTCCTGTCGGGGCCCGTGGGCGTGCTGTCTGGGATCCTGGCCAGAACCGTCTCGATCGCCACCCCGAACGCTCGCTGCTGAGCTGCGGACAGTCCGTCGAAGAATGCGCTCCGGACCAGTTCCGTATGCCCGGGAGCGGCCGCCTGTAAGACGGAAAGGCCCGCGTCGGTGATCGTCGCGGTCGCGCCCCGCCGGTCCTCGACGTCGCCTGTACGTTCCACCAGGCCGCGTTCGCGCATCCGGCGCAGCTGGTGCGAGACCCGGCTCTGCTCCCACCCGATGAGCTCACCGAGTTCGTTGATCCGCAGCGGCCCCCGTTCCGAGAGCTCGACGAGAACGTCGTAGTCGGACAACGAGAGCCGGCAATCCTGTTGCAGCTGCCGGTGCATGGCCCTGTGCAGCCTGCCTGTCATCGCCAGGTAGTTACGCCAGATCTGCTGTTGCTCGTCGCTGAGCCATTCCACGGCGCCAACCTATCGGAATACATGACACGTCATCCATGTTGTCGCTGTCATGTCGGCCACCTAGGCTGACAAAGACTCCCGAGGAGTGATCGCAGTGACCAGCCCCCCGAGGACCAGCGCCCCGAGCAACCTCGATATCCGGCGCGCCGACGAGCGCGCCGGCACCAAGCTCGCCTGGCTGGATTCCCGGCATTCGTTCTCATTCGGTAACCACTACGAACCCGACAACACCCATCACGGTCTGCTGCTGGTCAACAACGACGATGTCGTCAAGCCGGGCAGCGGATTCGACACCCATCCACACCGCGATATGGAGATCGTGACCTGGGTGCTGCGTGGTTCTCTGGTGCACCAGGACTCTGCCGGACACTCGGGAGTCATCTACCCCGGGCTGGCTCAGCGAATGTCGGCGGGTCGCGGAATCCTGCACTCGGAGAAGAACGACTCCTGGACGTTGACCGGCGAGCAATCCCACAGCGAACCAGTACATTTCGTGCAAATGTGGGTAGTGCCCGACGAGTCGGGACTCACGCCGGGCTACCAGCAGGTCGAAATCGATGACGAGCTGCTGGGAGGCAATCTGGTGACCATCGCTTCCGGCATGCCCCGGCACAGCGAGACGGCCGCGATCCAGATCGGGAATCGCCACGCCGCACTGCATGGTGCGCGCCTGCAGCCGGGCCAGAGCGTCGAACTGCCCGCCGCGCCTTATCTGCACCTGTTCGTGCCGCGCGGTCAGGTCACCCTCGAGGGCGTGGGGCCGTTGTTCGAGGGGGACGCGGTCCGGTTCACCGCCGCCGGTGGTCAGCGCGTCACCGCCGGCCAATCCGCGGAAGTCCTGATCTGGGAGATGCATGCAGAACTCGCTGCGGCATAAGCGAACCGCTGGGCTCCTGCTGGGTGCGGCACTGCTCGCGGGGTGCGCCGACACCCCGGCACCGCAGGCGACGTCACCGACTTCGACCAAGACTCCGTCGGCTCTGCCGCCGGACGCCGGGTCCACCGAGGTGACGGTTGGAGTCGATCCGGATCGCGCCGCTGCACCGTTCGACGAGCCGCGCCGGGCGGTGGTGCCGAACGGGTGGACGCTGTCGGTCTGGGCCCGCACGTCCAAACCGCGCCTGGCAGCCTGGAGCCCCGACGGGGACCTGCTGGTGTCGGTCCCGAGCGCCGGCAGGGTGCTTCGGTTCGCTCCCTCCGCTGAGGGACCCCCGGAGGAATCGGTACTGCTCGACGGCCTTGATCAACCGCACGGCCTGGCTTTCTCGGGGTCGACCCTCTATGTGGCAGAAAGCGATCAGATCGACGCATACGACTACGCCGCCGGATCGGCCACGAATCCGCGGATCGTGGCCGGCGGACTGCCCGACGCCCGAAGCCCCGAATTGCGCGGCGCCTATTCACACGCGCTGAAGAGCGTGGCGGTGGGCCGTGACGGCGCGGTGTACTTCTCCATTGGCTCGACGGGCAACATCTCGGCATTCGACCGCACCGCCGACCCGCCCCGAGCGACGATCATGCGGGTGCCGCCGGGCGGCGGTCCGGCAGCACCGTTCGCCACCGGCGTCCGCAACGGCACCGGACTTACGGTGGCGCCCGACGGCGCGCTGTGGACGGCGGTCAACGGGCGGGACAACGTCACGTTCCCCGAGCCGGGTCCCGACTACGGGCGGGTCATCGCCGACTATGTGGCCGAACACCCGCCCGAACAGCTGGCCCGGTTGACTCCCGGCCGCGAACTGGGCTGGCCGTACTGCAATTCCGACAGCGGTGCTTCCGGCCCGGCGGATCTGCCCTTCATCCGGGACGTGCAGACCAACCCCGACGGCACGCTGATGGACTGCGCGTCGCTGCCCAACGTCGAGCAGAGCTTCGGCGCACACTCGGCGCCGCTCGGGCTCAGCTTCGTCGACGGCGGCTTGCCCGAGCCCTACGCGCACGGCGCACTGGTCGGCGTCCACGGGTCGTGGAACCGGCAGCCGCCGCGCGCACCGGAAGTGTCGTTCTACCCGTGGCGCGGCGGCGATCTGGACAACCAGCAGACACTCGTCGGGGGATTCCAGGCGGACGACGGGTCGCGGTGGGGCCGGCCGGTCGCTGCGGTAGCCGGGCCCGACGGGGCGGTCTACATCACCGACGACGCCGCAGACGCCATCTACCGGCTGGCGCCGCCCGGTTAGCCGCGCGTGGTCATCAACTGGTTGAGGACGGTGGTCAACTGCTTCACGGTGTCGTCGGCGATCTTCTCGAAAGCCAGCTTCATCACCGGGTTCAACAGCATGGCGACACCGTGCATGTCGAGATCGGCAACGTAGGTGATCGCCGATCCGGCCTCGGCGGGGTCGACGGTGATCGTGTCTGTTGATGTCGCTGAGTTGTTCTTTCCCACGAACACCATTCTGCGGTCGGAAAGTTCCTCGAGCTTGTAGGTGAGTTCGGCGGTGAAACCAAAGATCTTCGACACGTTGTGCCAGCACGCACCCACGCTGACAGGACCGCTGTCGACCCGCTCACAGCTCTGGGTGCCCGGATCCCACTGCACGGCGTTCCCGAAATCCTTCAGGTAGTCGACGACGACTCGCGGCGGGGGCTGGACGTTGAATTTGCGTGACACGCTTGGCATTAGTTTTTTCTACCCGATTTCGGCGAGCTCACCCCGTCGATTTTGTGACGAATCCGCGACATCAGCAAACGACCGCGCGGTCGGACTGCGACCGGAACGTGATGGCGCTGTGACGAAAGTTGACAGTGTGTCTGCTGGGATTACTGTTATCTTGTCGCCTTCCTCCGCCGCCCATCTGCCGTTAGGAGCCGCCGGTGCCGACTCCAGCCGCAAACTTCACACGCATCGCCCTGGGCGCCAGGGCCATCGCCGTGGCGTTGGTGTGGGCGGTAGTCGGCACCTTGACGGGCACCCCGGTCGCCGCGGCAGCCGGCGCGCGCGAGTTGCTTGCCGGCGCCATCGCGAACACCAAGGGCTCCTACCTCGTCTACAACTTCGGCAACGGATTCCCGGCCCCGATGCTCAACGCGGCCGGCGATTGGTACGAGAAGAACAACGGTGGTCGGCTGATGATCATCAAGGCGGCCTCTCGGCGCATCACTCCGCGGCTGCTCGTCGACTCACACAACGGCTACCAGGCTCGCTGTGAACGCGATCCCCGCGCCCGTACCAGCGAAGGCCTCTGGCAGGCCTCGGAGATCTACTCGCCGCTGCAAGCGTGGCATGCGCTGGGCCAACCGACGATCGCGATCAACGCCAACTTCTTCGACGTGCGCGGCCAACAGGGGGGGTCGTGGAAAGCGACCGGGTGCAGTTCTCCGCTGGGCGCTTATGTCGACAACACCCGCGGGTTGGGGCGCACCAACACCGTGGTCACCGGCACGCCGGTCTACGCGGGCAAGCAGGGTCTGTCCGGTGGGAACGAGAACTGGCAGGTGCTGTCCACGATGATCATGCCGGTGGCCGGAGCGCCTTTCGTGGTGCCGCCGAAGCACCTTGAGGACTACGACGCGGCATCGCCGGTCATCAATGACCTACTCGACAAGGGCACCCGATTCGTCGCCGTCGCCGGTATCGGGCTACTGGCCCCGGGAGACACCGAGCAACTCAACGACCCGGGCCCCAGCGCGGCACGCACGGCCATCGCCTATGCCAGGGGTCGTGACGAGATGTACGTCTTCCAGGGCGGCAGTTACACCCCCGACCAGATCCAGGACCTGTTCCGCGGTCTGGGTAGCGACACCGCCGTGCTGCTCGACGGCGGCGGGTCGTCGGCGATCGTGCTGCGCCGCGACACCGGCGGCATGTGGGCCGGCGCGGGCGCTCCGCGAGGTTCGTGCGACACCATGGCGGTGCTGTGCGATTCACGTGAGCGGGCCCAGCCTGCCTGGCTGGGCTTCAACTGAGGCGCAGCGCCGGTCAGATCACCTGAACAAGGTTGCTGATCTTCCAGTGCTGTCCCTCTTTGACAGCGGTTGCGACCCAGCGACTTCCGATTTCCTCGGTCGACTCCCCGTCCGGCGTCGCCTTCGCGATCTTCGTCGCGAGCAGCACATCGGCGCTGCCGTTGTCGTTCCATCGCTGCACCCCGGCTTCCAGCACCGTCCCCGCTGTGGGCTCGGAGCGAGCTACCCGAGCCAGAATCTCCTCCCGCTTCGCTTCGAACAACTTCGCGAACTCACCGGTGCTCAGGGCTAGGACACGGTCGGCGTAAGCGTTGGCGTCCAACGGATCGAGGGTCGTGTACGTGGTTATGAATTCGCGCGCGGAGCCCAGCGCCGCGGCATCGTTGAGCGCCGCCCGGCGGTCGGCGTCATGGCGGACGAGTATCAGGGCGCCCGCTGCGATCGCAGCCGACATCACCACCGCTGACATGACCGCTACCAGGGCAAGCCCCCATCGCGACGCGGGTCCAGGTGAAACCTGGAAATAGTCCGGGCTGACCGAATCCCTAATGTCATCATCCCTAATGTCATCACCGTCTCCGCCTACCCTGCGTCGCGGGCTCACTGGGCACCCTGGCTCGCCCCGGGCTTCTTCAGAACCGTCAGGTCGGCGACCCGCCACTGCCCATCCGGCGACCTGGCGAAGTCCACCCGCACCGTCGCGGTGACGAACTTGAGATCCTCCTGATTCGTGCCACGTCGACCCTGCAACGCCACCAGCATCGACGCCCTCCCCGGGGTCACTGCGGGATTGTTCAGAACCGCGCTGCTGACCGCCGAATACTCTGCCGAATACTCTTCCGAATACTTTTCAGTGGTGGCCTGGCCCTGCCGCAGGACGCCTTGCTGCTGGGCGATCAATTCCGGCCGGTAGCCGTCGGTGGCCAGGCTCTGTGCTCGTGCAAAGTCCTTAGACAGTGTTTTCGCGTCGTAGCTCAGCATCCGCTCGACGATCCGCGGCCCGCGCTCGGCAATCTGCGCGCGTGTCTCGTCAAGCACCCGCTCGGGCCGGTAGACCTGCACGTAGCCCAGGACCGCCGCCCCGCCGCACAACACCGCAGCCCCGATGAGGACACCCGCTACGAGTCGGCGTATGTCTCGCCGCGGCCGTTGAACCTGGTGCACCTCGGTGCGGGCGAGCAGATCGGCGAAGGTCCGGCGGCGTCGGTCCCACAGCGGCCACAGCCAGCCGACGAACAAGGCGGCGGTGTCCAGTAGGTGGGCCGACTCCCGCAGCGTCAACCGCCCACCGCCGACACCGGCGCCCGAACCGCTCGACTGGCTGCGCCGCACCGCTATCCCGAACAGCGCGCGGCCCAGCGTCCATCCGGTCACCCTGGGGAGCACCAGCCGATTCAGGACCATCGCCAACAACGCTGTCGCGCCGACAGCGGTGCAGACCCACCGCAGCCAGCCTGCCCCGGGTGCGGCCAGCGCCAGCAGCGCCGCCGAGGCAACAACTGCTCCCCCGGGCGCCATGTCCACCGCGAACGCACCCGCCCGTGCGCGCCAGGACGCCATCGGCGCCTCCGGCGTCGAGCGTTCGGCAGGAGCTGGCGAAGCCGGGCCGAGAACTGCCGTCACGGAACAGCCTGATCAGTCCCCACTCCGAACCTGACCCTGAGTTCGGTCTTGAGGACCTTGCCGGCGGGGTTTCGCGGGAGCGCATCGACAACCTCCACCGCCTTGGGATGTTTGTAACGTGCGAGTTTGGCGGTCAGGAAATCGTTCAGATCTGCCGCGTCGAGCGACGACGGCTCGGTGGCTCCCGGCGGGCTCCGCAGGACGACGACGGCAACCGGAACCTGCCCCCACTTCGGGTGGGCCCGGCCGATCACCGCTACCTCGACGATGTCGGGGTGGGCGGCCAGCGCGGTCTCGACCTCGGCGCAGTAGACGTTCTCTCCCCCGGAGATGATCATGTCCTTTTTCCGGTCGACCACCCAGATGTAACCCTCATCGTCCTGACGCACCAGATCGCCCGAGTGAAACCAGCCACCGGCGAACGCCTCGGCGGTGGCCTCCGGGTTATTCCAGTAGCCGGCCATCAGCGTCGGCGCTCGGTACACGATCTCCCCGACCTGACCGATGGGAACGTCCTTCATGTCCTCATCAACGATCCGCGCCGACACTGTCGGGATCACTTTCCCTACCGATCCGAGCTTGCGAATGGCGTCTCCACCCAACAACATGCAGGTGACCGGCGACATCTCGGTCTGGCCGAAAGCAGCGAGGATCTGGGCACCGGGAAAGATCTGCGACATCTCCCGCAACAGCGTGTCCGACGCCGGCGCGGCACCCCAGGACAGGGTTCGCAACTTGAGCGTGCGCGGGTTGTCCCGCTGGGCCGCGCAGACCGCCTGCCATTGCGCGGGCACCAGAAAGATTCCGGTCACCTGCTCCGACTCGAGGACATCGAGTAATTCCCCGGGATCGAAGGCCCCCAGCGGATATACCACCGTCGGCCGGCCCAACATCAACCCGATGATGGTGTTGCCGATGCCGGCGATATGGAAAAGCGGTACCCCGATGAAACCGATGTCGTTGTTGATGTCGGCGCCGTTCGTGAACATTTGCGTCATCGCCTGACCGGTCAGGTTGCTGTGGGTGAGCACTGCACCCTTCGGCCGGCCCGTCGTGCCCGAGGTGTACATGATCAACGCGGGCGAATCGTCGGGGATGTCGGGAAAGGCCCAGCCGGACGCTGGCCCTTCCCCCTCGGCCAGCACCTTCTCGTAGTCCAGAGCGGCCGGGGAATCGGGGTCGTCGGCCTGCAAACCCGGGCCCGCGACTATCAACGTGGCCAAGGTCGCGTCCAGCTCGCGCACCCCGGAAGCCACCTCGGCCAGCACCGACTCGGTGATCATGACGCGTGCCTGACAATCAGAGACCAGGTATGCGATCTCCGACGGCGTCATCCGGAAGTTGACCGGCACAGCGATGGCGCCCAGCTTGTTTATCGCCAGGAACGACTCGATGAACTCGGCGCGGTTGAGCATCAGCACCAGGACCCGGTCGCCGAAGCCGACGCCCCGCCGGTACAGCGCGGACGCCATTGCCGTCACCCGACGGTCGAGTTCGCGCCAGGTAGTGGTGTGGCCGAGGAATCTCAACGCGGTTTCGTCGGGCTTCATCAACGCGTGCCTGGCGACCTGGTTGGTCCAGTTCCGGCGGCGCGCCAGATAGGGCTGGTCAGCAGTCGGGCCGGACTGGCCAGATGGAATGGTCAACGTCTCGTGCTCCGTCTGCTCCGCCGACAGCCCGCTAAGTCGCGCCCAGCTGCTCGGCGCGGGATTTGAGGTTGCCGGCCAGGTAATCCAGCGTGTCACCGACGGCCTTCTTCACCATCGGCTGGGGGATCGGCAGTTTGGTCTCCACCTCGAGATCCACGGTCAGCAGCGATGTTGGGCCCATCGCTACCACCGAGAATTTCTGCTCCTGCTTGTCGAAGTGCTCACCCTGCTGCAGAACCGTGAAGATCTCATTTTCCCCGGGGTAGTAGACCGCGGAGATGAAAGTGCCCGGCATCCCCTGCACCACCACGTCGAGTCGCAGCTGGCTGGGCCGCCCGTCGTCGTAGCGGGCCAACACCCAGCAGCCCTTGATCTCATCGTTCCATTGCGGATAGTTCTCGAAGTCGGCAACGATCGCCATGATCGCGTCGGCGGCGGCCGCCACCTCGACAGTTTTACTCACCAGCGGCATTGGTTGAGCATATCGACCAGTGCTCAGGTTGCCGCAACGTCGACCCCTAGTGGCGATGTCTCCCGCACCGACTCGTCGCGAATCAAGCCGCGCAACAACGCGGTACTGAACTCAACAGCGATCTCCTGCGCGGTCCGTCGACCGTGCGGCCGCAGCCACCGGTAGGAGCCGAGCGTCATGCCGATGTAGCCCAGCGCCAGCACGTGGGAGTCGCAGTCGTAGAACTCACCACTGGCGATGCCGCGGTCGATCACGTCACGGACATGCTCGTAGACTTGAGTCTCCTTCTCCCGGATATAGGCCACCTGTTCGTCGGTGAACCACTCGGTGATGTAGGGGCCCTCCTGGAAGTACACGGCTGCGCGCTCGGTGTTGCTCGCGATCCCGACGAGCAGACGCCGGGTGAAGTGGTAGATGGTCTCGCGGGCCGACGTGGACGGATCGTCGTGGAGAGCATGGACGGTGAAGTCGGCGGCACCCTGGTAGATGTCGTACAGGATCAGCGACTTGCTGGCGTAATAGTGGTACACCGTCGCCTTGTTGAGACGGACCGCATCTGCGACGTCATCCATGCGAGTGCCGTGGTAGCCGCGCGCGGCGAATAGTTTGGTGGCGACCGCCAACAGCTCTTCGCGTCGGGACATCCCGTTGGTCGTGACGGTTTCAGGCATGGCGACTCACTATATGCAGAGCGCGGAGCGAAATCGGCGCTATCCGCGGGTCAACTAACTGGTTGGTTCAGTCTAGGCGGGCCGTTGTTGTGTTGCCGCGGGTCCCACCGGTCTAGACTCCACCCAGAGCCAGCATGCAGACGACAGCTGACCGGGAGGTATAGCGGTGGACCCGAATCCGGACTACGACGCAAGTGACGAGCTGGAGTACGGCATCAACTGGTGGGCGTGGATTCTGCGCGGGGTGTACCCACCGCCCGCTTATCCGCCGGTCTGACCGCTCTTCTGCCCGAATCGGCGGTCGAGAACCAGAGCACGGGTGCGACGCACCAGGGCGTCGATGTCGTTTCTGCCGCGCCGCGCGGCCGTTGAGAATCTTCCGCGAAGCTCCGCGCGCCAGTCCCTAGTGTCGACGGGTTCCCGGTCGGGCGGCCACGCTATCGGCGGTTCGGCGACCGCCACCGCCCGAGACGGCGCCGGGTGACTGTCTTCGCCGTAGCACTCGCCGCATTTTCGACAGCGCACTTCGTAGCGAAGACCGCCGTACTCCCTTCCGAACCGCGTCTCGATGAAGACGTAGTCGGCCACCGCCACGCATCGCGGGCAGCGCGCCAGCCCGCTCTCGACCACCATGTTCACACCGAACATCGTGCGACTCTCACGGCATGCCGCATACCCACACGGAGATGTCGATGCCGGATCGGTGCGCTTTTGAGATCAAGCAGGTCTGCTCGAAAACCCTGCCGCTACAGTGCCTTGAGTTCCTCGATGACCTGGCTGACCGACTTCTTGGCGTCGCCGAACAGCATCGACGTGCCCTCACCGAAGAACAGCGGGTTATCGATACCGGCGTAGCCCGAGGACATCGACCGCTTCAGCACGATGACCGAACGCGCCTCGTCGACGTTGAGGATCGGCATGCCGTAGATGGGTGAACTCGTGTCGTTGCGCGCCGCTGGGTTGGTGACGTCGTTGGCGCCGATCACGATCGAGACATCGGTGCGGTTGAACTCACCGTTGATGTCGTCCATCTCCTTCATCGCGTCGTATTCGACGTCGGCCTCCGCCAGCAGAACATTCATGTGCCCAGGCATGCGGCCGGCCACGGGGTGGATGGCGAATTTGACTTCCACCCCCTTGGACTCCAGCAGCGAGGCCATCTCTGCGACCGCGTGCTGAGCCTGGGCAACGGCCAGACCGTAGCCGGGCACCACGATCACCTGGTTGGCATAGGCCATTTGGATCGCGGCGTCCGCGGCACTGGTCGCTTTGACGGTGCCCTGCTCACCGCCGGCTACTGCGCCGGCACCGCCCTGGTCACCCCCGAACGACCCGAACACGATCGCCGGGATGGACCGGTTCATCGCCACAGCCATCAGGTTGGTCAGGATCGAGCCCGACGCACCCACGATCATGCCGGCGACGATCATCGCGGTGTTGTTCAGCGCCAAACCAGCCGCAGCGGCGGACAGTCCGGTCATAGCGTTGAGCAGCGAGATGACCACAGGCATGTCGGCGCCGCCGATCGGGAACACCACGAAAAGCCCCATGATCCCGGCTAGCACCAGCACCAGCACGATCGTCCAGCCCGGGCTGCCCTGTCCGGCGCCCAGTCCGATGTAGACCGCGGTCGCCACCGCGCCCAGCAACAGCGCCACATTGGCAACCTGAAAGAGCTTCGCGGACTTGACGAGTGTTTTCTCGACGTTCTTGGGGATCGACTCCTGCAGCTTGAGGAACGCCACCAGCGAGCCCCAGAACGACACCGAACCGACGATCGCGGCGAACAGCGACCCAACCACGAGCGCAACCGTCGGCGTCTGCTCCGGCGTGAAGTGGGCGAATCCGTCGGTCTCGATGAACTCGGCCCACGCGATCAGGGCCACCGTGCCGCCGCCGACACCGTTGAACAGCGCCACCAGCTGCGGCATCGCGGTCATCTTGGTCTTCTTGGCCGGCGGCACGCCGAGGATCACACCGATGGACAGCCCGGCCACGATCAGGACCCAGTTGATCGTGGCGGTGTCGCGCACGTAGATCAACGTCGCCGCCACGGCGATGCCCATACCTGTGGCGGCGATCCAGTTGCCCCGCACCGCGGTCTTGGGCCCGGTAAGCCCCGACAGGCCCAGAATGAACATGCCGAACGCAACGATGTAGAGCACCGTGACGCCGTAGTTGACTGTTGTCGCGGTCACTTGTCGACCGCCTCAGTGCGCGCGGGTTCGCTTTTCTTGCCCTTGAACATGCCCAGCATCCGGTCGGTGACCAGGAAGCCGCCGATGACGTTGAGCGTGCCGAAGATCAGCGCCACGAAGGCGATCGCGCGAACGCCCCAGCCTGCGTCGGCCGGCAGGCTTCCGAGCACAATCAATGCGCCGAGCACGACAATGCCGTGGATGGCGTTCGTGCCCGACATCAGCGGCGTGTGCAACGTGTTGGGCACCTTGGAGATGACCGCGAACCCGACGAACCCGGCCAGTACCAGGATCGCAAGGTTGGCCAGCAATTGGTCATACATGGTCTATGAGCCCCCGATCTGGTTCTCTGTGCCGCTCGCGGCGTGTGTGACGCACGAGGCAACCAGCACCTCGTCCTCGAAATCCGGGAGTAAAGCGCCGTCGGTGATCAGCAACTCCAGCAGAGCGGTGAGGTTTTTCGAGTACAGCTCGCTGGCGTGCTCGGGCATCGTGGCCGGCAGGTTCAGCGGCGAGGCGATGGTGACGCCGTGCCTGACGACGGTCCGGCCCGGCTCGGTCAGCTCACAGTTGCCGCCGGTCTCGCCGGCCAGATCCACCACCACGCTGCCCGCTCTCATCCCTTGCACCGCCTCAGCAGTCACCAGCCGTGGCGCCGGGCGGCCGGGCACCAGCGCCGTGGTGATCACCACGTCGAATCCGGTGATCGCCTTCTCCAACTGCTTCTGCTGCTGTGCCCGTTCGGCCTCGGACAGCTCCCGGGCGTACCCGCCCTCACCTGCCGCGCTCACGTCTTCTTCACCCAAACTCAACCATTGCGCGCCGACCGACCGGACCTGATCGGCGACCTCGGGACGCACGTCGTATCCACTCGTGCGCGCACCCAGGCGTTTGGCGGTGGCCAGTGCCTGCAGGCCCGCCACCCCCACACCGAGCACCAGCACCGTCGCGGGCTTCACCGTGCCCGCAGCGGTGGTCAGCATCGGGAAGAACCGCGTCGACTCCGAAGCCGCCAACACCACGGCCTTGTAGCCGGCCACGTTGGCCTGCGAGGAGAGCGCGTCCATCGCCTGGGCCCGCGAGATCCGTGGGATCGCCTCGACCGCAAAGGCCCGTACTCCCGCCGATTTCAGCGCGGCAATCTGGTTGTCCGAGCTGCGCGGCGCGAGGAAGCCGACCAGGGTCTGGCCGCTGCGCAGCTTGGCGATCTCCTCGCTGGTGGGCGGAGCGACCTTGACCACCACATCGGCCGACCACGCATCGCCGACTGTCGCGCCAGCGGCGGTATAGAGATCGTCGGGCAGCAGGGCACGTTCCCCGGCGCCGGACTCCACGATGACGGCCACCCCGTTCTTCAGCAGCGTGGCCACAGCCTTGGGGACCAGGGCAACGCGCCGTTCGTCGGCGCCGGACTCGGTGACAACGCCTACCGTCACCGTCTTCGTCTCCCGGTCCGGAGCGGCGGTTTCGACTTCTGTCATGGCGACTTAAATCTCTTCTGTCGTTTTGCGTACTTCGGCCCACGGTGCTCCGACCCGGGTGCACCGTGGGATAGGTGATCGATCAGACACCATAACCGTTGATCCCATGCAGAGCCGATTCCGCACCTTGAGCATCTGCACAGTTCAGCGGCCGAAAGCCGAGGGTTCCAGTCGCGCGCCACCGTGCCGGACCGGCATCATCAAAGGCAGTGGCGCCGAATCGCGTCCTCGCGCAGCCACCCAGCAGCAGCATCAGAGTGTGATGACCGCCACGGTGGGCACGTCATTCTTGGTTTCTATGGGGGTGTCATATCGTGATTGGTATGGACTTCGAGATGTCGGCCAAGGGCCAGCACTACCACGGCCGACTCGTTGACTTCATGACTGAATTCGTGTTCCCGGGCGAGGAGGCCTACGAACGCTACCGCCACGAGGCAGGTCCTGACGACCACACCGTCCCGCCCGTCGTCGAGGAGCTCAAATCGCTGGCCAAGGAGCGCGGGTTGTGGAACCTGTTCCTGCCCGCGGAGTCAGGGCTGACCAACCTGGAGTACGCGCCACTGGCCGAACTATCCGGGTGGAGCATGGAGCTGGCGCCCGAGGCATTGAATTGCGCGGCACCTGACACCGGCAACATGGAGACGCTGCATCTGTTTGCCACCGAGCAACAGCGCAAGCAGTGGCTTGAGCCGCTGCTGAAGGGTGAGATCCGCAGCGCATTCGCGATGACCGAGCCCGCAGTGGCCTCCAGCGACGCGCGAAACATCGAGACGACCATTTCGCGCGACGGTGGCGATTACGTCATCAACGGTCGCAAGTGGTGGATCTCCGGCGCGGCCGACCCGCGTTGCAAGATCCTGATCGTTATGGGGCGTACCAACCCCGAAGCTGCCAGCCACCAGCAGCAGTCGATGATCCTGGTGCCCATCGATACGCCGGGGGTTTCAGTCGAGCGGTCCCTGCCGGTCTTCGGTTGGCAGGATCAGCACGGGCACTGCGAGATCAGCTTCGACAACGTCCGGGTGCCGGCCTCAAATCTGCTCGACGAGGAGGGCAGCGGATTCGCCATCGCCCAGGCCCGCCTCGGGCCCGGCCGCATTCACCACTGCATGCGTGCGATCGGGGTGGCCGAGCGAGCGTTGGCACTCATGGTCGACCGGGTTAACAAGCGGATTGCCTTCGGCAAGCCTCTAGCTGAGCAGGGCGTGGTCCAGCAGCAGGTTGCCCTGTCGCGCAACGAGATCGACCAGGCCAGACTGTTATGCCACAAAGCGGCGTGGACTATCGACCAACACGGCAACAAGGCTGCCCGCAATGAGGTCGCGATGATCAAGGCAGTCGCACCTCAGATGGCGTGCAACGTGATCGACCGCGCCATCCAGGTGCACGGCGCCGCCGGGGTCAGCGATGACACCCCGCTGGCGCGGCTCTACGGCTGGCACCGCGCGATGCGGTTGTTCGACGGGCCCGACGAGGTGCATATACGCAGCATCGCTCGCGCCGAGTTGGGCCGGGAGAAAGGCGCATTCGCGGCGGCGGTGACGGGCTAGTGGAACCGGCCGGCGGGCAAGAGTCCCGGGAACTTTCGGGAGCATGGAATTTCCGAGATGTCTCCGAGCAGGCAGGCATCGCTCCCGGCCGTTTCTTCCGGGCCAGCGAACTGTCCAAGCTGAACGACGCCGGCCGCGCCGCACTGTTGGGCTACGGGGTCACCGATGTCGCGGATCTGCGCACCCAGAGCGAGCTTGAGAGACACGGCGCCGGGCTCGTGCCTGCTGCAGTGGACATCCACCACCTGCCGTTCGTCGAGGCCAAAGCCGCCGACGGCGAGTCCCCGCACGAACACGCATTCCGGCAGATGATGACCGAAAAGCCCTCCGACGAATCGGTCTCCGATGCCGCGGCGCGATACATGACCGAGGAGTATGTGCGCATCGCAGCAGCCCCGCTGGCGCAGCGCGCCGTGCACCGGGTGGTGACCCTGCTGGGATCAGAGCGCCGTGTGCTGGCCCATTGCTTCGCAGGCAAGGACCGCACCGGGTTCACCATCGCGGTCGTGCTGGAGGCCGCCGGAGTTGGGCGTGACGAGGTCATGGCCGACTACTTGCGCAGCAATAGCGCCGTGCCGCAATTACGGGAGACCATCCTGGCCAAGTTGCGAGAGCGGACCGCCGAGGCGCCCGAAGTTCTGGAGCTCGCTCAGGCCAGGCTCACCGAGTCGGTCCTGGGCGTACGCGAGGAGTACCTCGACACCGCTCGCCGCACGCTGGATGACGAGTTCGGCTCGCTGGGAGGCTACCTCTCAGCCGCCGGCGTCACCGCTGAGGATCTCACCCGGTTGCGCGCCGCACTCCGCGACTGAACTGCGTAACGCCAAGCAGATTTCAGGCCGGCGGTGTCAAGTGGTTAGTGCAATGTTCGAGCATTCTTTTTAGGCCGCTTGGTCCAGTAGTGAGGCGAGGCGGTCGGCGGGGGTGTCGAGGTCCAGGGTGGGGCGGGGTCGTCGGTTGAGGGTGTTCTGCACCCGTTTGAGGTCGGCTTTGGTGTGGACGCTGAGGTCAGTGCCTTTTGCGAACCAGAACCGCAGGAGCCGGTTGGTGTTTTCGTTGGTGCCGCGCTGCCAGGGTGAATGGGGATTGCAGAAGTACACCGGCGCCTGCAGTTGCAGCTGGATGTCGCGCCATTTCGCCATCTCGGCGCCTCGGTCCCAGGTGATGGTGCGGCGCAGGTGGGCGGGCAGATCGCGCATCGCCTCGATCATCGCGGTGGCCACGGATTCGGCGGTGTGATCCTCGGGCAGGTGCAGCAACAGGGTGAACCGGGTGCTGCGCTCGACGAGGGTGCCAATCGCGCTGCCACTGGCGGTCCCGATGATCAAGTCGCCTTCCCAGTGACCTGGTACTGCCCGATCGGCGATTTCGGGGGGACGGTCGCTGATGGTGAAGACGTCGCTGAACTTTCCGCGCCGCTCCACCCGGCCGCGGGGTTTGCGCGCCGCCCGCCGAGTGGACAGACATTTGTTCAAGTCAGCGCGAAGACTGCCCCGGCCCTGCACATAGAGGCATTTGTAGATGGTCTCGTGGCTCACCCGTGCCAGCTTGTCATCGGGATGATCGCGGGCCAACACGTCAGCGATCAGCTTCGGGCTCCACCCGTCATCCATCCACGCCTCGATTTGGGCGCATAATCCGGGTTCGTTGAGTTTGAACTGCTTGGGCCGCTTGGCATTCTGGGCGGCGCGGGAATGAGCCAACCCGGCGTGGTAATCCCCGTCAGGATTGCGGTTGCGTTTGAGCTCTCGGGAGATGATGCTCGGGTCGCGGTCGAGCCGATGGGCGATCTCGACCTGTTTGAGGCCCTGGTCCAGACCCCGCATGATGGCTAGTCGTTCATCGAAACTAAGCCGACGCCCGGGTCCGCCCGGCCGGTCACGATCACCCGGTCCGGACAGACCCGTATCTGAGCCCGTGCCACTTCGTAACTGCATTGACCCAGCGTCATGCCACCACTTCCAGCCGGTCTGAATCGACACGCCGACCTGACGGCCGGCTTCACGAAGTGACTCTCCCGAACACACTCGATCGAAGAAGTCTCGCCGCATCGAATGCGGATATGCCACCTGCAACCTCCCTCACAATGGAAATTGCGTTGACCATATGAATCTGCC
>JAHZIT010000060.1 GCA_022601275.1 Actinomycetes bacterium
GTCAGCCGATGCGTGTGCACATCGCGCGCACCAAGTGGCCGACGCTGCTGAATCCATCAACCTACCGGGGCATGCTGACCCTCGCTGTGATCACCGCCAGGGTGGTAACGGGGCGACGGGTGGAACGTCAGCCACTGTCCCGATTCGACCAGTAGGCAGCAAGGGGTATTCGACCGGCGGCCAGGCTCCGAGGTCGTCACGTGCGGTCGCCGCCGCGGCCAACAGATACACCAGCGCCGCGACACCGGCAGGAACCAGCACCGTCGCCGCGATCTGCAGCGGCGAGTGGCCGAAGAACACGGCGGGTGCTTCCACGATGTAATGCACCCGATTATCTTCTGTCACTGGCGCTGCAGCCACGTCGATGGTCCCGTACCGCCAGTTTGCGGTCAGGGCACCCACTCCGGCGGCCACTGCCGCTGCCGCCACGCCGCCGACCGCAAGCGCCGCCACCATCACCGGTCCACGATGCGCGCGCCACTGCCACAGGAGAACTGCGGCGACCACAGCCAGCACCGCCAGCATGCCGATGATCAGAAACGCCGAAGTGAACCAGTTATCTGACTCGCTGCCCAGGTACGCCGTGATTCGATCGCCGCTAAGGGTCAGCGCGACCAACCCGTGAATCGGCGGCGCCAGCCACGCCCACAGCGCTCCCACGGCGACACCGGCTGCAACCAGGCCGACAACGACGGTCAGCGCCGCCCGTGCCCGCGAAACCCCGGGGCCTTCGCCCGAGACGTCTGGTGCGCTCACCGCTTCATCTCCAGATCCGTTGAGTCCACCAGCCCGTGCCTCGAACACTTCGCCCACCAACCATCGGGGCGGATCTGCACGATCATCCGGCGGCCGCAATCGGCGCAAAATCGGGGCGGCTCCAGCCCGAGCCGGGCAGCGGTGGGACCGGTGCCGGTCGCCGAGGCACGCGTGTACAAGGCGCCGGTGTACATGTTGTAGCGACCCGCACCGACCGGCGCCGGCAGGTCTGGCTGGTGCGAAATATCTGCGTTGTCCGTGATCATCACCACCTGCCTACAGACTGGCGTTGAGGGCCTTGATCGGCATCTGCAGATCTTCGAGCAACTCGAGGTCAGCTTCAGCGGGCCGACCCAATGTGGTCAGGTAGTTGCCGACGATGACAGCGTTGATGCCGCCCAGGATGCCCTTCTTGGCACCCAGATCGCCCAGCGTGATCTCCCGCCCGCCGGCGAATCGCAACATGGTGCGCGGCAGCGCCAATCGGAACGCGGCCACCGCCCTGAGCGCCTCGGCGGCCGGAAGCACCTCGAGATCACCGAACGGCGTTCCCGGACGTGGGTTAAGGAAGTTCAGCGGCACCTCGTGGGGGTCCAGCTCGGCGAGATTGGCAGCGAACTCGGCGCGCTGCTCGAGGGTCTCGCCCATGCCGAGAATGCCGCCGCAGCACACCTCCATGCCGGCCTCGCGAACCATCTGCAATGTGCCCCAGCGTTCTTCCCACGAGTGGGTGGTGACGACGTTGGTGAAGAACGACCGCGCGGTCTCGAGGTTGTGGTTGTAGCGGTGCACGCCCATCGCCGACAGCTGCCCGACCTGGTCGTGGCTCAACATGCCCAGTGAGCAGGCGATCTGGATGTCGACCTCGTTGCGGATCGCCTCGATACCGGCCGCGACTTGAGCAAGGAGGCGTTCGTCTGGGCCCCGCACCGCCGCGACGATGCAGAACTCTGTCGCACCCGTCTTGGCGGTCTGTTTGGCAGCTTCCACCAGGCTCGGGATATCCAGCCAGGCGCTGCGCACCGGAGAGGCGAAAAGCCCTGATTGAGAACAGAAGTGGCAGTCCTCCGGGCAACCGCCGGTCTTCAGGCTGATGATTCCCTCGACCTCGACATCGGGACCGCACCACGCCATTCGGACCTCATGCGCCAAAGCCAGCAGGTCATCGAGGCGGTCATCTGGCAGTCGCAACACCTGCAGGGTCTGGTCCTGGTCGAGGCCCTCGCCCCGTGCCAGCACCTGCTCTCGTGCCACCGCCAGAATGTCGCTCACCCGTCGGCCTCCTCGCATGTCTTGTCGGCGGTGCCGACAATTGAACGCCGTTCAGGTTAGGGTACGGATGTGCAGCTCCACAAACGCGACGTCGTCGAGGCTGCTACCGCTCTGCTGGACGAATACGGGATCGCCGATCTGTCGATGCGGCGCCTGGCCCGCGAGCTCGCTGTCTCTCCCGGCGCGCTGTATTGGCATTTCACCGACAAACAACAACTTCTCGGTGCGGTCGCCGACCAGATCCTGCAGCCCGTCGGCAGCCCCACCCCGGACCCCGGCAGCTGGCGCGCCCATATCGCCGACATCTGCGGACAGCTCCGCGACGCCCTGCTGTCACACACCGACGGTGCCGAACTGGTGTCAGCCAGCTTCGCCGCCGGCCAGTCAGCGGCTATGGGCGAGGTTCTCGACCAGTTGAGTGCCGCAGCCGCCCATGCCGGTGTCGATTCCTGCCACGCGGAACTGGCCGCGCGCACGGTCATTTACTACGTGCTCGGCTTCAGCGCCGACGAGCAGTCGCGGATGCAATGGGACGCTGCGGGCGCCGCGGTGACGCACACCATCTGGGCCGAGAACTCCAGCGCCCGGTTCGCCTTCGGCCTCAGCCTGCTGGTGGACGGGATCGCCGCTCACAGCCGCGCCACCCTTTGAACTCCTTTGAGAATCTCGGGCCGGACCGGCTCAGCTGATCGGATGCACGACCTTCGCGTTGCCGTCCCAGTGCCGCAAGCCCGTCAGGCGGCCACGGATGTCAGGGCCGAGTCGGGGCAGCGCCAGTGCAGTCGGCAGCTGATCGGGCGCAATTCGTCGCGCGAGGGTGACGTGCGGCGTCCAGCTTCCAGGCGCAACGTGCGGCAGCGGAGCGTCCAGCATGTGCGGTAGGCAGATCCGGTGCACCTGGGCTTGCAGGGCCAGCAGCTGAGCCGACGGCACCACCAGGCGCACCAGGATGCGGCCACCGAACAGCATCGGCGCCCCGATCAGGCAGTTCAGCGGCAGCTGCGTCAGCGCCGGGCGCAACGCGACCGTCGCGTCCGGGGCCAGCCGTCCGGCCGCGGTGAGCGTGACATGCGGGCGATTGCTCGCCGACGTGTGGGCGGCCTGACTGGGCAGCCCCTCGGCCGAAAGGTCGTCCCAGATGCGTCGTACCGCGGCCTCTGTGTCCGTATCGAACAGCAACTCGACGGAGTCGACCATCAGCCGACCAGGCTCTCGACCCACGATCGGTCGAAGGCTTGCGCGGTGATCAACTCGAATTCCGGCGCGGTCAACGAGCCGAGACCCGCGGGCAACGTCGCGCGCACCGGCCCCAGCAGCGCCAATGCCTCGCGATTTCCGACCTCGGCCACCCCTGGCTCGGCAGGCCACGCGCCGATCACCAGGCCGGCGCTGCCGACCCGCTCGGCGGCCAGAGCCTCCAGCGTCAAGGCGGTGTGGTTGAGCGTGCCCAATCCCGGGGCGACCACGGTCAGCACCGGGGCGTCGAGGTCTCCCGCAAGGTCCCGCAGTGTCACTCCGGCGTCGCCGATCTCGACCAGCAGCCCGCCGGCCCCCTCCACAAGGGTGAGCATGCCCGGTCGGTCCACCGCAGCGACCATATCGAGCAACGCCGCCCTGGCCGGCAACGCCGATCCCACCCGCTGGGCGGCTGCCAGCGGCGCCAGGGGCTCGGGAAATGCTGCCAGCGAATGCAAGTCGACGGTGCCGGCCAGCCGTGCCACTTCGGCGAGGTCGTCCTCACCGTCCCGAATCCCGGTCTGCACCGGCTTGCATACTGCGACATCGACACCGGCCCATCTCGCGTTGCAGGCCAGGGCCGCAGTAGCGATGGTCTTACCCACACCGGTGCCGGTTCCGGTGACGAACAGAACGCTCACGCCGTCGACAGCACGTCGCGGAGCACAGCGCGCGCCAGCGCCATGTCGTCGGCGGTCAACGATGCGCGTGCTGTCAACCGCAGACGTGACGTACCGGCGGGCACCGTTGGCGGCCGGAAACACCCGACCCGCAGTCCCCGCTGCAAGCATGCGGTGGCGGCGGCCAGGGCGACCTCGGGCTCACCGAGGACCACCGACACCACGGCCGAGGCCGGGACGTCGGCGAGGTCACACATCGACGCCAGGGCCGCGGCATGGTCGCGTACCTGCTGTGCCCGCCACGGCTCATCGGCAAGCACCTGCAGCGCAGCGTGGGCGGCACCTACGGCCGCGGGCGCCACTCCGGTGTCGAAGATGAATGGTCGCGCCGCATCGATCAAATGTTCACGTACCGCCGAGGGGCCCAGCACGACGCCGCCCTGGCTGCCCAGAGCCTTGGACAGCGTGGTCGTCATGACCACGTCCGGCGCACCGGCCAGGCCCACCTCGTGCAGCAGCCCTCGGCCGCCCTCACCGCGCACCCCGAGCCCGTGGGCTTCGTCGACTATGAGCAGCGCTCCGTGTGCGCGGCAGGCATCGTGCAGAGCCCGCAGCGGCGGGATTTCCCCGTCGGCCGAGAACACCGAGTCCGTCACCACGACCGCTCGGTCCTCCGTCCGTGCGGCCAGCGCCTCCGCGACGGCAGCCACATCGGCATGGGGCGTAACCACAACCCGCGCCCGCGACAAACGGCTCGCATCGACCAGGGAGGCATGGCTGCGCGCATCCGAGACCAGCAGCGAACCGGGTCCGGACAACGCCGCCACCGCACCCAGGTTGGCGGTATAACCCGATGAGAACACCAGCGCCGAGTCGGCCCCGACGAACGCGGCCAGCGCGCCCTCGAAGGCTTCGTGCAACTCGGTGTTGCCGCTGACCAGCCGGGAACCGGTGGAACCCGCTCCCCAGGTGCGAAGTGCGGCGACGCCACCGTCGATGACGGCCGGATGCTGCGACAACCCCAAGTAGTCGTTGGAGGCCAGGTCCAATTCGGCGCCCACCGCAGGGCGGGCGCGCAAGGTACGTCGCAACCCGGCGGTGCGTCGCTGCGCCTTGACCTCGTCGAGCCACGCCAACGGCGCAGGACCGACGTAGTGGTGAAGGCCCGCTGGTTGGTGAAGGCCCACTGGTTGGGAAGGACCAGGGTGTATCACGCAGGCTCCTTCCGGCCCGACCCGCACTTGAACACCGTTCAGGTTAAAGCACCGGCCACGCCCACCATCGCCGAGGTGATCTGTTCCACCTCGGCACCGGTGCAGATGTAGGGAGGCATCGCGTAGATCAGGTTGCGGAACGGACGCAACCACACCCCGCGCTCGACCGCCGCAGGCGTGGCGATCCGCAGGTCGACCGGACCCTCCAGTTCGATCACCCCGATGGCACCTAGGACACGCACGTCCACGACGTTGGCCAGGGTTCTGGCGGGTGCCAGCCCTTCGGCCAATCCGGTTTCGATGGCACACACCTGCGAGCGCCAGTCCCCGGAAGCCAGTAACTCCACCGATGCCACGCTCACTGCGCAGGCCAGCGCGTTGGCCATGAACGTGGGTCCGTGCATGAGCGCACCCGGAGCGTTGTTGCTGATGGTAGTCGCGATGTCGCGCGTGCACAGCGTCGCCGCCAGCGTGAGGTACCCGCCGGTGAGTGCTTTACCCACACACATGATGTCGGGACACACGCCGGCATGGTCGGCGGCGAACATGGCGCCGGTTCGACCGAACCCGGTTGCGATCTCATCGAAGATCAGCAGCACTCCATGCTCGTCACACGCCTCTCGCAGATCGACCAGGTAGCGCGGATCGTGGAAGCGCATACCACCTGCTCCCTGCACCACCGGCTCGACGATCACCGCCGCGAGCTCGTCGGCGTGCTCGGCGAGCTGCCGCCTGAAGGACGCGCTATAACCGGGGTCGTAGGCCGACGGCACCGGCGGAGCGAACACCTGGTCAGCCAGCAGGGAGTTCTGACCTGCCCATAACTCGTGCATGCCGCCCTGCGGATCGCACACGCTCATCGGGGTGAACGTGTCGCCGTGATAGCCGCCCCGCCACGTCATCAACCGGTGCTTGCCGCCGCGGCCGGTGCTGCGCCAGTACTGCAGCGCCATCTTGACCGCGACCTCGACCGACACCGATCCGGAGTCGCTGAAGAACACCGTCTCCAGGCCTTCAGGTGTCACCTCAACGAGGAGCTTCGCCAGCCGAGCTGCCGGCTCGTGAGTGAGCCCGCCGAACATGACGTGGTTCATCGTCTCGAGCTGCCCGACGATCGCCGCGTCCAGAACCGGGTGGGCGTGCCCGTGGATTGCGGTCCACCAGGAGGACATCGCGTCCAGCACCTCCACCGTGCGGCCCTGGTGATTGAGGGTCAGCCAGGCGCCGCGCGCACCCAGCGCCACGACCGGGGCAAACGCGTCGACCCCGATCGGGCTGTACGGATGCCAGATGTGAGCGGCGTCCACCGCGCTGATCTCGGCGGGCGTCAATGCAGGCACCTTCGGTAGATTAGCCCTCGACCATGATGACCCTTGCCCCTGCCCGGCCGGCCGAACGCCCCGATCCGGGCCCACCCCCGCGTGCCGTGACCCCTCGTGTCGGCACGCGCTCGTCGGGGTTCTACCGCCATGACCTCGACGGACTCCGGGGGGTCGCGATTGCCTTGGTGGCGGTGTTCCACGTCTGGTTCGGGCGAGTGTCCGGCGGCGTCGACGTCTTCCTCGTGCTGTCCGGCTTCTTTTTCGGCGGACGCCTGCTGCGCGGCGCCCTGACGCCGGGAGCGGCGCTGCGGCCGCGACCCGAGGTCACCAGGCTGATCCGCCGGTTGCTGCCTGCCCTGGTGGTCGTGCTGGCCGCCTCGGCGGTGCTGACGATCCTGATCCAACCTGAGACCCGCTGGGAAATCTTCGCCGACCAGAGTCTGGCAAGTCTGGGGTACTACCAGAACTGGGAACTCGCCGGCACTGCGTCGGACTACCTGCGCGCCGGGGAGGGCGTCAGCCCGCTGCAGCACATCTGGTCGATGTCAGTCCAAGGCCAGTTCTACATTGCCTTCCTGATCTTGATCCTGTTCTTCGCGTTCCTCTTCCGGCGAGTGCTGGGAAGGCACATGCGGGTGGCATTCGTGGTGCTGCTGAGCGCTCTGACGATCGCCTCGTTCGTGTACGCGATCATCGCGCACAACGCCGACCAGGCCACGGCTTACTACAACAGCTTCGCGCGGGCATGGGAACTGCTGCTGGGCGCATTGGTGGGTGCGCTCGTCCCCTACCTGCGCTTGCCGATGTGGTTACGCACCGGTCTGGCCGTAGTCGCGTTGGCGGCGATCCTGTCCTGCGGCGCCCTGATCGACGGGGTGAATGAGTTTCCCGGCCCGTGGGCGTTGGTCCCGGTAGGTGCCACACTGCTGTTCATTCTGTCGGCCGCCAACCGGTACGCCGATCCCCGCACCGGGGGCCAGATGCCCGCACCAAACCGGTTACTGGCATCCGCCCCGTTCCTGGCGCTGGGGGCCATGGCGTATTCGCTTTACCTGTGGCACTGGCCCCTGCTGATCTTCTACCTCGCCTACACCGGCAACCGGAGCGTCAACTTCATCGAAGGCGCAGCCGTGCTGCTGGTTTCAGGTCTGCTGGCCTGGCTGACCACCCGGTACGTCGAAGAGCCACTGCGGGCCCGCCACTCGCCGGGCGCAGCGGTCACCAATGTCTCTGCTGGTTCTGCGGTGGCACTGCGCTCCCGGTTGCGCCGGCCGACGATCGTGCTGGGATCGACCGTCGCTCTGCTCGGGGTGGCGCTGACCGCGACTTCGTTCACCTGGCGCGAGCACGTGACGGTACTGCGCGCGAACGGCAAAGAGCTCTCCGGACTATCGACCAGCGACTATCCGGGCGCGCGCGCCCTGTTGAGCGACTCCAGGGTGCCCAAGCTGCCGACGCGCCCGACGGTGCACGAGGCCAAGAAGGACGTCCCGCAATCCACCCTTGATCGCTGCATCAGCGATTTCAGAACCGTCAACGTGATCAACTGCACCTACGGCGACAAGTCGGCCACCCGCACCATCGCGCTGGCCGGCGGTTCGCACGCCGAGCACTGGATCACCGCGCTGGACACACTGGGCCGACAACATCACTTCAAAGTCGTGACCTACCTGAAGATGGGCTGCCCGCTGACAACGGTGAAGGCGCCTCGGGTAATGGGCAACAACAGCAAGTATTCCGAGTGCCGGGAATGGAACAAGCGGGTCATGCCCAGACTCATCGCCGACCGCCCCGACTATGTCTTCACCACCTCTACCCGGCCGTGGAACATCAAGCCCGGCGACGTGATGCCGGCCGGCTACCTCGGCATCTGGCAGGAACTGTCCGACAACGATATTCCGATCTTGGCGATGCGGGACACGCCGTGGCTGGTGCGCGACGGGAAACCCCACTTCCCCACCGACTGTCTGGCCGGCGGCGGTGACGCCAAATCCTGCGGGGTCGAAAGATCCCAGGTGCTGTCGGATCGCAACCCGACATTGGACTATCTGGCGAAGTTCCCGCTACTCAATCCGCTCGACATGAGCGATGCTGTGTGTCGCGCCGATCACTGCCGAGTCGTGGAGGGAAACGTGCTGATATATCACGACTCTCACCACATCTCACGCACGTACATGCGCACGATGACCGATGAACTGGGCCGTCAGATCGCAGCCGTCACGGGCTGGTGGTAACGCCGATGCCATCCCCGGGGCCGGCGTCGGTACCCACCGTCTGGCCGGGGACCGCATACCCCCTCGGCGCCACCTACGACGGTGCCGGCACCAACTTCTCGCTGTTCTCCGAGGTGGCCGATCGGGTCGAGCTGTGCCTCATCGGCAGAGATGGTGACGAGCATCGCGTCGACCTCGAGGAAGTCGACGGGTATGTCTGGCACTGCTACCTACCTACGGTGACTCCGGGCCAACGGTACGGCTTTCGGGTTTATGGGCCATGGAGTCCGTCCTTGGGGCACCGTTGCGATCCGAGCAAACTGCTGCTCGACCCGTACGGTAAGTCGTTTCACGGCGCCTTCGACTTCTCCCAGGCCCTGTACTCCTACGATCTGGAGGCCGACGATCCCGTCAGCGGCGGCGAGCCGCCACAGATCGACTCGCTTGGGCGAACCATGACCAGCGTAGTAATCAACCCATTCTTCCAATGGGGTTCAGATCGCGCTCCACGCACGCCGTATCACGAGACGGTCATTTACGAGGCCCACGTCAAGGGCATGACGCAGACGCACCCCGAGGTCCCCGA
>JAHZIT010000006.1 GCA_022601275.1 Actinomycetes bacterium
CAAACGGGTGCAGAACACCCTCAACCGACGACCCCGCCCCACCCTGGACCTCGACACCCCCGCCGACCGCCTCGCCTCACTACTGGACCAAGCGGCCTAAAAAGAATGCTCGAACATTGCACTAACCACTTGACACCGCCCTTGGGTTCACGCCACTGCGTTACGCAGGATCGGTAAGACGGGCAGGATCGGTAAGACGGGCAGGATCGGCAAGACGGGCAGGATCGGAGCGCCGGTCTCGCGGTTATCGCGGTAACTGGCAAGGGTCGAGAACCCACCTCCCACGGTGCATTACCCCTACCACGGCCAGGTCGGTATCGAGCACCACGAGGTCAGATCTGGCGCCGGACACCAGACCCACGGCCGGCAAGCCGAGCGCTCTTCCGGGGTTGATCGACGACTGCCGGACCGCTCCCAGCACCGCCTCGTGGGCGGGTAGTCCGCTGTGAGTGACGGCGAATCTGAACAGCTGGTCCATGGTGGCCGTGCTCCCGGCAATGGTGTCGGTCCCGGCGACACGCGCCCGGCCGTCGACGACGTTCACGGCCATAGAGCCGAGACGATAGCCTCCGTCGGGCATGCCGGCCGCGGCCATGGCATCGGTAACCAGTGAGACTCGATCTGGGCCCACGCCGGCGCAGACGTGTCGGTAGAGCGGCGGCGCTACGTGCACGCCGTCGGTAATCAGTTCCACGGTGACGCGCCCATCCTCCAGCAGGGCGATCGCGGGTCCCGGTTCTCGGTGGTGGATGGGCCGCATCGCGTTGAACAGATGCGTGCCGACGGTGGCGCCGGCCTCGATGGCTGCGCGGGTCTGTTCATAGGTTGCCTCGGTATGACCGATAGCGGCCACCGCGCCCGCATCGACCACGCGATTGATGGTCGCCAACACACCTTCGCGTTCAGGCGCCACTGTGACCATGCGGATGGTTCCGGCACCTGCAGACAACACACTGTCCAGTTCCGCGGGATCCGGGTCACGGAGCAGCGAGGCATCGTGCGCGCCGCAACGTTCCGGGGCAAGCCACGGTCCCTCCAGGTGAATCCCCGCGATCAGTCCGGCACTGGTCTCATCGGCCAGTTCGGCTACCTGCCTTTGCAATTCGCCGGGATCGGCAGTTACCAGGGATGCGATCAACGTGGTGGTGCCGTGCCGAAGGTGGAACTGCACAGCCGTCGCCGTCTGGGCAGGGGTTGCGGCCGAGAAGTCGGCGCCGGCTCCGCCATGAACGTGGGTGTCGACGAAACCGGGCACCACCGTTGCCGCACCGAGGTCTACGTCAGCGGGTTTCGGCGGCGGGCCGGCGCCCACCGTCTGCACCATGGGGCCGGACAGGTCAATCCAGCCCGGCCGCAGGGACTCCCAGCCGGTCACCACGGTAGCGGCGGCGATCAGCACCTTAGATGTCCTGCCAATCCGGTCTGCTGCGGTACGCCTCTCGGTAGTACCCGATCAACAACAGGCGTCGCGCCGCTGCGTCGTCGAGGAGCACCGTGACGTGTGGGTGGTGTTGCAGGATCGTCGCGGGCCAAAGCGCGCTGACGGAGCCCTCCACCAAATGTTGCACGGCCTCGGCCTTGGCTTGGCCGGTAGCTACGAGCACCACGTGCCGGGCGGCCATGATGGTGCCCAGACCCTGCGTCAGGCAGTGCGTGGGCACGGCATCGAGATCGTCGCCGAAGAACCGCGCGTTGTCGACCCGGGTCTGCCGGGTGAGCGTCTTGATGCGGGTCCGGGAGGCCAGAGACGAGCCCGGCTCGTTGAAGCCGATGTGCCCGTCGGTACCGATGCCGAGAACCTGCAGGTCGATTCCACCAGCGGCGGCGATTGCCTGCTCGTAGGCCGCGCAGGCCGCCGGGATGTCAGTCGCTAGGCCGTCCGGGCCGTGTACGGCCCCGGGAGGGAAATCGACGCGCGACACGAACACCGCGTTGATCACGTTGCGGTAGCTCTGCGGGTGATGGGCCGGCAGGCCGACATACTCGTCGAGGGTGAATCCCTGGGCCTGCGCAAAGCTGATCTGTCCCGCTGCGCAGCGGCGGGCGAGTTCGTCGTAGATCGCCAGTGGCGACGATCCGGTGGCCAGGCCCAGTACCGCCGTGGGCTTGCGCTCGAGCAACCGGCCGACGGCTCCGGCGGCCACTCCCGCGATCTCCGTCGCGTTCGACTGGATCACCACCTCCATAGCCGTCTTACCTCCATAGCCGTCCTAATTTTCAGCGGTGTCCTACTTTTCAGCGGTGAAGAGGGTTTCGCGCGGGGTGATGTCAGCGCCCATATTCACCGCCGGTGAGACGGTGATGTTCTGCGGCTCCCGCTCATCCATAACCACCACGGGCACAACGGGGTTCAAGCCGGCCGCGACGACTGCCGGGACGTCGTAGGTGATCACCACCTGACCCGCGCTGACGGCGTCACCCTCGTTGACGTGCTTGGTGAACCCGGCCCCGTTCAGCCCGACGGTATCCAGGCCCAGGTGGACCAGCACACCGATGTTCTCCGTGGTCATGATGACGTACGCGTGAGCAAGCAGCTTGAGCAGCTTGCCGCTTACCGGGGCGATGGCGTCCACTACCTCTCGCGGTGGGTCGATCGCGGCGCCATAGCCAACCATGCCCTGGGAGAAAACCGGGTCCGGAACGTCGCACAGAGGAATTGCCCGGCCCGTTACGGCCGCCCGCACCGATGTCGTGCTCATTGCTTGACCCCTTTGTCCCACCCGCTCGGCCCAGGATAGGTACCCAAACCTGGCTTCGGTGCCGGAAAGGCAGCCCCAGGTGTCCTGACCTGGATTATGCTTCCGCCCAACTGCGGCGAGAAGAGAGATAACTCCATATGAGCGACACGACGAAATCTCAAGGGAAGGCGGAGAAGTCGGGTCGTCAGATCCCAGGATTCGCGCAGCTGCAGCGACTGGGCAAGAGTTTGATGCTGCCGATCGCGGTCCTGCCGGCCGCCGGCATACTGCTGAGGTTGGGCCAGGACGACCTCCTGGGCCGAATCGAGACACCTGTCATCGGCCCTTTCTTCGATGCCATGAGCGCCGCCGGCGGTGCCCTTTTCGCGAACCTGCCGCTGTTGTTCGCGGTCGGTGTCGCGATCGGATTCGCCAAGAAGGCAGACGGTTCCACCGCCCTAGCTGCCGTCGTCGGGTATCTGGTCATGGACGAGGTCTTCAAGACGATGTCACCGATCGTGCTCGTCGGTGAACTCGACAAGGCGGGCGAACAGGCGCAGATCAACTACAGCGTCTTTGCCGGAATCGTTGTGGGTTTGCTGACCGCGGCGCTATTCGACCGCTATCACACCATCCAATTGCCCTCTTACCTAGGCTTCTTCGGCGGCAGGCGGTTCGTGCCCATTGCAGTGTCGTTGGCCTCGCTGTTCATCGCATTCGGCATGAGCTACTTCTACCCGCTGTTCGAGGTCGGGCTGACGTCGCTCGGTCAATTCGTCGGTGGTGCCGGTGCACTCGGGGCGTTCGTCTACGGATTCGCCAACCGAATGCTGATCCCGCTGGGCCTGCACCACATCATCAATTCCTTCGTGTGGTTTCTCTACGGGGACTACCAGACCCCGGACGGCACCGTCGTCACCGGCGAACTCACGCGGTTCGCCAGTGGGGATCCCACGGCGGGGATTCTGACGGCCGGTTTCTACCCGGTCCTGATGTTCGGCCTGCCGGCCGCGGCGCTGGCCATGATCCACGTCGCAAATAAACGGCAGAAGAAGATCGCGGTCGGCATCCTGTCGGCCGCCGCACTCACCGCGTTCCTCACCGGTGTCACCGAACCGTTGGAGTTCGCATTCATGTTTGTCGCGTTCCCCCTGTACATCATTCACGCACTGCTGACCGGGCTCTCGCTGGCCATTGCCTACTTGCTCGACATCCATCTGGGGTTCTCGTTCTCCGCGGGCCTGATCGACTTGCTGCTGTACGGCACAGCGCCCGCCGCTAAGAACATCCCGTTGCTCATCGTCATGGGATTGGCGTTCTTCGTTCTCTACTATGTGTTGTTCCGTTTCGCGATCACGAAGTGGAACATGCCGACCCCCGGACGTGAGCCTGCCGCGGAGTTCGAGGCTGAGGAGCAAGCCAACCTCGGCGATGGGGCCGACGCGGTGCCCGCTGTCGCGTCGACCGGGCAGACCCTGACCGATACCAGAGCCGAGCAACTCATCGCCGCGTTCGGTGGGCGGGAGAATCTGGTGCGTGTGGACGCATGCATCACCCGACTGCGCATGGAGGTTGCCGACACGGGCAAGGTGGACCAGGCGCGGTTGAAGGCTCTGGGAGCAGCAGGGGTGATCGAGGTCGGCAGCAGCGTTCAAGCGGTTTTCGGCACGCAGGCTGAGGCGCTGAAGAATGAAATCCAAGACGCCCGGTAGACCCTGTGATCGGTCGGCCGCAAGGTCGGTCGCCTCGGGATGTTTGGTTCAGGCCATGATGGGTCCATGGAAGCGACCCGGGTGGACCGGTGGTTGTGGGCTGTGCGGCTGACCAAGACCCGGCCCGACGCCGCTGCAGCCTGCCGGGGCGGACATGTGCGAATCAACGATCGGCCGGCAAAGCCGTCGAGCATGGTGTCCCCCGGTGACGAGGTTCGCGCGCGGATCGGTGAGATAACGCGGATCGTCCAGGTGCGCCGGGTGATCCAAAAGCGCGTCTGCGCAGCCGATGCCGTGACTTGCTACCTCGATAGGACACCTGCGCCTCCGGCGGCCGCCGCCAGTCCGGTGGCGGCCCGTGACCGCGGTGCCGGGCGGCCGACCAAACGGGACCGTCGGCAACTGGACAGGTGGAGGGCAGGCCAGCGGTGAGTCTGACGCCCCGGCCTAACTTTGGGTCGACGCCTCTCCGGTTAGCCGTTTCGGCTGATCGTTGCTGGCCGACCAGGTGTATCGCTGCTCGGAAGCGGCGTGACTGTCACCGAGCATGAAGGCGCGGTTGTAGCGGCTGCCGCGGGCGATGGTCCCCAGCCATGTCGTCACCGTACTGGCGCGATTGCGCACCCCGGTGAGTACCGCGATGTGTATCAGACCCCAGGCCAGCCAGCCCATGAAGCCTGCAAGCTTGACGGGGCCAACCTGCAATAACGCATTTCCGCGGCTGATGTAGGCCGCTGAACCGAGGTCGCGGTATCGGTAGGGCCGGCGGGGCTTGCCCCTGAGTTCGCGGCGGATGCAGCCGGCGACGTGCAGACCTCCCTGCATTGCGTTTTCGGCGACACCGGGCAAGTCTTCACGACCGACGAGATCACCGATGACGAAGATCTCCGGATGTCCAGGAACTGACAGGTCGGATTGGACGTGGATTCGGCCGCAGCCGTCCGCCGGGGCGTCCAGCACATCGGCGATATGCCTTCCGAAGGGCACAGCCTCGACGCCGGCGGTCCACAGCACGGTCCGGGCAGCGTACTCCTGGTCTGGGCCACCGGCCTTGGGGGTCACTGTCACTCCCTCTCGGCGGACGTCGGTGACATGCACCCCCAGCTGCAATTCCACGCCGAGCCGTTGCAGTGTCCGGGTGGCGTTGCCTGCCAGGTCCGGAGCGAAGGTCTTCAGTACGCGATCCCCGCCGTCGAACAGCAGCACCCTGGCGTCCTCAGGATCAATACTGTGGAATTCGTTGGCCAGCGTGCGCGTGGCCAGCTCCCGGATCTGACCGGCTAGTTCCACGCCGGTGGGGCCGGCACCGGCTACCGCGAAAGTGAGCCAGCTGTCGCGCTCGGGCCCAGGAGGCAGCGTCTCGGCTATCTCAAAAGCGGTGAACAGCCGCTGACGGATGCGCAGCGCGTCGTCGAGAGTCTTCATTCCTGGCGCCCACTGTGCGAACTGCGGATTCGCGAAGTAGGACTGCTGCATCCCCGCGGTGATGACGAGTACGTCGTAGTCAGTTGTGAAGGTGGTGCCATCAGGTCGGCGCGCTGTCACCCGACGTGATACGGCATCGAGCTCGGTCGCTTCGCCGAGCAAGGTGGTGACGTTGCGGTGCCGGGCGAACTCTTCGCGCAGCGGTCGGCTGATATGGCCGATGCTGAGCGTGCCGGTGGCGCACTGGTAGAGCAGCGGCTGGAACAAATGTCCCGCAGCGCGATCGAGCAGGGTCACATCGACGTCGGCGCCGCCCAATTTTCGCGCACAGAACAAGCCACCGAAACCTCCGCCGATGATCAGCACCCGTGTTCGGTGATCGCCCATGAGTGCGACGCTAGCCCGCCCCGTGATTTCCCGACAACCGTTCATGCCAATCGCGAAGCCGCCAGCGCCGCGGCGGAATATCGGCAACCACCGCGCGAAGCCCTAATCTCGAGGTTGTGTCCGACGAAGATCGCATCCGTTGGGATCAGCGGTACGCCGACGGTGCTGCGGTGTCCTACGACGACGTTGGGCTCCCCCGCGTGTTTCAGCCTTTCGCCGACACCTTTCCTACCGCCGGGTGCGCGCTTGATTTGGCCTGTGGGCGTGGTGGAGTCGCCGTGTGGCTGGCTCAGCGCGGACTGGACGTCTGGGGGTGTGACGTGTCCTCGGTGGCGGTCGCGCAGGCTCGCGAGCTCGCCGAAATCGGCGGCGTGGCTGCCCGCTGCCACTTCGAGATCGTCGACCTCGACCATGGTCTTCCAGCGGGTCCACTCTCGGATATTCTGATCTGCAACAGGTTTCGTGATGATTCTCTTGACCGGGCCATCATCAATCGGATTGCCGGCGGAGGGCTCCTGGCGATCAGCGCGCTAAGTGAAGTCGGAGCCTCTCCCGGCCCGTTTCGGGCCAAAGCGGGCGAGTTGAGAGAAGCATTCGACGGCCTGGAGGTGATCACGGCAGGGGAATCGAACGGCGAGGCCTGGCTGTTGGCCCGCCGCGGGCGATCGTAGCCGTGTTTCGCTGGCCATGGTGACAGGATGGTCGACGTGGCAGAGCGCATAACGTTTTCCAGTAGCAGCGGTCCGGCGCTGGCGGGTCTCGTCGACCTGCCTCGCGGCGAGGCGCGGGGGTGGGGGGTTTTCGCCCACGGGTTCACCCTTGGCAAGGACTGCCCCGCGGCCAGTCGTATCTGCAAGGAGCTCGCCCGCGAGGGCATCGGCATGCTCCGGTTCGACAACCTCGGACTCGGGGACTCCGATGGTGATTGGGGCGACGGTTCCTTTTCCCACAAGGTTGCCGACACCGTTCGGGCGGTGGGTTTCATGAACGACTCGGGCCGTGAGGTGCGCCTGCTCGTCGGCCACTCCTTCGGCGGCGCTGCGGTTATCGCGGCCGCGCACGAGTGCCCGACCGTCGCCGCGGTGGCCAGCATCGGCGCACCTTTCGACCCCGCCCACGTCGAGCGCAGCTATGACGCCCTCGTGCAACGGATCGAGGCGGAGGGCGAAGCGCCATTCCTGATAGGTGGCAAGGCCCTGACCCTCAGGCGACACTTCATCGAGGATGTCCGTGCGGTGGATCTGCGTGAGCGGATCGAAACCGTGCGGCGAGCCCTGCTCATCATGCACTCGCCCACCGACAACACCGTGGGCATCGCGAATGCCAGTGAGATCTTTCGCGCGGCCCGGCACCCTCGCAGCTTCGTCTCGCTCGAGGGGGCCGATCACCTACTGACCGGGAAGAATCAGGCGGCACGAGCGGCCCGGATCATCGCCGCTTGGGCCGACCCGTACCTGTGAGTGAGCGCCGGTCTTCGTCCCGCACACAACCAAGCGTCAGCTGCCGCCCACCTCGGCGGGAAGGGGCGGCGGCAGGGGTGTGGTCGGTGTCGGCACGGTGGTTCTCGGCACGGTGGTCGTCGGCACGGTGGTAGTCGGTGCTGTCGTCGTGGTCAAGCCCGGTCGGTGGAAATCGAGCATCGTCTCGTCGCGGATCACCCGCTCCCCGGCGCTGATGACCAACGCACTCGACGTCACCATGTACTCGATTCCGTCGTTGCCAGCGGTGAAGGCACCGTCCGAGGATCGCGAGGCTGAGGTGATGAGCTTGGCGCCGTCACGCACTCGCACGCCTCGGTACTGGTAATCGCCGTCAGGGCTCCGGCAGATCGCCACCCGTGAGGTCCCTGTGCTTCCGAAGACGACTGCCTGTGCCGGTGAGGTGCATCGTGCGGTCGAGTCGACATAACCCTGGCTGTCGAACGCGGGCGCCGGGGAGGCCGGGGGCACTACCACCATGAAGAGGGCCGAGAACGCAGCCGTGACGAACGCCGCCCGGCAAAGAAGTCTGCGGTAGATGGACATCAACCTCCACCAGAACACATCCTGGCTCACCGCGACCATGGCAGCGGTCGTTGCCCGCCGCATCGTTTGCGGTTCGAGACCGGAACGTAATGACTCGGGGTGGTGCGGCGATGAAGTTTACGATGAGTGCAACTCCAGGGCAACGACGCGGCGCCATAGCCTCGTTCAAGGCCGCGTTCCTTGCGTTCGGGACGGCGCTGGCCCTGGCTGCCGCTGTTCTGGTCGGCGCAGTGCCGGCGGTTTGCGCCCACGCCGCGCCACCACAGTTGGTGGCCAAGGATTTCTCGAAGCCGGCGATCGTCGTGCTCGGCTACGGACTCAAACCTGATGGCACGATGCGCTGGATTCTGCACACTCGGGTTCTGGCCGCGCTAGCGGTTGCGCAGATGTTCCCGCAAGCGCCCATCATCGTGACCGGCGGCAA
>JAHZIT010000061.1 GCA_022601275.1 Actinomycetes bacterium
ATCCTGCCCGATGCCGACCGCGACCCCACCGATCACCGGCAGGAACGTTGCCGCAGTAGCGGTGTTGCTCGTCAGCTCGGTGAGGAAGATCACCGCGGTCGTGATCACCCCCACCAGCAGCAGAATCGAGAGCCCCTTCAAACTCTCTGCCTGCGTGCCGATCCCCTCGGTGAGTCCCGACGCACCGAAGTGAGACGACAGTGCCAGTCCGCCACCGAAAAGCAGCAGCACGCCCCATGGAAGCTGGGACGCGGTGTCCCAGTCGAGCAACCGCACGCCCAGTTTCGACCCCGCCGGCAGGATGAAGAGCAGCAGTCCGGCGCCGATCGCGATGCCGGCGTCAGAGACAGGGGGCTCATCCCAGAGGAGCGGGAACGATATCCAGCTGACCGCGGCCAGGGCGAAGATCACCATCACGCGCCGCTCGCCGGTGGAGGTGCCGCCAAGTTTGCCCAGCTCGTTGTCGAACAACTTCTTACCGCCAGGGATCTCGTCGATCTCGGGCTTGAATATCACCTTGACCAACAGCAGCCAGGTGAGCACCAGCAGGACGCTGGCGAGCGGGAGGCCCAGCAGCATCCACTGACCGAAGCCGATACGGATGTTCTGCTCATCCTGCAGGTAGCCCACGAGCAAGGCGTTCGGCGGAGTGCCGATGATGGTCGCCAGTGAGCCGACCGAGGCGGCGTAGGCAATACCCAACATCAATGCCGTGCCGAAGTTGGACCGCTTAACCTGCTGCTTCACATCGTTGTCAGTGTCCTCGCCAGTGTCCTCGCCGCCCTCCCCTGAGGCGCTGCCTGAGATGGTGCCGGCCAGCATCAGTACCGATACCCCGATCGGCACCATCATCACTGCGGTCGCGGTGTTGGACACCCACATACTCAGGAACCCGGTGGCGAGCATGAAACCGGCGATCACCCGGGTCGCGCTCGTGCCCATCGCCCGCACCGTGAGCAGCGCGATGCGGCGGTGCAGATTCCACCGCTGCATCGCCAGGGCAATAAGGAATCCGCCCATGAACAGGAAGATGATGCTGCTGCCGTAGTAGGCGCCGACGTCGCTGACGCTCACATCGTCCACGAGCGTCGGAAAGACGACGAGGGGCAGCAGAGCAGTGGCCGGGATCGGGATCGCCTCGGTCATCCACCACACGCCCATCAGGACCGCAATGGCGGCGGTGAACTTGGCCGGGTGCGCCAAGTCATCGGGCAGGAGAAGGTAAACCAGCACCGCCAGCAGCAGACCGGCACCGAACCCGATCCAGCGTCTGCGGAAAGTCGACTTGCTCTCGGCCGGTGCGCGCTCGCCAGCCGACCGTTCGTCGAACTCGTTATCTCCGTGCAGGTCGCGTTCGTTGCGTTCGCGGTCTTTGCGGGCACTCTGGTCGCTGGACATCGCTCACTCCCGAGAGCGTCGCGGCCCGTCGCTCTCCGAAAGGCCTGGTGTCGTGGTGAACATCACCATAGGTGTGCGCATACCGCGCGGCGGAGGAACGGCGGACGCACGGGAAGCGCGTGCCGGCGCGCCGGATCCATGATCACCCCATCCCGCTAACGAGCCATCACCCCTGGCGAACTGGGCGAATCCCCAGAACTTCGATCACCGACCCGACTATTCTTGGCCTGGCACGGAGGGGGCCTCGCAATGGCAGCTAATGAGCATGTGGGGCGGGCCGCGGGTTTCGCCGTTTCGCTCGGCATCGGGATTGCGGTAGCGGTCGGCGGTATCGGGGAAGCCGCCGCCGACCCTGCAGATTCATCGTCGTCTGCAGGCAGCGCGGATTCAGGCGGCAACAACACACCGAACCGCTCCAGCGGCGGGATTGAAAGTACCTCAGGCGGGGCCCGCTCCTACGCGGACGACTCCTCGAGCGGGCCTTCGGCGGACAGCGCGGGCAACCACAGCCAGCGTACCTCCGGCTCACAAACCAGATTCACGTCCGATTCGAGTCCGGGGGCCGAGTCGGCCACCGCAACCGAATACGGTGACGAACCTGAATACGGTGACGAACCCGATTACGGTGACGAACCCGAATACGGTGACGAACCCGAATACGGTGACGAACCCGAATACGGCGACGAACCCGAGGCCCTCGCAGAAACTGAAGAGCCGCCTGAGGACACAGTAAGCCGCCTTAGCTCAGTCCGCGCCTCTCAGTCCGAAAACGTCTATCTACCAGACTTTTCCGAGACCTCACTGCCGGACGACGAGGAGTTCCAGAACACAATATCGCCGACGGCCGAGGAGGTGCCGGCGCCCGATCGACAATTGCCACTGGATACGCAGGCGTTATCGTCCGTTCTCGGAGCAGCGCGCCGCGCGTCGGATCAAACCCAAGAGCTCGACGCGCCCGCGGCACAGTCGACTGGTACCACCAAGATGGTTTCCGCCGAGCATATTTCGGCATCGGTCGACCAAGCCGCGACCTTGGCCGCCGCGACCTTGGCCACTGTCCAATCCGGCCAGATGTCAGGCAGGGCAGCATCTATCAGCTCGGCCAACTCCGCGCCCACCGCAACGGCGACGGTGGCCGCCCCAGATGGGGTTACCGGCGTCACCCGGGTGTCCGTCGTTGCCAGCGACATGGACGACGACGCGCTGACCTACTCTGCGAGCCGGCCGACGTGGGGCTGGGTGAGCAACCTCGGCGACGGAAACTTCACCTACTCGACAAACGAGTTCGTGCGCCTGCTGGCCCGATTCCTCCCGTTCATCAATTCGGATCGCTTCTCGGTCAAGGTGAGCGACGGCCAGGGTGGCACCACCTCGGTTCAGGTGAACACCACTGTGGTCCCGCTCAATTCCGCGCCGGTGGTGCGGTCGCGCAACGTCGGCGCACCCAACGCCGCGAGCGGAGTCGTAACCGGTGCAGTCAAGGCCGCCGACCCCAATTGGGACTCGCTGTCCTATATCGAATCTACGACGGTGACCGATAAGGGCACGGCGTCGGTCAGACGCGGTGGCGGTTTCACCTACACACCCAATGCTGCCGCGCGCCACGCGGCCGCAGCCATCTCCGCCACCGCTGCGGACAAGACTGACTCGTTCAAAGTCCAGGTCGTCGACAAGTACGGCGCTCTCACCGAGATTCCGGTCACCGTGGCGATCGGCCCTGTCAATACCGCGCCGACGGGGAGCTCCACAGTCGGCAGTCCGGATGCAATTACCGGGATCACGATGGGAACCGTGATCGGTCAAGACGCCGACTCCGACCCGCTGAGCTATAGCGGCTCGACCACAACGCTCAAGGGCACGTTCACGGTGAACGCCGACGGCAGCTTCATCTACACCCCCACTGACCACGCGCGCTACAACGCCTGGCATCCCTACGCCACCGCCTCCGATTCCGTGGACGCAGTGACTGTCACCGTCGACGACGGCCACGGCGGCAGCATCGCGGTGCCTGTCCGCGTGGATATCAGCCCCAGTGACCAAGTTCCAACGCCGCTACCGGATTCCACCTTCTGCGGTTGCACCCTGATGCCGGCCGACACCATTTTCCACGCCGATATCCGAAGCCTTCCGTTACTACCCGAGTCCGACAAGTTCATCGAACTGCTCGGCGGGGGTGCCGGCGGGACATTGAAGTCCGGCATGAGTGCCAAAGAATGGATGGGCAGCACGGGCGGCGGCTTGCCGGTGAACGTCGTCGAGGCCTCGCACCCAAAGGAAACGGTGATCTTCAACCGGGGCTATTCCACCAGCGGACCGGGCATCGATGACCGCCCCTACGCGATCCCCGACCGCCCGCTCGTCGAAGGCATGCCCTCGGTCCCGGCCTGGGACCGTCACCTGTTCGTGTTCCAGAAAGGCACGTGCATTTCCCAGGAACTGATCAACGTCGCCAACGGTGTCGAACTTCCCGACGCCGGTCTTCTCGATGCGCTGGGAAACGCCGCATACCGGGCCATCTGGGGTGACCAATGGATTGCCGGAGCCGGCGCACAGTACGACATGAGCTCGCACCTGTACCCGGAGATCGGCTGGGCCAACGCGTCCCGGTTGCCGTTCATGCCGATATTGCTGCGCCCCGATGATCTGGAACGCGGTGAGATCGACCACATGCTGGGCTTGGTCATCGCCGCCGACCGTGGCGCGGGCTTCACCTGGCCGGCACGCGCAGGCGACGGCACCAGCCCCGACGGAGTCCCGATGGGAACGGTGTTCCGACTGAACAGCGACTTCGACATCACCCCCTATTCGCGCGGCACCCAAATCGTCCTGCGGGGCCTGCAGGTACACGGCGCCGTCATCTACGACTCCGGCCCGGCAGGACCTGGCGCTTCCCTGGGCACCATGAGCACCGGCTGGGTCGGGACCGAGCACCTCGTTGCGGCGCAGGAACTGAACACCATCCCGATCGAGGCGTTCGAGGTTGTCGATGTCTCGTCCATCGCCGTCGACCCCTCCATCGGATGGCAGACCCGATGACATCGAGGCATCCGCGGCTGGGTCAGTCAGCCGTCAATCAGTCCGCTCTGATCGACGGGTGACCAGTTAGGTTTCTGCCCTGCGGGAGCGCGCGGCTAATGATCCCTTCACCATTTTGATTCCTTCACCATTTCGCCTATGCCGTA
>JAHZIT010000062.1 GCA_022601275.1 Actinomycetes bacterium
CAGGCGTCCGACGCATTGTTGCGCCAGTCCCTCGAGCTTGGCGGGAACGCGCCGTTCATCGTGTTCGACGACGCCGATGTCGACGCGGCCGTCGAGGGGGCAATCCTTGCCAAGATGCGCAATGGTGGGGAAGCCTGCACCGCGGCCAACCGGTTCCACGTGGCCAACGCCGTCCGCGAGGAGTTCACCGAGAAACTGGTCAAGCGGATGAGCGAGTTCACCCTCGGCAACGGGCTGGATCCGGCAGCGACGCTGGGTCCGTTGGTCAGCGGAAAGCAGGTGTCCTCGGTCGAGGATCTGGTGTCCGATGCGGTGTCTCGAGGAGCGACTGTGGCGGTAGGCGGCGTCGCCCCCGGAGGACCGGGCAACTTCTACCCCGCCACTGTGCTCACCGACGTCCCCCGCGACGCCAGAATCCTCAAGGAAGAGGTTTTCGGCCCGGTCGCGCCCATCATCGGATTCGATTCCGAGGAGGAGGGCATCGCTGCTGCGAACGACACCGAGTTCGGGTTGGCGGCCTACATTTACACCGAGTCGCTGGACAGGGGTCTGCGCGCCGCCGAGGGCATTCGAGCGGGCATGGTCGGTGTCAACCGCGGAGTGATCTCTGATCCCGCCGCGCCGTTCGGCGGCGTCAAGGAATCGGGCATCGGCCGCGAAGGCGGTTCGGAGGGGATCGAGGAGTACCTCGACACCAAATACATTGCGCTAACCGGATAGCGCTGCACGAGCAACCAAATTCGCACCGGTGGCCAACTAGTCCGACGTAAGGCAGCGCGCCTGCCGGATCCGGAACGGCGCAGCCAATAAAATTCCTTGCTCGTAGCAGCAAGGAGGACCCTGGACCGTGACTGCCGTCGGTGCGGCGCCGATCCGCGTGGGTCAACGCAAATATGTGAGCCCGGGCCGCGGAATCGCGGCCCTGGACGGCGTGCGGGCAATCGCCGTCGCGCTCGTTCTGGCCGACCACGGCGGCATTCCCGGACTGTCCGGTGGCTTCCTGGGCGTCGACGTCTTCTTCGTCCTCAGCGGGTTTCTCATTACCTCGCTGTTGATCGACGAGATCGGTCGCACTGGACGGATCGGGCTGAAGGAGTTCTGGATTCGCCGCGCCCGAAGGCTGCTACCAGCGCTGATCATCATGGTTGCCGCCGTGGTGGCGGCCCGAGAACTGTTCGCGGCCGAGTCCACCGCGGCCCTTCGCGACCACGCAGTCGCCACCTTGTTCTGGATGTCGAACTGGGTGTTCGTCGCCGAGAAGAGTGACTACTTCTCTCAGGGTGCTCCGCCGTCGCCCCTTCAGCACACCTGGTCACTCGGAGTCGAGGAGCAGTACTACATTCTGTGGCCGTTGCTGCTGGCCGCCGTCGTCGCTGGTCTCGCCGCGGTGGCATATCGCCGAGGCCGCCCGCTGACGGTGCGAATTGTGCGTATCGCGGTTTTCGTCATCGCGTCGGTAGGGGTGGTCGGCTCCGCGGGCGCGACGATCGTGTTCAGTTCCGGGGCCTCGCAAACTACGCTCAATCGGATCTATTTCGGCACCGACACCCGAATGCAGGCGCTGCTCGTCGGCGCCGCCGCAGCGGCATTGCTGGTGCGTGACTGGCGTGGCCTGACCGCAGGCGGGACGATCCTGCGGTCTCGGTGGGCCCGGTGGATTGCCCGGACACTGCCGTTTGTCGGGTTGGCGCTGCTGGCAGCGGCCGCTCATGTCGCCACCGGAAGCGCCGAGGAGTTCGGTCGCGGGCTGCTGATCGTGGTTGCGGTGGCGGCGATCCTTGTCGTCGCTTCGGTGGCGCTCGAGCAGGACGGGCCGGTGGCGCGCGTGCTCGCGCTGCCGCCACTGGTCGGGCTCGGGGTGATCTCCTACGGCGTCTACCTGTGGCATTGGCCGATCTTCCTGGTAGTCAACGGGGAACGGACCGGCACCACCGGCTGGGAATTGTTCGCATTGCGATGCGCGGCGACCATCGCCGTCGCGACGGTGGTGTGGTGGCTGGTCGAACAACCGGTCCGCCGGTGGCGGCCGGTGACCGTGCCGATGCTGCCGCTGGCGGCCGCAACGGCGGCGACCGCCGCGGTAGTGGCGATGACGGTGCTACCGGTGGGGGTGAAACCCGGCGAGTCGGCGCTGGGGCCGCAGGTCGACTCCGCGGCGTTGATTGCCCCTGAGATTCCGGTTGAGGTGGCCAGATCGGCGCGTCAGGGCGCCCCGGGAGACACCAGGGTGGTGGTGTTCGGGGACTCCATCGCGTGGACTCTTATGCGGTATCTGCCCGAGACGCCGGGGCTGCATTTCGCCGACTACACCACCATCGGATGCGGCATCGCCCGCGGTGGACCGTATGAATACGTCGGACGGGAGCTGGATCAGAAACCTGCATGCGATGCCTGGCCCAGTCGGTGGGCGCAGCGGATCAATCATGAGCGGCCCGATGTGGTTCTGTTGACCATTGGGCGCTGGGAGGTTGTGGACCGGATGAGGGATGGCCGATGGACGCACATCGGCGAGTCGAGCTACGACGCTTACCTGCGCGATGAGTTGCGCCGCGCGCTGGACATCCTGGGGTCGACCGGTGCGCGGATCGTCGTGACGACCGAGCCGTACAACCGGCGTGCGGAGAAAGCGGACGGCAGCCTCTACCCCGAAGACCAGCCGAAACGGGTCGACCGCTGGAACGCGCTAGTGCGCGGGGTCGTCTCTGCCAGGGCGAACGCCTCGCTGTTGGACCTGAACCGCAAGATGAGCCCCAACGGGTACTACCAGAACTGGGTCAACGGCATCAAGATGCGCAGCGACGGAGTGCATCCGACGCCGGCGGCGGTCGAATGGTTGACGCCGTGGCTGGTCGAGGCGCTCAAGCCCTAGGGACTCAGTGGCCGAGGCGACCCCGGCCCAGACGGAGCAGCAGCATCGCCAGGTTCTTGCCCTCGGCACCGAGCACGCTGTAGCGCCCGATGACCTTCATTTCCCGGCTGTGCACCAGTCGGGTGCCGCCGGAGGCCATGCGCGCCTTGCCGATCAGCTGGGAGACCTCGGTGCGGCGCTGGACCGCCTCGAGGATCGTCGCATCGAGGCGATCGATCTCCAGACGAAGTTCGTCGATATCGGGTGCATCCGACGATCCCATAGTTTCTGAGGCTTCCGTGGTTGCCTTCGTCGTCATGTCTTGGTTCTCCGAATACTCGTTGTGTAAAGGGCCTGGTCTCATCCGGTTTCGGGCCTCACACAAGAGACGAGCCCCGGATCCGGAAGCGGACCGCGGGGCTGGAAGGAAGCAGCTAAACCACGAGCACCGCTGGCCGGTACCCGTAAAAAAATCGCCACTGCGCAGTTAGCACGCAATTAGTGTGCCACTACCGACCGTGCCAGCGCAAAGACTGTCGCAGGGCAGCGGTAGGTTTGAGGCGACATGTTTGCCCCTTCAGTGCCTACCGAAACCTCAGTGCCCACCGAAATAGATCATCCTCACTCGGACCTCCTAGACGGCCTGAACCCGCAGCAGCGCCTTGCCGTGCTGCATGAGGGTTCCCCGCTGCTGATCGTGGCCGGCGCCGGCTCCGGTAAGACCGCGGTTCTCACCCGGCGGATCGCCTATCTGCTGGCTGCTCGCGACGTGGGCGTGGGCCAGGTGCTTGCGATCACGTTCACCAACAAGGCGGCTGCGGAGATGCGGGAGCGAATCGGGCAGTTGGTGGGCCCGCGGGCCCGAAACATGTGGGTGTCGACCTTCCACTCGACGTGTGTGCGAATCCTGCGCAACCAGGCCTCGCTGCTGCCGGGGCTCAACTCGAACTTCTCCATCTACGACGCCGACGACTCACGACGCCTGCTGCTGATGATCGCCAAGGATATGGGTCTGGACACCAAGCGGAACTCGCCCCGACTGCTCGCCAACGGCATCTCCAACCTCAAGAACGAACTGATCAGCCCTGAGCAGGCTCAGGCCGATGTGGCCCAGGAACTCCCTGCGGCCGCCGACGATCTGGCCCGCACCATCGCCGAGGTGTACGCGGAGTACCAGCGCAGGTTGCGCGCTGCGAATGCCCTGGACTTCGATGACCTGATCGGCGAGACAGTCACTGTGCTGCAGACCTTTCCGCAGATCGCCCAGTACTACAGGCGGCGGTTCCGGCACATCCTGGTCGATGAGTATCAGGACACCAACCACGCCCAGTACGTGTTGGTGCGTGAGCTCGTAGGAGTCGGAGAACTCGGCGAGAAAGACACCGATTCGGTTTCACTGGCTGAGCTCTGTGTGGTCGGTGATGCCGACCAGTCGATCTATGCGTTCCGTGGTGCGACGATCCGCAACATCGAGGACTTCGAACGCGATTTCCCAAGCGCCACGACGATTGTTCTGGAGCAGAACTATCGCTCGACCCAGACGATCCTGAACGCCGCCAACTCTGTGATCGCGCGGAACGCCGGACGGCGTGAGAAACGGCTCTGGACCGACGCTGGGGACGGCGAACTGATCGTCGGCTATGTCGCCGACAACGAGCACGATGAGGCCAGGTTTGTCGCTAAGGAGATCGACTCGCTGTTTGACAGCGCTGATTCGTCGGCCAGCGGGTTCTCCTACAACGACGTGGCGGTGTTCTACCGCACCAACAACTCCTCGCGCGCCATCGAAGAGGTCTTCATCAGGGCCGGAATTCCGTATAAAGTCGTTGGGGGAGTGCGCTTTTACGAGCGCAGAGAGATTCGGGACATCGTCGCTTATCTGCGGGTGCTGGACAACCCTGGCGACTCGGTGAGCATGCGGCGCATCCTTAACACCCCGCGACGCGGCATCGGTGAACGGGCCGAGGCTTGCGTCGCGGTGCATGCCGAGAGCGCGGGCGTGAACTTCAATGATGCGCTGATCGCGGCTGCCGAAGGCAAGGTGCCGATGCTCAACACCCGATCGGAGAAGGCGATCGCCGGATTCGTCAGGCTGATCGAGGGGCTGCGGGCCGAAGTGCACGGGGAACTCGGTGATCTCGTCGAGGCCGTGCTGGAGCGTACCGGTTACCGCACCGAACTTGAGGCCTCGAGTGATCCGCAGGATCTTGCCAGGCTGGACAACCTGAATGAATTGGTCAGCGTCGCACATGAATTCAGCACTGACTTAGCCAACGCAAGTCCCTTGGCCGACGCCGAACCGGAGGATGAGGATGTTCCGGACATCGGGGTTCTGGCAGCTTTTCTGGAGCGGGTGTCACTGGTGGCCGACGCAGACGATATCCCAGAGCATGGGGCCGGTGTCGTGACGATGATGACACTGCACACGGCCAAAGGGCTGGAGTTCCCGACGGTCTTCGTCACCGGATGGGAAGACGGAATGTTCCCGCACATGCGGGCATTGGGCGATCCGGTCGAGTTGTCCGAGGAGCGTCGACTGGCCTACGTCGGCATCACCCGCGCTCGGCAGCGCCTATATCTCAGTCGTGCCAAGATCCGCTCTTCATGGGGCCAACCGATGCTGAACCCCGAATCGCGCTTCCTCCGCGAGATTCCGCAGGAACTCATCGATTGGCGCCGCACAGAGCAGGCTTCCGGGTTCTCCGCGCCGGTGAGTGGAGCGGGTCGGTTCGGTGCTGGCCGACCCTCGCCTGCGCGGTCATCGGCGGGCAAGCGTCCGCTGCTGGTGCTGGAACCCGGGGACCGGGTCACCCACGACAAGTACGGGCTAGGCAGGGTCGAAGAGGTATCCGGCATGGGCGAATCTGCCATGTCGCTGATCGACTTCGGCAGTGCTGGCCGAGTGAAGCTCATGCACAACCATGCGCCGGTCTCGAAGCTCTAGGTCGGTCCCGGTGGATCAGTGTTGTCCGGGCTAGCCTGTCCGGCCCCAGCGTGTGGTGTCCGGCAGCATCGCCAGTCCGATCGACGCCAACGGCAGCAGCGGCATGGCGTATACCACCGCTGGTAGCTTCGCGCCCGCGACGAACAGGCTCGCGAAGATCAGGATGGCGACGACCGATCCGACCACGATAAGAAGCTGACCGATGCGATGGCGCAGCAGCAACGCGATCACTCCGGCGATTGTGCCTGCCGCTGAGATCGCGGTCAGGAACCCGACCGCTACGCAGAACAACGGGTCCGTCCCCCACCACCCGGTGATCAAGTCCGTCCCGATGACGGCGGTCGCCCACCCGGACAGAATGCTCACGATGGCGGTGACGATGGCCGGCTTCGGGTCGGCAGTGCGGGTACGAGACATTCCGACCGCGACCGGCTTCGCGCGGGGAACCGTGGCGCTCACGCTGGGAGGATGGGCGGACGATGTCGGGGGTTCGGGCGCTGCGGGGGGAATCTCGCCCGTAGGGTGCCGTCGGATGATGTCCCCCGAACTTGGGTGGGACCCCAGTGTGCGCCGGGTGCGTGCCTCGGTCGTCGGATCGGAAGAGGCCGGCAGCGGCTGGGGGGAGGCGTTCAGCGGAGCGCGACGAATGAGCCGCGTGTTGTCTTCCGATGAGCGCTCGCGGAAAGAGTGTGTTTCCGATGAAGAGGTTGGCTCGGGAGGGGGATAGTCGTCTCGGGCCACTCAGCCAACGTAGCCGCCGGGGGTGATCCCCCGCTCGGCCAGCCAGCTGACCGGATTGACCCGGTCGGTGCCGTTGAGGTGGACTTCGAAATGCAGGTGCGGTCCGGTCGAGTTGCCGGTATTGCCCATGCGGGCGACCTGGTCACCAGCCATCACCCGTTGGCCGACGTTGACGAGCACGGAGCTGTTGTGTCCGTACAGCGTCGCGGTGCCGTCGGAATGGCGAATTTTGACGATATTGCCGTACCCGCCTTCATAGCCAGCGGAGATAACCACACCGTCGGCTGCGGCCAGGATCGGGGTGCCGATCGAGTTGGCGATGTCGATTCCGCCGTGCAACACGCCCCAGCGGTAACCGAAACCGGAAGTCCACAATCCGCGCGTCGGCATCGCGAACTGTGGGCGGGTCAGTTGGGCCTCACGTTCGGCGCGTTCCTGGGCGAACGCCGCGGCTTTGATGATCTCCTCGGCATGAACGGCCGAGTTCGCGGCCTGGGCGACAGTCACGATCTGCATGCCGTCCAGCGAGCCGGTGACGACGCCGTCGTCGCCAGTCGCCGTCTCGTCGGCAGCGAGCACCGTCTCCACAGGGGCGTTATCCACCTGGTTGGTCATCGTGTAGGCGCCCGCCGCGGTGGCTCCGACGGCCATGGCGGCGACCATCAGACGACCCTTGATGGGCACCTCGGCCTTGCGGTGCAGACCTTGGCGGCCTCGCATGTCGATGACGTCGGTTGCGGCAGTCCCGTCACTGACGTCGGTGTGGCTTCCCTGGTACCCACGTGTGGTCGCGCGGCGCCGCGTGCGGAACTGCGTGGGCACTTCGAGGCGTAGCGGCACGAGGTCGTCCGTGTGGTGCAGGTCGTCGAGTTCGGGGGCGTGGACGACCCGCGCATCGCGGTCGAACGCGGCGTGCGGCAGGAGGTCGGCATCGGTGAGATCGGCGAGGTCCCCGAACTCGTTGAACGGAATGATGTCGGTGACCTCAGTGGGTCCGGGAGCCGTGACAGTCGGCCGAATGCCGGATCTTGCGTCATGAGCTTCTGTCGAGAAACCATCGGCGGGCCGAGGTGAACGATGCTGAGTCAACCTGAAAATCCTTGTCGTCGTGATCAGACCGTTATCTTGACCAGAGGACGTTAACCAAATTCCAAAGAAAGTGCCAACCCGGTCGACTATTCCGGCGACGAATGTGATTTTAATCACGGTGCTGCGGGCGGAGGCTTTCGTCGTGACGGTAGGCGGTGGCGATGGCATGTGCCCGTGTCGATAAAGTTTTCCTGACCCAATTGGACCAAACACCTCCGTGGAGGTTCGGTGGGGCGGGATAGTCGCAGCGACTGCGGATAACAACGACAAACAGACGGTGGGTCCATGGATCTGTTCGAGTATCAGGCGAAGGAACTGTTCGCCAAGCACAACGTCCCCACGACGCCCGGCCGGGTCACAGACTCCGCCCAGGACGCGAAGGCCATCGCCGAGGAGATCGGCAAGCCGGTAATGGTGAAGGCGCAGGTCAAGGTCGGTGGGCGCGGCAAGGCAGGTGGGGTCAAGTACGCTGCGACCCCCGAGGACGCTTTCACTCACGCGCAGAACATTCTCGGCCTGGACATCAAGGGCCACATCGTCAAGAAGCTGCTGGTCGCCGAGGCCAGTGACATCGCCGAGGAGTACTACATCTCCTTCCTGCTGGACCGCGCCAACCGCACCTATCTGGCAATGTGCTCGGTCGAGGGCGGCGTGGAGATCGAGGAAGTGGCCGCCACCAAGCCCGATCGGCTCGCCAAGGTGGCGGTGGACGCTGTCAAGGGCGTCGACCTGGCCACCGCGCGGTCCATCGCCGAGCAGGGCCATCTGCCTGCCGAAGTGCTCGACGCCGCAGCGGTGACCATCGCCAAGCTGTGGGATGTCTTCGTCGGCGAGGACGCCACGCTCGTCGAAGTCAACCCGTTGGTGCGCACTCCGGACGACCAGATCCTGGCGCTGGACGGCAAGGTCACCCTCGACGCGAACGCCGACTTCCGCCAGCCCGGACACGTCGAGTTCGAGGACAAGGCCGCCACCGATCCGCTTGAGCTCAAAGCAAAGGAAAACGACCTCAACTACGTGAAACTCGACGGTGCCGTCGGCATCATCGGTAACGGCGCCGGTCTGGTCATGTCCACGCTCGACGTGGTGGCCTACGCCGGCGAGCAACACGGCGGCGTCAAGCCGGCCAACTTTCTCGACATCGGCGGCGGCGCCTCGGCCGAGGTGATGGCCGCCGGCCTTGACGTCATCCTGGGCGACAGCCAGGTCAAAAGCGTGTTTGTCAACGTATTCGGCGGCATCACTTCGTGCGACGCGGTGGCCAGCGGAATAGTTGGAGCGCTGCAGACCCTCGGGGACGACGCCAACAAGCCGCTGGTTGTGCGGCTCGACGGCAACAACGTCGAGGAGGGTCGCAGAATTCTGGCCGAGGCCAACCACCCGCTGGTGATCCAGGCCGACACCATGGACTCCGGCGCCGACAAAGCCGCCGAGCTGGCGAACAAGTAGAAAAGGACTCAACGCTTCGTGTCTATCTTCCTTAACTCAAAGTCCAAGGTCATCGTCCAGGGCATCACCGGCGGAGAGGGCACCAAGCACACCGCGCTGATGCTCAAGGCGGGCACCCAGGTGGTGGGCGGCGTGAACGCCCGCAAAGCCGGAACCGAGGTGACCCACGTGAACAAGGCGGGCGACGAAATCAAGCTTCCGGTGTTCGGCAGCGTCGCCGAGGCAATGAATAAGACCGGCGCCGACGTGTCGATCGCGTTCGTGCCGCCGGCCTTCTCCAAGGACGCCATCATCGAGGCCATCGACGCCGAGATTCCGCTGCTGGTGGTGATTACCGAGGGGATTCCGGTGCAGGACAGCGCTTATGCGTGGGCCTACAACGTTGAGAAGGGAGAGAAGACCCGCATCATCGGCCCCAACTGCCCCGGCATCATCACGCCGGACGAGTCGCTGGTCGGCATCACGCCGAACAACATCACCGGTAAGGGCCCGATCGGGCTGGTGTCGAAGTCCGGCACGCTGACTTACCAGATGATGTTCGAACTGCGCGATCTCGGCTTCTCCACCGCCATCGGCATCGGTGGCGACCCGGTCATCGGCACCACCCACATCGACGCAATCGCAGCGTTCGAGAAGGATCCCGAGACCAAGGTCATCGTGATGATCGGCGAGATCGGCGGCGACGCCGAGGAGCGCGCGGCCGACTACATCAAGGCAAACGTTTCCAAGCCGGTGGTCGGATACGTTGCGGGCTTCACCGCGCCGGAGGGCAAGACCATGGGTCACGCCGGCGCCATCGTGTCGGGCTCGTCGGGCACCGCGGCCGCCAAGCAGGAGGCCCTGGAGGCCGCGGGCGTGAAAGTCGGAAAGACGCCGTCGGCAGCCGCCAATCTCGCTCGCGAGATCTTCGAAAGCCTCTAGCCCACTCCCCGACGGATGCGGCTTCCAGCTTGCCCGTTCGGCGGCTAGCGTGATCGGACTGCGGCACGCCATGATCAGGCGTGATGATCAGGCCTGCGGATACGTACCTTCGCGGGCGGTTCAGCTGTTGCGCGCAGTACCCGGGAGGACGGCAGCATGGCAGTTGATCCACGGACGCCAGTCATCGTAGGGGTCGGTCAGTTCACCGAGCGGATCCAGGACCCCGACTATCGCGGCATGTCGGCGGTGGACCTCGCGACGGCTGCAACCCGAGCCGCCTTGACTGACACCGGCGCGGACGAAGCCAGGGTCGCCGAGTCCGTCGACACCGTGTTCGCGCTGAGGCAGTTCGAAATCTCGGGGCCGATGCCGGCGACGCTGGGCAAGTCGAACAACTACCCCCGGTCGGTGATGAATCGCCTCGGCGGCGACCCCGCCCGAGTTGTTCTAGAACCAGTCGGCGGGCATGGTCCGCAGAAGCTCGTCACCGAGGCCGGCGGCGTGATCGTCACGGGGGGTGCCGACGTCGTCATCATCATGGGCTCCGAGGCCGGCTCGACGGCAAAATACTTCGCCGACAGAGATGACAAACCCGACTTCACTGAGCACGTCGACGGTCAGATTGAGGACCGCGGTCATCAGATTTTCAGCTATGTCGACGAATACACCGTGCAGCACGGGCTCACTGGTGCTCCAGTTCAGTACGGTCTGCTCGATAACGCGCGGCGGGCACGCCTGGGCCTTGGCGTCGGCGAATACCGACACCAGATGGCGGAGTTGTTTGCGCCGATGTCGCAGATTGCCGCCAAGAATCCGTTCTCGTCGTCTCCGGTGGAGCGCTCGGTTGAAGAGATCGAGACGATCACCGAGGCGAACCGGATGATCTGCGACCCCTACCCTCGTCTGCTGGTCGCTCGCGATACGGTAAATCAGGGCTGCGCCACCGTGCTGATGTCCGTCGACGCAGCCCGCAGACTCGGTGTTTCGGAAGAGAAATGGGTGTACTTACACGGGCACTCCGACCTGGCCGAACAGGCTCTGCTGGAGCGGGTCGACCTGGGCAACAGCCCGGCCTCGGTGCTCGCGGCGCATGAGGGATTACGGGTGGCCGGCATCGGCGTCGACGACATCGCGACATTCGACCTCTACAGCTGCTTCCCGTTCCCGGTGTTTCTGATCTGCGATGCTCTCGGCCTATCGGCCCGCGACCCGCGCGGCTTGACGCTGACCGGCGGGCTCCCATACTTCGGCGGTCCCGGAAGTAGCTATTCGCTGCATGGAATTGCCGAGACGGTCACCCAGATGCGTTCCAAGCCAGGGCAATTCGGCTTCGTAGGGGCCAATGGTGGAATAATGAGCAAGTATTCGGTTGGAATCTACTCCACTGACCCGACTGAATGGCGGAGGTCCGACAGTGCCGAACTGGAGTCGCGGGTTGCTGCCTTGCCGGCGGTCCCGGTGACGAAGGCCGCCGACGGTGTCGGTGTGATCGAGACCTACTCTGTGCGGCATGACTGGCCGGTGCGGACCGGAATCATCGTTGGCCGCCTGGAATCCGACGGTAGCCGGTTCATGGCGACCAGTGCGGATGTCGACCTGGTTGCGTCGATGTCAGAAGGTGATCCACTGGGAGCGAAGATCACCGTGACGCCGACTGCGAACGGCAACCGCGCAGTGCTGGGCCGGTAGTGACTCAGACCTATAGACCTCATAGACCCGGTGTTGGACGGGATTTCTTCAGCCGCAGCCATGGTGCGACACCCCGTCGATGACGGCCTGGCGATGGCAGGGCGCTCGTTCGCGACTGCTGGCAATTGGTTTACCGCATACTGTCTTCGTGACGGACAGCGATGCCATTGCCAGAGCTCCCGGGCCCCCGTCTGACGAAGAGTTGGGACGGGCACTCCGGCTGATCGAGCCGATCCGCAAGGTGATCAATCCGAAGGTTTATGACATCGAGAACGTGCCGCGACAACGCGCGCTACTCGTAGGCAACCACACCGTGATGGGCATGCTCGACTCCCCGCTGATGTGCGCGGAATTGTGGGAACGCGGCATAGTGGTTCGTTCTCTGGGTGACCATGCCCACTTCAAAGTTCCCATTTGGCGCGAGGTTCTCACCGCGTGCGGGGTGGTGGACGGAACTCGGGCGATCACTTCGGAGCTCATGCGTCGCGGGGAGGTGATCCTCGTCTATCCCGGGGGTGGTCGTGAGGTCGCCAAACGCAAAGGTGAGAAATACCGGCTCATCTGGAAGGAACGCATGGGTTTCGCCCGGCTGGCCATTGAGCACGGCTATACGATCGTGCCGTTCGCGGCAGTGGGTGCAGAGGAAGCTGTCGACATCATGATCGACGGAGACAACCCCCTACTGGCCCCGACGCGGCTGTTCGTCGAAAAGGTGCTGGGCAGTCCGGAGGTGATGCCGGTAACGCGCGGTATCGGAATGACGCCGTTTCCACGACCGGAACGCCAGTACTACTGGTTCGGTGAACCAATCCCCACCGAGCCGTTCAAGGGGCAGCAGGCCGACGATGCGGTCGTGCGCCTGGTGCGCGAGCAGACCAAGGAGGCGGTGGAGACGGGGATGGAATTTCTGCTCGGCGAGCGGGAGAACGACCCGAACCGGTCGGTGATACAGCGGTTGCTGGGGCCGGAGCGGCGCTAGTGGCGGCGCCCAGTGGGTCATGGGGCGCCAACTTAGCTTGGCGGGCTGCTAGAACAGCGTCGTCTAGAAGAGCGTCGTCGACGTCGGGGTCAGCACGAAACCATGGTCGCCGACGCGGCACGCGGTAGTCCCGTTGGGGCCAACCCCGCAGGTCGAATTGCCTTTCTGCGCAGTGACTCTGGTCAAGGGCGGCATTAGCGGCGGCGCCGTGGTGCCGGGCATCTCGAGATCCTCGGGCGCCGACCGTTCGACAGTGGCCGGCGCGCTCTGCTGCGCACTGACGCTCCAGATGCCGGGACCCTGGTCCGGTCGGGGACCCTGGCAACTGACCCATTCGAATTCGGGTGTCGGGTAGGCGTTGTTGGCGCACTGGAGCCCGTCTGGCGTCGTGAACGCGAAACCCTGCACCCGGGGGCTGTCGATCACCGCGTAGACGTCGTAGGAGGCTTCGCTGTAGGACGACAGGTCGGGGAAGTCGTCGGGGAAGTCGTCCGGCCCGGCCGGTGCGGGTGTCACCGTGGACGGTGATTGGTTCGTCAACGTAGCGGCTTGCGGTGCGCTCTCGGAGTGACCGCATCCGCCGCCCACGATCGCGATCAAGGCGATGGTCGCTGTCGTGGCGAGGGCTCGCAGGCCTTTCGCGCGGTTCGGGGCCATCCGCACAGCCACAGCTTATCGCCCGTGCTGGCATTCACTTTGTCGAACGGGTTGCGTGCCGAAATGCAGACTCAGCCGGAGAGGACTCCCCGGCGGCGAGGTCGCGACCCGGCGCACACCGGTCAACAGTGCATGCCGGTCAACACAGCCAAGTCGCCCGGTTTCAGTGGAGCGCCTTGAGTTTTTCCGCGAGCCGTTCGACGTAGGCGGCGACGTCGTCGGGGCTGCGGTCGGGCAGCCCGAAGAGGACTTCGGTGACGCCCAGGCCCTTCCATCGGGCAAGTTTGTCAGGGTCGGGTTTGAAGTCCAGGGCCACGATCTGTGGGGCACCGTCACGGCCGGCGGCGGCCCAGGTGTCCTGCAGGAGTTTGACGGGTTCGTCGATGGTGATGTCGCGGGGAGTGGTGATCCAGCCGTCGGCCGAGCGGGCGATCCATCTGAAGTTCTTTTCGGTGCCTGCGGCACCGACGAGGACTGGGATGTGAGCTTGGACTGGTTTGGGCCAGGCCCAGCTGGGCCCGAAGTTGACGAATTCGCCGCGGTACTCGGCTTCTTCCTGGGTCCATAGGGCGCGCATGGCTTCGAGGTATTCGCGCAGCATGGTGCGTCGGCGCGCGGGCGGGACGTTATGGTCGGCCAGTTCATCGATGTTCCAGCCGAACCCGACGCCCAGCGAGACCCGGCCACCGGAGAGGTGGTCGAGGGAGGCAATGGATTTGGCCAGGGTGATGGGGTCGTGCTCGACGGGCAGAGCGACCGCGGTGGACAGCCGAACCTTTGTGGTGACGGCGGCGGCGGCGCCCAGGGACACCCAGGGGTCCAGGGTGCGCATGTAGCGGTCATCGGGCAGCGACTCATCGCCGGTGGTGGGGTGAGCGGCCCGGCG
>JAHZIT010000063.1 GCA_022601275.1 Actinomycetes bacterium
CTGGACAACTCGATGACCGCACATCCGAAGATCTGCCCGACGACCGGCGAACTGCATTTCTTCGGATACGGCAGTATCTTCGCACCGCATGTCACTTACCATCGCGCCGACGCCGACGGACAGCTGGTGGTCAGCCGACCCCTGGAGGTCAAGGCCCTGACGATGATGCACGACTTCGCATTGACCGCGAACTACGTCGTGTTCATGGACCTGCCCATCGTCTTCAACATCGACGTCGCGATGAGTAACCCCGGTGACATGCCCTACCGTTGGGACGATTCCTACGGCGCCCGACTAGGTGTGCTGCGCCGCGACGACCCGCACGGGGAGGTGCGGTGGTTCGACATCGATCCCTGTTACGTATTCCACGTTGCCAACGCCTACGATCGCGCTGCCACCGCATCAGCGGAGGGCTCCATCGTAGTCCAGGCCGTTCGGTATCCCGAATTATGGCGGGGCGACGCCGGATTCGATGCTGAGGGGGTCATGTGGACATGGGAGGTCGATCTGCAGAACGGCACGGTGACCGAAAGCCAGCTCGACGACAGGGTGGTTGAGTTCCCCCGGATCGACGACCGCCTCGCGACGCTGCATGCGCGCTACGCGGTGTCCGTCGGGGATCACAGCTTGGTGCGTCATGATCTCGGCAGCGGTGAGTCCACGGAGCACCGGTTCGGCACGCAGGACTCTCCGGGCGGCCCCGGTGAGGCGGTGTTCGTGCCGTCGACGTCGGGTTCGGCGGACGAAAGCGCTGGTTGGTATCTCGGCTATGTCTACGACCCCGCGCGTGACGGCAGCGATCTCGTGATCATCGACGCATCCGACTTCACCGGCCCGCCGGTGGCTAAAGTCAAGCTGCCGCAGCGTATCCCGTACGGATTCCACGGAAACTGGGTTGCCGGCTGACCAGGCCCGGTAGCGCGGGACTCTGTCTCAACGGTTGCTCCCTACTGCGCTCACGACGGTGGGGTGAACGGACCGGGCGGCGCTGACGGAGGTGGTGGTGCCTGCGGTGCCTGCGGTGCCTGCGGTAGCGCTGGGTAGGTCAACGCATGCTCTGGCGGCGCAGACCGGACGGGCGGCGGAGCGGATGCCTGCAACCGTTCCAGTTCCCGACGATGCCGCTCAGCGAGAACGGCGGCCAGTATCAGCGACGCCGGCGTGCCCGGCGGCGGCGGCGGCGAGATTCGGGAGACGACCTCCGAGGTAATCCGATACGCCATCTGATCGCGAACTTGTGGTTGCAATTGTGTTGCACGGGAAAGAAATTGGCGGGCCATCTCCGCCGTTTCGGAGCTCAGACCGGATAGCTGAAGTGACTGCGCCCACCACGCGAGCTGCGGGGGCATGGTCGGCGGGGGCGAGAGCTTCGGTGCGCGTTCGGTGATGACCACGGTGCCTGCAAAAACGTCCCCGATGCGCTTACCCTTCGGTGAGATCAGACTGCAGATCACCGCGGGGCCGCCGGTGAGCATCCAGATTTCGACCACACCGGACAATGCGCGAAAGAGTGCCTGGCGTAGGCGTTCCGGGCCTCCGTCATCGGAAACCACGCGCAAACCCATTGCCAACTTGCCCAATGAACGGCCGCGGGTGGCGGTCTCGAAGATGACCGGATATCCCACGACGGCCAGGACTGTGAAGATGATCAACACCGCAGCCGAGAAGGCCGAATCGAATTGCGAGAGCGTGATTGCCCACAGCACAACGCCGATGATGTAGCAGATGACGACCACCGTGATATCGATCAACGCCGCAATTGCGCGCACCGGTACCTGGGCGATCTGAACATCGAGGATCACTGCGTCGCCGGTCACGACGGGCTCTTGTGTACCGACCATGCCCGCCACGCTACTAGGATCGGCCACGTGGATGTCGACGCGTTCGTAATGGCGAATCGCCCGACCTGGGATCGGCTGGAGAAGCTGGTCAAGAAACGGCGGCAACTCACCGGCGCTGAGGTGGACGAACTCGTCGACCTCTATCAGCGGGTGTCCACCCACCTGTCAATCCTGCGTTCAGTGTCCTCCGACGGCGTCCTGGTTGGGAAGTTGTCCGGCCTGGTGGCGCGTGCGCGGTCGGTCGTCACGGGCGCCCACGCACCGCTATGGAGCGAGTTCGTCCGCTTCTGGACAGTGTCATTTCCGGTCGTGGCATACCGGTCGTGGCGCTGGTGGCTGGGTTCGGCGATCGGGTTCTTCATCGTCACGACTTTGATCGCTGGATGGATCGCCGGCAACCCCGAAGTCCAGGCTGCCTTCGGAACCCCCAGCGAGATCGACGAATTGGTCAACAACGACTTTGCTTCTTATTACAGCGAGAATCCGGCGGGTTCGTTTGCTTTGAGGGTGTGGGTCAACAACGCGTGGGTGGCGGCGCAATGCATCGGCTTCGCGGTCCTGCTCGGGATCCCGATCCCCTACGTTCTGTTCCAGAACGCAGCGAATCTCGGCGCAACTGCGGGATTGATGTTCGACGCGGGCAAGGGCGACATCTTTCTCGGCCTGATCACACCGCATGGGCTGATCGAGTTGACGGCGATTTTCCTGGCTGCCGGTGTCGGGATGCGGCTTGGCTGGTCGGTGGTAGCGCCAGGTAATCGACCCCGTGGCCAGGTACTGGCCGAGCAGGGCAGGGCGGTCATCGCGGTCGCCATCGGCCTGGTTGCGGTTCTGCTGATAGCCGGGCTGATCGAAGCCTTCGTCACGCCCTCGCCGTTATCGACGTTCGCGCGTATCGCGATCGGTGTAGCTGCGGAGCTGGTGTTTCTCGGCTACGTATTCCACTTCGGCCGCAAGGCAGCTCTTGTTGGGGAGACCGGTGACATCGACGACGCGCCCGACGTCGTGCCGACGGGCTGAGTTGTTCTCTGTCTCTTCTGCCGACGTCGTTGTCGAGCAGGCGTCGTTGCCGAACAGGCGTCGTTGCCGAGCAGACGCGTACTCACATGAACCCAGCGGCTGGATCAGTGCGGCTGAGTGACTGCTACTCGCGGGGTGCGCGAACGGTGCCGCGGGGTCAGAGGCGACCGGTGGCCTTCATCGCCAGATAGTGGTCGGCGAGTTCAGGTGCGAGCTCCTCAGGTGGGGCATCGACGACGTCGACGCCGCAGTGGCGCAGCCGGGACGCGACGTCGCGCCGTGCGTTGCGGGCGCGCTCGGCAGCGGCGGCGTCGTATACCGCGACGGCATCAGCGCGGCCCGCGGCAAGAGCGTCCACCCGCGGATCGGCGACGGCGGCCAGCAGCACCTGGTGTTTGGCAGTGAGCTGCGGCAGCACAGCGAGCAGCCCCTCGTCGATCGCCGAGGCGTTCAGGTCGGTCAGCAATACCACCAGGGCCCGTCGTCGCGCGCGCCGCTGGATTGCGGCCACCAGCGCACGAGGGTCCGACTCGAGCAGCGCTGGCTCCAACGGTGCCATTGCCTCAACCAGATGTGCCAGCAGCTCGGTGCGTGATGCGTTGAACACACCGGCTCGGGTCACGCGGTCGTGGGCCAAGAAGTCCACGTGGTCACCTGCCCGCGCGGCAAGGGCAGCCAGCAGCAGGGCGGCGTCCATCGACCAGTCCAGACGCGGCCAGCCACTGGGATCTGCGGCGGTTGGGTCGACGCCGACTCGGCCGGCGGAGGTTCGGCCGGTATCTAGCACGATCACCACTCGTCGGTCGCGTTCGGGCCGCCAGGTACGCACCACCACGTCAGCGCGCCGTGCGGTGGCCCGCCAGTCGATCGAGCGGACGTCGTCGCCCACCACGTACTCACGCAGCGAGTCGAACTCGGTGCCTTGACCCCTGATCAGCACCGGCGTCATACCGTCAAGTTCGCGTAACCTGGCGAGCCGCGACGGCAAGTGCTTTCGTGACAAGAACGGCGGTAGGATCCGGATATGCCACGGCACCCGGTGCGAGCTCTGCCGTCCGGCAAGGCCAAGCGGCCCAACGGATCTGGCGGTCACCAGCGCTGAGGTAAGATCGCCGCGACGTACCGGACGCAACTGTGTCTCAACCGTAATCCGTTTCCCTGCGGCAATTTTCACCGAATGCATCCGAGGTGTGGAACGCGCGCTAGGTGCCCACGCATCGCGGACCATGCCGCGGAACCGGGATCGGCCGCTGTTCTCGATCGTCAGCACCGCGGCTACCGGTTGGCCCAGCCGCGCCGAGGTCTGACCACTTCGCGCCAGCTTCAGGGCCCGCGGGCTGCCGGCCAGCGCCACATCCACGAAGACCGCCACGGCCAACGCAGTCAGCAGCACGACGAAAGTCAAAGCGGGCCGGACAGAAAACGCGATGGGAAGCGCGCACAACAGTGCGATCATCCCGGTGCGTCCGGTGAGTATCATTGTGCCGTAAACTATCTGGGCACTGGCACGGCGGCCAGAATGCCTTCGATGACTCCGTCGGCCGTGGCCCCTTCGAGCTCGGACTCGGGGCGAAGTGCGACGCGATGGCGCAGCGTGGGCCTGGCCATCGCTTTGACATCATCGGGCGTGACGTAACTGCGGCCGGACAGCCAGGCCCACGATCTCGCGGTGGACAGCAGAGCTGTCGCACCGCGCGGGGACACGCCGAGTTGGAGCGACGGGGACCGTCTTGTCGCGCCGACGATGTCGACGATGTAACCGAGCACCTCGTCTCCGACGAGCACCTGCCGGACCGCTGCTCGTGCAGTCGCCAACTCGGCAGGGCCGGCGACGGCCTTGATGCCGGAGAGGTCTCGAGGGTCGAACCCGCGGGCGTGCCGATCGAGGATGGCGATCTCTTGTTCGCGCGGAGGCAGCGGGACATTGAGCTTCAACAGGAACCGGTCCAGCTGGGCCTCGGGCAACTGGTAGGTGCCTTCGTACTCGATCGGGTTCTGGGTGGCGGCGACGATGAATGGGTCGGGCAGGGCGCGCGGCTCGCCATCGACGCTGACCTGTCGCTCCTCCATCGCCTCCAGCAGTGCTGCCTGCGTTTTCGGTGGCGTGCGGTTGATCTCGTCAGCCAGCAGCAGGTTGGTGAAGACCGGGCCGGCACGGAACTTGAACTCCGCGGTCCGCGCATCGTAGACGAGTGATCCGGTGACGTCGCCCGGCATCAGATCGGGGGTGAACTGCACCCGCTTGAAGTCCAGCTGCAGTGCCGCGGCAAGGGTGCGTACCAGCAGCGTCTTCGCGACGCCAGGCACGCCCTCCAAAAGTACGTGGCCGCGGCACAGCAATGCCACCACCAGGCCGCTGACCACGGCGTCCTGGCCGACGACGACCTTGGAGATCTCAACGCGCAGAGCCATCAACGCGGAGCGGGCGCTGTTTTGTTGGGTGGGGTGTGTCACGACTGTGCGACCAGCCTTTCCATTTCGTCGAGTTCGCGTGCGAGGTTGACCAGATCGGTGTCGGTGGCCGGGGCCGCTCCATGCAGCGTATGGGTAACGGCCAGCGGGTTGAGACCGCAGCGTGCGGCGACGGCCTGAGCGATGGTGGACAGGTCGGCCGCCGGGCCCAGGCCCAGGCGCGGCAGCATTCGCTGCAATGTCGACGTGCGCAGCGCCTCGGCGGCTCGGTCCCGGGCGCGGCGCGACCGATACAACCGTCCTCGGCCTTCGACTGTCTCCGAAGCCCGTACCACCACCGGCAGCCGCTCGGCGACCAGAGGTCCGAATCGGCGGCCCTTCCACAGGGCCAGTAGCGCCACCGCGGCGACCAGCTGCCAGACCACCCAGGTCACCTGCGGGGGTATGAGATCGGTGATCGATTCACCGCCGCCTGATGCCGGGCCCTCCCTGTTCTGAGGCGCGTACCACAGCACCCGGGGGTGCGAGCCGGCCAGGTTCATCGCGAGGGCGGCATTGCCCTCCTTCAGGAGCCCCTGGTTCATCATGAAGAAGGCGCTGCCGACGACGGTGACCGTGCGGTCGTCGTCGGCGTACTGCACCAGCACGCCGTCATAGCAGCGGGTGACCGGCGCCGGCCCGGCGGCCTCGTAGGATTCGGCCGGGCCGAACTGCACGGTGCGGGCCTGCATCGCCGCCCGCAGGTCGCAATCCGGCGCTATGCCACCGTAACTCGTCGAATCTGCGCGACGGATCCCCGGGGAGAGCTGCTCGCGTGTCCGCGCTGCCGGCTCGACCAGGAGACGATCACCCGGGACTGCCGCCAGCCGGCTCAGCAGCTCGTCGCCGACCAGGTGGAAGGTCTGCGCGACCACCAGGAGGCTGCCGGGCCGGGCCTCGCGTTCGACTGCGCCTATCGTGTCGGTCTCGATCACTGTGACGCCGTTGTCCCGCAGCAGGGTCACCAGGGCGCGGGCCCCTTCCGGCGACGTCGAACTCGCCTCCAGCCTGCCCCCGGGTTGCGGGGAGGTCAGGTAAGTGCTCACCGCGGACACTCCGACGATGACGACGAGCGCCAGCAGCACCCAGCGCAGTCGGTGCCAACGCTGGGCGCTGGTGAAACCGACTACGGTGGACGAGGTCTCTGAAGTCCCTACAGTCATCGCACGTCGGCCCAGATCTGGCGCTCCGGTTGCGCCGGTGGTTCGCCCGGCCCGTGCGACATCCGGCTGCCCAACTTGTCGTCCAGCGAGGCGATCATCCGGTACTGCGATTCTTGCCCGGGTCGCTCGCCGTAGGTCACATCGTTGAAAGCCTCTGCTGCCGTCTTCAGTTCATCGACCAGGTCGGGTAGCGCGCGGCCCGCAGCGCGGGCCAGCTCGGTAGCTGTCCTTCCCGCGACCGGGTCGAGCACCCCGTTTTCTTCGAACTGTCGCGCTATCGCCCGTAGTCGGTGGCGGATGGCAGGCGCCCAATCCCCTGACGCGGCAAACCTTTCAGCGGTGGCGCGGTGTTCGGTGGCACTGAGCTCGTGGTCGCCGAACAGCGCGCTCGTCTCACCGCGGCTAGTGCGCATGGCACGGCGGGCGATGCGGGCTGCAACGAGGACACCCACGGCGACCAGAATCAGCAGCACCGCGACGGTGAACCAACCACCGGGAATGGACGAGCTGTTGGCGACCACACGGTAGAGCAGCTCTTCGATCCAGTCGTAGATGAGTTCGGTCAGCGACGGCCGCGGGTAGATCGGCTTTCCAAGTTCGCGCTGGGCCGCGTCGTGGGCTGCGTCGCGGTCGATGTCAATCGTCGGCATATCAGGTCTGGCGAGTCAGCCAGAGATCGTCGGTCGACGCGGATGGCGCCGCGGGTCCGGCCGCAGCACCGGTTTGCAGCACGAGATCGAACGCCTCCGATCTGATTCTGCGGTCGGTGTACTGCAGCACGATGACGCCCGCACTGAACGGTCCGGTGATGATTTGGCCGATGGCGCCGCCGATCGCGAACAGCACGAGTGCGAACATCGCGGCGGTGGTGGACGATGAACCGGCCAGCGTGATCTGACCGCTCAAGCTGAACGGGATCGCCACCGCCCCGGCGACCAGATTCGCCGCCAGCAACGCAAGAAGTCGAATTCCGAGCACCCGCCAGAAGTCTCCCTTGATCAAGGTGAACGACCGCTTGATCGAGGAGATGATGTCGCGCCGTTCCAGGACGATAGCCGCCGGGGCGAACGTGAGCATCGTGCCCAGATAGATGAGGGCCGCGATCAGCGCGAGCACAAGCGGAGCGCCGACGAAGAATGCAAAGAGCCCGTTGGCGGCAACGCCCACGCCCACGATGATTACGATCACGACCCCGATCAACACGACCGCGCCGATCGTCTCCAGCAGCGTGAACCCGACCAGCGCCAACAGTCGCGGTCGAAATCGCCGCCAGGCTTCCCCGATGGTGATTGTCGCGCCGAACACCGCGCGACCGACCACCACGGTCAGCAGGCCGCTGAGCAGGATCGCCGACAGAAAGGTGGCGACGGACGTGGCGAAACCCGACGCCGCCCAGCTCAGCATCAGCGCGGCACTGGGCTCGTCGCTGCTGATGGTTTGCGCCAGCTGTCCGGTGAATACGAACGGCACGAGCGACAACATCAGCGTCAGGAGCTGCGCCGCAACTACGACGATGGTCGTGAGACCAAGGGTGGCTTTGGGATTCGCTCGGATGTACGCAACTGCGCCGTTGAAGATGTCGGACAGCGTGAGCGGGCGCAGTGGCACGACGCCGGGTTTGATCGCCGACGGCGGTGGGCCGTAGCCCGGGGGAGGGGATCCGGGTGGGCCGTAGCCCGGCGGTGGGGCGTAGCCCGGGGGAGGGTACCCGGGTGGGGCGTAGCCCGGCGGTGGGCCGTAGCCCGGGGGAGCGTACCCGGGTGGGGCGTACCCGGGTGGAGCGTAGCCCGGCGGCGGTTCGGCGTACGGGGCTGGATAGCCGGGTGCCGGACGGTATGCAGGTGGTCCATATCCGGTCGGCGGGTAGCCCCGGAAGCCAGGCGTGGAATAACCGGCGGACGGGCCGCTGGGCGGACGGGCTCCCGCCGGTCCGGGGCCACCAGCGCCGTAGGTCATGGTCACCATCCTGTCGATCGCTGCCGAAATTGACAACGTCAGCCGATCGAGGGCCGCTCTACAGGGCTCTAACTGCCAGAGCATTCATCCCGAAGGTGGATACTGTGGCGGTCATGACGCAGATCACGGTGCGCGGTTTCTATTCCATGTCCCGCTCGGCTGAGCGCGCGACTGTGCACGCCACCATCAGCTACGAAGGTCCGGTAATGGCTCCGGTGTACGAGCGGGTGGCCCGCGATCTGGAATCCGTCAAAGCCTCTATCTCGCCGATGGTGGATCCCGACCATGGCCCGGTGACATGCTGGTCGGCCGACCAGCTTCGCATGTGGTCGAATCGGCCGCGGAGCAGAGACGGCGGACAGCTCCCGCTCACCCACCACGTCAGCGTCGGCCTGGAGGTGGAATTCAGTGACTTCGCGGCGCTGTCGGCATGGCTGGGCAGCCGCGCCGCGGAAACCGAGGGATTCCGGGTGACGGCCGTTGACTGGAAACTGAACCCGGCCAGCCGGGAGGACGTACTGCGTGAGGTCAGGAACCGCGCCGTCCTGGATGCAGTAGCACGTGCGCAGCAGTACGCCGATGCACTGGGTCTGGGGGCCATCCGGCCCGTCGCCGTGGCCGATGCCGGAATGCTCCCCGATACCTCAGGCGCTGCAGGTGCGCCCGCCGTCGGGCAACTTCGCCACGCGGCTGCGTTAGCCGGCGACGGGCCCGACGTGGAGTTGGTGCCGAAAAGCATCGAAATGTCGGTAGACGTCGACGCGCGCTTCGTAGCCGGCACATAGTCGCCGACCTATGGTCGCCGGCCCATGGTCGCCGCGGATTCGGAGTCGCTGAGGAGAGGAACGCCATGACCTTGCTCTACCTGGCCTGCGCGATCCTCTGCGAAGTAGCGGCAACCCTGTCGCTCAAGGGTTCTGCCACTGTTCCCGTGCTGTACGCCGTGGTTGTCATTGGATACTTCGCGGCCTTCGCCTTTCTGACAGCCGTCCTCAAGAGGGGAATGGGTCTTGGCGTCGCATACGGCATTTGGGCTGCGGCGGGCGTTGCGCTCACCGCGGGCCTGGCGGCAGCGCTCTTTGGCGAGGCGTTCACGGCGGTGATGGCCATCGGCGTGCTCTGCGTGATCGTAGGTGTTTTGCTGGTCGAAACCGGCTCCCGCTCGGATCGGGTCGGCGCAGACGCTATCCCGCCAGAGCGTTGATCGCGTGCAATATCTACTTCTGATCTGCGCAATCGTTTCTGAAGTCATCGCCGCGCTATCTCTGCGGGTAGCCGCGAACGGGCGTACCGGATTCTACGCAGTGGTGACGGCCGGCTATCTGCTCGCCTTCACCGCGCTAGCGGGCTCGCTGCGACTGGGGATGCCACTGGGAGTCGCCTACGGAATCTGGGCTGCAGCGGGTGTCGCCCTCACCGCGGTCGCGTCGCGGCTCCTCTTTAACGAGCCGTTGACCCGCAGGATGATCGGCGGGATCGGACTGATCATGGTCGGCGTGCTGCTGATCGAATTCGGGGCTGGGCACTGAGTGTGCGGCTGATAATGGTCAGATGCGAAGTCGGTCGATCACGGGGAGGGCCTCGTAGGTACTGGTTGAGCACTGGCCTCGAGTTGTCACCTTGACCGGGGTATCAACTCACGCGGCGCACTAGCCGGTTTTTCGAAATTGAAGAGCCACAAACGGGCTCTTCAGCATTTTGGGCAGCGGAATAAATTCACCGCATGCGTAGATCCCCCTGTTTTCCATGTCCAATAGCAACCAGGGATTTCGCCCCTATTCCGGTCGAGGGCTCGCCATTACATCTCAAATTTACTAACTAGCACGCATTGTTTTCGGGAAGCCTCGCGTTCGGGAACGGCCGTGCGGCTACGGCGCCGCACTCCCTTCGGGCCCGGCGTCGCAGTAGGTACCCGGCACCAGTTGCGATCCAAGGCAGTTGTCATTATCAAGAATGACCACCGGAACCTCAGGGCCGTCCCCTTGACCCGGGCCGTCTGGCTGGCCGGGACCGTCCGGTCGACCTGGACCGTCCGGTCGACCTGGACCGTCTGGTTGACCCGAACCCCCGGAGCCACCTGGACCCCCACCGCCGGGGCCACCTTGGCCGCCGCCGCCACCGGAACCACCATTGCCGCCGCCACCACCACCGCCGCCGCCGCCTGGTTGCGCGAAAGCGACTCCGGCAACACCCGCGGATGCGCCCATGATCAGTGCTCCGGAAATGAGAACCGTCCCGATCACTCGAATGGCGCGGCGTGACCTAGATGCACTTGAAATATCCATTGTGACGACCTCCGGTCAATGCCATTCCCGTCCCGGCTCTAGTGGCGAGCCTTAAGGATTGATCGCGCCCACGTTAGTCGAACTGCTGCCGTCGCGGACCAGTTTTGTCACGAAAGGGACCCTGCCCGAATTCAGGGAACAAGTGGAATTCCGCTAACATCCGGGAGGCCGCTCAGCGCCTGTTAGCAGAATTTATATGGTCGGGGTGGCGGGATTCGAACCCACGACCTCTTCGTCCCGAACGAAGCACGCTACCAAGCTGCGCCACACCCCGCGTGAAGCCACGACAGCGTATCGCACCGCCCGGGGTTCAAGCGAAACGCACATTCGGTCTGCGACACGCCGCGGGATGCATCTGGGTTGTCGGTGGCGTTATACACACTGTCAGTCACCGACGGGCTGATCCTGAACGGAAAGAGGCATGACATGACGGGGTTGGGTGCATCTATCTACCTGGGTTTCTTCGCCATTGCCGCACTCTGGTTGTTCCTGACAGCCGACGGTCCACTCTCGCGCGGCGCCGACGATCAAGGCCAGAGCCCGGATCGCTCGAACTCGGCCAGCACCTCGGCCGGCTCGGACGGGTCAAGTCCGTGGTTGGTCAGCCACTCGCTGCAGAAATAGGTGTCGGCATAGCGGTCGCCGCCGTCGGCGAGCAGCGTGACCACCGAGCCGCTGCGGCCTTGGGCGACCATTTCGGCCAACAGGCCGAATGCCCCCCAGATGTTGGTTCCCGTCGACGGGCCGACGCGCCTACCGAGCACGCGGCCCACGTGATGGGCGGCCGCGACGGACGCGGCGTCGGGCACCACAGTCATCCGGTCTACGACACCTGGCA
>JAHZIT010000064.1 GCA_022601275.1 Actinomycetes bacterium
CTCGAACCCTGATCCTCGACCACCACACCCGCATCCCAGGGCCAAGCTGCGTAACGCCAGGGAGATTCCAGGCGCCCGGATTCACCACTGCGTTACGCAGAGTCCGTTATCGGTGCCCGGGAGACGTTCGTACGGGCCGAGCCGAAGAACCTGTCGGCCCCCTGCAGAACACTGCCGGCATGGGCGAACCGTTTCTGGGCAGCGCGGCATTGGCCGCCGGCCGCCTTACCCGTCACGAGCTTCGCACCCGTTTCGTTGCGATCCACCACGATGTCTACCTCCCGAAGCACACGGAATTGACAGCCGTCATAAGGGCAAAGGCGTGCTGGCTGAGGACTCGCGGGCACGGCATTCTGGCGGGCAGCTCGGCCTCGGCGCTCCACGGTGCCAAGTGGATTGACGCAGGAGTTCCGGCCACCGCGATCGATACCAACCGTCGTCGGACAGCCGGAATCGTCGTCTGGGCCGGAAGCGTCAACGAAGACGAGGTCTGCGTCGTCGACGGAATGCGGGTGACGACGCCGGTGCGCACCGCTGTGGATCTAGCGCGTCGCTACCCGCTCGACGCCGCGGTCGCTGCGGTGGACTCGCTCGCGCGCGCCACTCGGCTCAAGGTGACCCAGATCGAATCCGCCGTGCGCAGGCACCCTGGCCGCCACGGCCGGCGTCGAGCTTTGGAAACACTCTCGCTGGTCGACCCGGGAGCCGAATCGCCCCGTGAGACGTGGTTGCGGCTGATCATCGTTCGAGCGGGCTATCCACGGCCGGAGACACAGCTGTCGGTGCACAACGAGTACGGCGTGCTGATCGGGCTCGTCGACCTCGGTTGGCGAGACCTCAAGATCGCCGTGGAGTACGAGGGCAAGCACCATCGCATGAGCCGGGAGCGGTTCGACAGGGACATCCGCCGCATCGACGAGCTGCTGGAACAAGGTTGGATCGTCATTCGCATCACCGCCATGGACACCGCCGCCACCGTCCGGCGCCGGCTGGCTCAGGCGTGGGGGCTGCGCACCCAGGTCACCCGTGGATGACCCAGACGCCGACCACCCACGCCATCGCCGCCAGCAGCGCCCCGGTCAACTCGACTCCGACTGACAGGGCGACACCCTTGAGTGCGTGGACAGTCGATGCCCACGCCCGGGCGAGGTTGCCGCGAACCACCAATTCGGCGGCGAACACACCCGCTACAAAACCGATGAGCAGACCGATCACCGGGACGACGAAGAAGCCGACAAAGCCTGCCAACGCCCCGATCACCAGCGTCGAGGTTCTCACCTGCGCCCGGCGCATGCGTTTGACGGGCCAGGTGTATTTCACGACCTCGGCGGCGACGATCAGCGTGGTGGCAATTCCGAACGTCACCCAGGACGCCGCAGTGCTCTCGACGAACGCCCACACACCGATGGCCGCGAAGACCAGTAGCCCGCCCGGCAAGACCGGCACCACGATGCCGACCAGTCCGACCGCAATCGCCAGCGCGACGAGAACGATGCCGACGGCGCTCACCCGACTGTCAGCCGAGGCTGAAGGCGGCTCGCTCGGCCGCCGACAGATCGGCGATCTCGCCCCACCTGCCTGCGACATCGTCCACCGACGGCACCTCGGTGAACGTCACGCCGGAGTTCTGGAAAAGCGCCACTCGCTGCACCTTGCCGCCGCCGACGATGAATACCGAAGCGGTGTCGGATAGTTCCTCGGTGCACAGGTAGGCGACCACAGGTGCCACGTACTCGGGTGTGAGCTTCTCGAATACCTCAGGCGGCAGAATGTCCTGGGTCATTCGGGTGGCCGCGATCGGGGCCACGGCATTGGCCTTGATGTCGTACTTGGCGCCTTCCTGAGCGAGGGTGTTGATCATGCCCACCAGGCCCATCTTGGCCGCCCCGTAGTTGGCCTGCCCGAAGTTCCCGAACAGGCCGCTGGTCGAGGTGGCCACGACGACGCGGCCGAACCCGTTTTCCCGAAAGTGCGGCCAGGCGGCGCGGATGACGTTGTAGCCGCCGTACAGGTGCACCTTGATCACGCTGTCCCAGCTGCCGAACTCCATCTTGTGGAAGGTGCCGTCGCGCAGGATGCCCGCGTTGCTGACCACGCCGTCAACCTTGCCGAACTCGTCTACCGCGGTCTTGATGATGTTGGCCGCGCCCTCTTGCTCGGCGACTGAGTCGTAGTTCGCCACAGCGCGGCCGCCGGCATCGCGGATCTCCTGGACCACCTGGTCGGCCATCGCCGACCCGGCACCGGTGCCGTCCCGCGCTCCACCAAGGTCATTGACGACGACGCTGGCTCCTTCTCGGGCTAGCGTCAGCGCGTATTCACGGCCGAGTCCGCCGCCGGCACCTGTGACAACAACGACGCGATCCTGCACTCCTGGCACTGATTGGTCCTCTCTCGAATTGTCCGAGCCGACATGTCCTGGGCCGGCCTTTGCCCACCGGTCGTGGGCGCAACGCTCCGGCTCTTCGAGTCAGAAAAGCCTGCGCGCCCGCTTCCATGCCTTATCTGTATACGGCGGTTACATCAGCGCCCAGCCATCGGGTCGGGTTGGCTTCGCCATCCACTCGAAACGCGGGGCTGTTGCTCCCCGACCTCCCTCCCTGACCTCTCGGGAGTTATTTCTTTTCGCCGGTCACGAAGGTGGAGAAGGACTCGCCGACGGAGTCTGGTATTTCGACCATGCGACCGAGTCGGCGCATTTCATCATTGGACGCAACGGTTTCCGCCCGCCAGCCGTGATCAGACAGCCACCCCGCCACATCGGCGCGGTCGGGGTCTTCGTAGGTCAGCTCGGCGATATCTATGGGCTCCACACCAACCTGTGCGGCCACCGTCACGAATCGCTCCCGGATCCGTTCACGGCGTTCCTCGGCTTGGACTCGCATGGTCTCAGCGGCCACCCGGCTGCCCGGCGCGGAGAGTTCGCTGATCTGGGTGAACAGTCGATCCTGCGCATCGGCCGGCAGATACATCAGCAGGCCCTCGGCCAGCCACGCTGTCGGCTGCGCACGATCGAAACCCGCCTCGGACAGCGCTGCCGACCAATCCTGGCGGAGATCGACTGGTACTTCTCTCCGCTCCGCGGCGGGGCTCACGTCATGGAGTGCCAGCGTGCCGGCCTTGTATTCGAGCACTTTCGGCTGGTCGATCTCGAACACCGTGGTGCCCGTCGGCCACGACAGGCGGAAGGCCCGCGAGTCGAGACCCGAGGCGAGGATGACGGCCTGACGGATGCCCGCCGCGGTTGCGCGAGCAAAGAAATCGTCGAAGAAGTGCGTACGCACAGCCTGGTAGCTGCCCATGTGCTCGAACAGTGCGCCGATCTCGGGGTCCGCTTCGGCGATCCTGGACACCACGTCTTCGTCGAGCAGGGATTCCCATACTCCCGCGCCCGCGTCGGCCACCAGGATCTGGGCGTAGGGATCGCTGATCAAAGGCTCGGGCCGGGCGGTCTCGGCGGCGCGGGCGGCAGCGACCAGGACTGCGGTGGCCCCGACGCTGGAGGAGATATCCCAGGTGTCATTGTCGGTGCGCTGTGAACCCATGATCGGCTACCTCTCGTTGGCGCTGAAGTCTAGAGCTGAAATCTATAGCTGGTGCTGAAGTCAGTCCGGCAATGAAGCGGAAATACTTCGCCAGTCTATCTAATTGTTGTCGCCGCGGACGCAGGTGTGAAACATGCCACACGCACGCGCTTCGATCCGACATCTCGAGAGTTCTTCCGCGCTTCCGGCCTCCCCGAACCACGATGCGTTCATCAGAGGTCCGCAGGCACTCCCTCGGGCGAACTAGGGTTCTTGGCATGGGAGATGTCTCCTCGAAAGAGTCGTTCTTCGAAGTCGGCCTCGGAATCCTTTCCGACCGGGGCTATGGCGGACTGAAGCTGGCCGAAGTCTGTCAGCGCCTCGGGGTCACGACTGGATCCTTCTACCACTACTTCAGCAGCTGGTCGGCCTACACCCAACAGCTGGTCGCGCACTGGCGCGAGGACTTGACCACGAAGGTGGTGCAGGCGGTTGGCGCTGAACCTGACCCTCGAAAACGCATCGACAGACTTATCCAGACCGGTCTCGCGCTGCCCCACGGCGCCGAGGCCGCGATTCGGGTATGGAGTTCGATCGACCCCCGGGTACATGACGTGCAGGCGGCGGTTGACAGACAACGGTTCGCGACGGTGTACGAGGCTGCCGTGGAAATCCTGCACAGCGAACGCCAGGCGGAACTCTTCGCCGGGTGGGCGTTGTACCTGCTGGTGGGATACGAGCAGGTGACAGTGCCGCCCGACGCCGACGGGTTTGCGTGGATAGTGGCCCAACTGCTGGAGGCGCTCGACTCGGGCCGGTTCAGTTCGGTGCCCGATGGGCAGTGAAGTTACCGAGAACGGCGCCGGCCGTTCCGATGCCACAGAGTCGGACATACCGGTCGCACATGTCGTCGCCACGCTGCGGGAGCGCCTCTACGGTGCGATCTCCTGCCTGGCGACGCTCGCGGTACTGACCCATTACACCGGCGAGGAGACCGGCGCCTGGTACCGGATGATCGACGTTGCGGTCGCGATGGGCGGCCTGTGGGCGGCCAGCCTGCTGGCCGACTGGGTGGCCCACATGAGCGTGCATGAGCGGGCACCGCGAAGTCTGGAGACCTGGCGAATGTTGCAGGCATCCAGCCAAATCCTGCAGGCGAGCCTGCTGCCCATGCTGGCGCTGGCCGCCGCGGGTCTCGGCCTTCTGGATATCGACACAGCCATGTGGATCGCGAAGTGGGTGCTCGTCGCAGAACTCGGGCTTATCGCGTTCGCCGCCGTTCATAGGACCCGACTGCCCTGGTGGCAGCAACTCGTGACGGTTGTCTTGCTGGCCGGCCTCGGTCTGCTGGTCATCGGCATCAAGGTTCTCGCCCACTGATGACCGTCGGCGCCAATAGTTTGCGCTACCGCATCGAACGGCGCATCCACCAGCGCGACCCCGAGCACGACGCGTTGCGACGCGCCGTTCGGGCGGCGCTGGTAGTACCCCTGGCGGGGGCGCTGTGTTTCGCCATCGCCGGCGGCAATCCGCAGACGCCGCTGTACGCCATCTTCGGGTCCGTCGCGCTACTGGTTTTCACCGATTTCCCCGGCAATCGCCAGAACCGCGCCGTCGCCTACGCCGGACTGGCGTTCAGCGGTTTCATCATGATCACTCTCGGCACCCTGGTGGCTCCACAGGCGTGGCTGGCCGTGTTGACGATGTTCGCCGTCGGGGTGGTGGTGACGTTCTCGGGCTTGTTCAGCGAGACGATCGCCGCAGCCCAACGCGCTACGTTGCTGACGTTCGTGCTGCCGGCATGCACGCCCCCGGGACCGATCGAGGATCGGTTGTTGGGCTGGACCATTGCGCTGGCGGTTTGCGTACCCGCCGCGCTATTCGTGCTCCCGCCGCGCCACCATGGGGAGTTGCGACGCCACGCCGCGCGGGCCTGCCGCGTGCTGGCCGACAACTTGGACGGCCGCGCGTCCCCCGCCGATGCCTCGGCGGCGATGGACGCGTTGCGCGCCAACTTCCTCGGCGCGGACTTCCGGCCGGTAGGGCTTACGGCCGGCAGTCGTGCGCTGGTACGGGTAGTAGACGATCTGGAGTGGGTCACCGAAAACACCGGGCAGCAGGCGGGGACGGCGCTGGCCGATATGAAGCAACCTGCTGTGCAAGTGCTGCGCGATGCCGCCGCAGTACTGCGCATCACGCGAGTCGCCAGACGGGACGCAGCACGCGCTGACCTGGATGCGGCTCTGAACAAGTTGAGGACCGCTTCGCGCGGGAGGTACCGCGAGGACCTCGCCGCCATCCTCGACGCGGTCGACGACGAGCAGGCTGTTGAGCTGGGCCGGGAGTTGCTGCGCCGGCGAACGATCGCAGCCACCATCGGGGCGACGGGTCGCATGATCGCTGTCGCGGCCGCCGCCGACGCACGTCGGGTATGGGCCCGCGCACTGGATCTGCGCCTGCCCGACACCGGCGCCTCCGAACGGGTGCTGCCCGCAACCGTCATGGCCGCGCAGGTCACCTCGGGTTTCCTGGCCAACCGCGCAGTGGCGCTGCGCAACAGCCTGCGCACCGGAGTCGGCCTTGCGCTTGCGGTCGCCGTCACTCATATCTTCCCGGTCGAGAACGGTTTCTGGGTCGTCCTGGGCGCGCTCTCGGTGCTGCGCAGCAGCGCCCTGACCACGGGCACGCGGGTGTGGCGCGCAGTGATCGGGACGGGTATCGGCTTCCTGCTGGGCGTGGTGGTCATTTCCGTGGTCGGGGTCGATCCCGTGGTGCTGTGGATTCTCATGCCGTTCGTGGTGTTCGGGTCGGCCTACGTGCCCGAGATTGCATCGTTCACTGCGGCGCAGGCCGCGTTCACGATGATGGTGCTGATTTCGTTCAACCTCGTGGTGCCAACCGGTTGGGAGGTTGGGCTGATCCGCATGCAGGACGTCATCCTGGGCGCTCTGGTGGGCGTCGTCGTCTCGCTGTTGTTGTGGCCGCGTGGAGCCACCGCATCGGTGACGTCGGCGATCGATTCGGCCCGTTCGATCTTTGCGCAGTACCTGCGGGTCGCGGTATTGCGCATCACCCGGGGAGAGTTCGAGGAGCGCGCCGACGAGCTCGTGACGCTGAGCCACGACTCGCTGGCCGCCTCTAGGGTGATCGATGATGCTGTGCGCCATTATCTTTCGGAGAGCAGTGGCGAGACGGACTTTCGCGCCCCGACCGTGCGCTCCTTCCACCGGGCCATCCGACTGCGCGCGGCCGCTGACCTGATCGCCGACATCCCCACGCCGCCGCCCCTGTCGGCCTTTCCGGCGGTTCGCGCGGTGGTGGAGTCCCACGTCGACGCGATTTGCGAACATCTGGCGGGGCAGTCCCACCCCGAGCAGTCCTGGATGCCGATCGCCGACGACTTCGTAGTGGCGCTGCGCTCCGAGGCGCCCGACGACGACCTCGGCGTGGCGGCCGCCCTGCCGCTGCTGACCGCCGCTGCGTTGCTCGGCGAGCTGGAGACGATATACACGCTGCAGAAAGTGCCGTAACTCATCGCGAGCAGACGCGAAGTCGCTCGGAAACGGCGCGAATCGTGCGAGTTTGCTGCTGCTCGCGGGAAGAGTTCACCGAGCGGGTCAGCCCAGCACCGACCACGCGGCCGTGCGGGCTTCGTGGGCGCTGGCCGTGGAGCGCACCGCGTCCGCGGCTTCGCGGCACTGCTGCAGCGTCACCTGTGCCAGTTTCGCCCCCACCGCCTGCACAGCAGCCGCGGCCACCGAAAGCGACGTCACCCCGAGGCCGGTAAGCACGCAGGCCAGCAGTGGATCGGCGGCGGCCTCGCCGCAGACCCCGACCGGCTTGCCCACCGCGGTGCCGGCGCGGGCCGTCATCGCAACCAGGGACAGCACGGCCGGCTGCCACGGATCGGTGAGGGTTGAGAGGTCGGCTGACATCCGGTCGGCGGCCATCGTGTACTGGGTCAGGTCGTTGGTGCCGATCGATAGAAAGTCGACATGCTCGAGAATTCGTTCGGCCAGCAGCGCCGCCGCGGGCACCTCGATCATCACTCCGGGCGTGAGCCCGTGCGAACGCGCCTGGTCGGCAAACCCTGCCGCCTCTTGGGCGGTCGCGATCATCGGCGCCATCACCCACGGCCGGTTTCCGGTGCGCTCGGCGGCGGCGGCGATCGCCTCGAGCTGATGCGTCAGCAGCCCCGGGTTGGCTTCGGCGACGCGGATGCCACGGACGCCCAGCGCGGGGTTGGCCTCGTCGGGATGCGCCACGAACTTCAGCGGCTTGTCCGAACCGGCGTCGAGGGTGCGGACGACCACCTTGCGCCCGGCGAATGCCTCAAGCACCGGGGTATAGATGTCGGCCTGCTCGGCCACGCTCGGTTCGGTGGGCGTGCTGAGGAAGCACAGCTCGGTGCGGAACAACCCAATGCCCTCGGCCGGTGTCTCCCGGGCCGAGCGGGCAGACGCGCCGTCCTGGACGTTGGCGAGTAAGGCCACGGCGTGGCCATCTGAAGTGGCACCCGGGCCCGACCAATTCACGGTTTGCGCTGCCACGCGTTGGGCCTCGGCCACGGCTTCGCGGGCGGCCGCCCGGTCAGGAGAGACCGTGACGGTGCCCCGGGTGCCGTCGACGAGAACCATCGCTCCGACGGGAACGTCGCCGAGGCCGCTGACGGCGACGACACACGGAATGCCCAGCTGGCGCGCGATGATCGCGGTGTGGCTGGTCGGGCCGCCCAGGGTGGTGGCCAGGGCAACGACGAGCGTCGGGTCCAGGCCTGCGGTGTCGGCGGGCGATAAGTCCTCGGCGCACAGGATCGAGGGCTGCTCAGGTGGCGGGACGCCCGGTTCGGGCAGCCCATCAAGCTCGGCGATGACGCGGTTCCCGATGTCGCGAAGGTCGGTCACACGTTCGGCCATCAGCCCACCGAGCTGTGTGAACCGATCGGCGAATTGGTCTACCGCGGCGGCCACTGCGCGGCCCGCGGGAGCGCCCTCCATGATGCGCTTCTCCGCGGCGCCGAGCCAGGCACGATCCTGGGCCAGAGTTGCGGTCGTTGCGAGCAGCTCGGACGCCGCGCCGGTCGCGTGCGCTGCCCGATCACGCAACCGGGCAGCGACGACCGCCGCTGCCGCGGTGAGACGTTCCCCCTCGGCGAGACGTTCCCCCTCGGCGAGGCGGTCCGCCTCGGCTACATCCTGGGCCGCCTCGCCCTGGGCCGCCTCCCGGTGGACATCGGGTAGCTGGCCGGGCCTGATCACCGGACCGTACCGGGCTCCGACGACGACGGGCACGCCCTGCAGCACGCAGCCCGCCCTGCCGCCCGAATCCGCGGCCGGCGGGGTGGGCGAGGGCGGCGCGACCATGTGAACCAGATTACAAGAGAACGTTGACAAAACAACACGATCAGAAGTAGAACCAACTGAATCAACATCTAATCGGGCCTCCGGTACCCGCCGGTGACCGCAGCCGTCAAACCCCGCAGCTTCTATGGCAGGGAGTCCCATGTACCCCGAAGAGCGACAGCAGGCCATCGCCTCCCTGGTGATGAGGCGGGGCCGCGCGTCGGTCAACGAGCTGGCGCAGGCGTACGACGTCACCACCGAGACGGTGCGGCGCGACCTCGCAGCCCTGGACAGAGCGGGCATGCTGCGCCGGGTTCATGGTGGTGCCGTACCAGTTCGGGCGTCGCACCTCGTCGCGCCCGCAGTGGGCGAGGAAGACGTCGCCAGCTCGGTGCGCGATGAAGCGATCGCGGCGGCCGCAGCGAAGTTCTTCCCCCCCAGCGGAGCCACAGTGCTCCTGGATTCCGGCGCCACCACCACGCGGATCGCAGCCCGGCTGCCGGCCGATCGCTCTCTGGTCGTAGTGACCAACTCGGTTCCGATCGCTGCTCGATTGGCCACCCTGCCCTCGGTAACTCTCCAGTTGCTCGGCGGGCGGGTGCGTGCCGTTAGCCAGGCCGCGGTCGGTGACCAGACACTGCGGGTACTGGACACGCTGCGGGTGGACATCGCCTTCGTCGGGACCAGTGCCCTCAGCGTTCGGCACGGATTATCCACCCCCGACAGCGACGAGGCCGCGGTGAAGAGGGCAATGGTTCGGGCCGCGGACCACGTCGTCGTCGCTGCGGACTCCTCCAAGGTGGGCCGCGAGGCCTTCGTGAGCTTTGCGCCCATCTCCAGTGTCGACACCTTGATCACCGACGCGGACATCTCCGCAGCCGACAGCGCCGAACTGGCTGAGCAGGGAATCGAAGTCCTCTGCGTCGAAGGGGAGTGGTGATCGTCACTTTCAAAACGTCACGGTCAACACGTCACCGTCAACACGTCACTGTCAACACGTCACTGTCAACACTGGTCGCTGCAGACACACGGTCGCTGCAAAACCGAGCGTCGATCACACCGTCACGAGGAGTCGCCATGCCCACCAGGACCGTCACCGTCGGCTCGTCTATCGGACTGCACGCCCGGCCCGCGGCCATCATCGCCGAGGCCGCCTTAGCGGCCGGCGCATCCATCACGCTATCGGTCGCCGGTGGTGAACCCGTCGACGCCGGCTCGGCACTGATGATCATGACACTCGGTGCCGCACAGGGCGCCCAGGTCACCGTCGCCTCTGATGACGAGGCCGCGCTCAACACCATCTCCGAGCTGGTCGCGCAGGATCTGGACGCCTGATTCCGCTCCCGTACCCCGAAAAAGAATGCGGAAGGACCCGCTCGAGGCACCCGTAAGCTTGCCTGGTGAGATCCGCAGGTTGGTTTGACGGCAACTCTTGGGCTGCCCGGTGGGTGAGCTCGGGTTTGCCGTGGACTTTCCGGCAGTCTGGGGACTGGCCAGACCTCGCGGGGGGTGACCACGCGTGCGCCGTCTAGGTGCGCTCGCCTCGGCGTTGGTCCTGGTGCTCCTGGCAGCTCCTCAGGCCTCAGCGATCGAACCGCCGATTATCGACCCGGCGGCCATTCCACCTGACCGCACCGGGCCGGATCAGCCCATGGAGCAACGTCGTATCTGTGCTTCGCCGACGACCTTCCCGAATACGAACTTCGCCGACGCATCATGGGCCGCCGAATACCTCCAGCTCGCCGAGGCGCAGAAATTCGCGACCGGTTCCGGCGTAACCGTGGCGGTCATCGACACCGGAGTAAACGGTTCTCCCCGGGTGCCCGCAGAACCCGGCGGCGACTTCGTTGACCAGGACGGCAATGGGATGTCGGACTGCGATGCGCACGGTACGCTCACCGCCTCGCTGATCGCCGGCAGACCTGCCCCGGCAGACGCGTTCATCGGGGTGGCGCCCGATGCACGGATCCTGTCGCTGCGGCAGACATCGGACAGCTTCCAGCCAGTCGGCACACGCAGCGACCCCAACGACCCCAACGCGACCCGAACCGCGGGATCACTGCGCAGTCTGTCCCGCGCAATCGTGCACGCCGCCAACATCGGCGCGCAGGTCATCAACATCAGCGAGGCCGCCTGCTACAAGGTGACGCGGCCGATCAACGAGAAAGTCGTCGGTGCCGCCATCAACTACGCCGTCAACGTCAAGGGCGCAGTGATCATCGTCGCAGCCGGAAACTCGGGCGGTGACTGCAACCAGAACCCGCCACCGGATGCGGCAATGCCGGCCGACCCGCGTGGTTGGCAGCAGGTGCAGACCATCGTCTCGCCCGCGTGGTACTCGCCCATGGTGCTGCCGGTCGCCAGCATCGCACCCAACGGCCAGCCGAGCGGATTCTCCCTGCAGGGCCCGTGGGTCGGGGCTGCCGCACCTGGCGAGAATCTGGTAGCGCTGGGCTACGACGGCAACCCCGTCAACGCGCTGCAGGGCGAGGATGGACCGGTGCCCATCAGCGGCACCTCCTTCGCCGCGGCGTACGTCTCGGGCCTGGCAGCACTGCTCCGACAGCGCTTTCCAGAACTTACTCCGGCGCAGATCATCAACCGCATCACCGCGACTGCGCGACACCCGGGTGGCGGCGTGGACAACGTCGTCGGCGCCGGGGTCATCGACCCAGTCGCCGCCCTGACCTGGGATGTGCCTCCGGGGCCCGCGACGATCCCCTACCAGGTCAAAGAGATTCCACCGCCGCAATACGTGCCGCCCCCCGACCGCAACCCGATCACCGGCGTGGTCGTCGTCGGTGTGGGCCTCGCGTTGACGCTCGGCATCTTTGCACTGGCCCGACGAACGCTGAGGCGCCGATGAGCAAGTTCGGCTCAGCGTTCGGGCTGCGGCTGACAACCGGCCATGCGCTGTGGGTCGCGCTGCTGATCCCGGCAGTCGTGCTGCTCTTCGGTCAACTCGATCTGCTCTGGCTGGGCGTCACGATAGGTGCTTTGATCGCGCTGGCCTCGGTGCTGACCTTGCGCGGTCGCAGGCTCGGGGGCTGGCTGGCTGCGCTCTTCGCCTGGCGGCGAAGACATCGTCAGGCGCCGGCGCCGCCCACAGAGACCACGTTCGGTGCGACAGTGATGCCCGGCGATCCGGTGGCGGTGCGTTGGCAGAGCGACCACATGGTGTCGATAATCGAGCTGATTCCGCGACCGTTCACGCCGACCGTGATCGTGAACGGAGAGGCTCGCACCGACGACGTCGTCGACACCCGCTTCGTCGAGAGCCTGCTGACCGCATATTGTCCCGACCTGGAAGCCGACGTTGTGTCCGCGGGCTACCGCATCGGCAGCACCGCACCGGCGGCGCTCATCGCTCTCTACGAGCAGGTGGTCGGACCGTACCCGGCGCCGGCGAACCGGCGCACCTGGATCCTGCTGCGCGCCGATCCCCAACGGGTGCACAAGTCGGCCATGCGGCGCGGCCCGGGGGTTTCGGGAGTCGCGCAGTATCTCATGGCCTCCACGGCTCGGATCGCGGATCTATTGGCGGGCAACGGCATTGACGCGCGACCAGCCCGTGGCTTCGACGACTTCGACCGTACCACCGAGATAGAATTCGAATACGAAGCTTGGTCGATGATCAAGGGCCGCAGCACATTCACTGCCGCCTACCACGCACCGGGCGGGCCGGACGTCTGGTGGTCTGCACGTGCCGACCACACACTGACGCGAATCCGCATCGTCCCGGGTTCAGCGCCCACCACCACGGTCCTTCTCACCACTCTGACGAACCCGTCTACACCACATAGCTTTTCATGTCTTCATGGAGGTCAGCGAGCAGCTCTGCTGGGCGAAAGCCCGGTCACCGACCGGCACTGGGAGCTCCCCGTCGGCTCGGCTGGCGTGTTGGTAGGCGAAACTGCGGACCGCTATCCCGTGTACATGCCCTTCGACGATGTCGACGCCAGCATCGACCTGGGCAATGGTCAGTTGTCCACCCAGTTTCTGGTGCGCTCGGCGGCCGCAGGTGCGGCTATAACGTTGGACCCGCGACACCGCGAGTTCGCCGGCCAGATCGGCGCAAAGATCGGGGCCGCGGCCCAGGTGTCGTGGCCGAACTCCACGACCTACCTTGATCCCCATCCGGAGATCGGCCGAGTGACGTTGCGCAGCAACTTCATCGAGACTCCGCGGCACGAACGGCTGCCGATCCGACCGATCAACCCGCGCGAGGAGAGTCGCTATCAGATGGCTCAGGCGAACTGATGCTCGGATGTCTTCATCGCGGCAACCCGTGCGGCGCACATGAGCGGTGACGAACTACAGGTCATTCCGGAAGATCTGGCCGACAAGGCGACCCAGATCAGGAGCCTGTCATGGTCCACCAACGCAGCACATCCCGCGGTGGTGTCGCCGGATGCGCTTACCACCAGCCGCGTGGCCATCGCCAATCTGGCGGTGAACACCGAGGCGATGTGGGCCTACCAGGAGTTCGGCAGGCTTGAGGGGTTGCGGCTTGCTCAGGCGCTGGACAATGTTTCGGCCGCCTATGCCGACGTTGACAGGATCTCAGGAGAAGACATCGGCACCACGATGGTCGGACCCGGCTCACCCGCCGTACAGGACGGCACCCGGTATCCCAAAAGTGTAGATCTGCCCGCTCCCCCGCATCCGCCGAGGATGCCCATTCCAAAGGGAAAACTCGTCTCAGACCAGATGCTGTTTCCCCCCGATGCCCAACGCGCGCTCGAGGCCGGAGACGAGGGAGTATCGCTGCGGGCCGCAGCGCAGCTGTGGCGAAGTAACGCCCGGTCACTCGCGGCTTCGGCCCAGCAATTCGAGACGAATTCTCTTCAGTGGGAGGGAGAAGCCGCCGACGCTGCCTACGCGAAGTTCGGCGCCTACCGCGAGTGGATTGTCGGCCTTGCGGGTTCCTGGCAGCGGCTGGCCGGCGAGGCGGAGCGCATCGCCGAAGCGCATTCGGCGGCAAAGCGGGACAACGCGCCTGTTGCTCTTGATTTCGAAAAGCTGCAACAGGAGATCGCGCAGAATCCCGCCAGTGCTGACAACTTGAGGAAGACCCTGCAGATGGCCGCACTGCAGAGGCAGTCGGAAGAGATTCGCAACCAATACGCTCGCGACGGCTGGCCGCGTCAGATCGAACCCGAGGAGCCTCCCACTCCCCTGGTGACCGGGATACCCGTGACCGTTGCCGATCACCGGCGGGCGCGTCGGCCACTGCCCGGGGCGGGTCGCCCAGACGGTCCCGGCGCGGGTGCGGACGGAAACGGTGCTTCTCCCATCGCGGGCGAACCGCTTCTTCCCGCTGAGCGACCGGCAATCTCGCACGCGTCTGCGGCCGAGCCGACAACCCAGGGAGCACCACGGGGCGGCGGCCAAGGCGGCGGCTCCCCCGCCGCCGGACCACAAACCGGGGGTTCCCCGGGTGGCGGACAGCCGGGCACCGGCACGCCGATCAGCCCCGGGGGCGCCCCGAGGTTGTCCCCCGAGCCGAGCGTTCGGCCTGCTGCATCAGCCGGCGCTGGCTCCGGTACCGGCAGGTCCGGCGGTGGAGGCACGATGCCCGGGTCGCCATTGCAGCCCGCGGTAGGCGCCGAGACGGTGGCGCCGGTGATCACACCCGCCGGCCCGGCCGCCGGGGCGGCGGCCGGGGGAACGACGGGAGGCGGTATCGGCGGGATGGGTGGTATAGCGCCGATGATGCACGGGGCCAAGGGCGAAGGGACCGGCGAAAGGAAACGCAATCCCCAGCTCTCCGAGGACGAGGAGCTCTATACCGAAGACCGGCCCTGGACCGAGGCGGTCATCGGCAATCGGGCCCGGCGCCGCGGGCCTCCCGAGGACACGAAGAAGGAGTCGCAGTGACCGACGACATGCATCCAGAGGTGGCCGCGGTTCTCAATCAGGCACGACGGCTTCAGTCGCTGATGGATGAACAGCTGGACAAAATGGACGGCGATTCGTTCACCGCTGCCGATGACGGCGAGACCGTCGAGGTGACGCTGAACGGCCACCATTGGCTGCAGGACGTGCATATCCAGGACGGCCTGTTGCGACTAGGCGCGGAGGCCGTCGAGCAGCGCTTGAACGAGGCGTTACGCAAAGCCGGTGCGAAAGCCAGCGCTACTGTCGACGCTGATCGTGACCGAATCGACGCGGTCGTGGCTGAGATCACCGCCGAGGTTTCGGGCACGCAGCAGTGAGCCCCGCTGCCGGCGAATTGGTCTCGCCGAGCTGCTGACCCCGGCATCGGGCGCAGGATAGTGTCATGTGCCGATGATCAAGCGGTTACACAAGTCCGGTGCTACCGGCTCCACGGGCCCGGGCAGCGGCAGCGGCAGCGAGCCTGCTTATCCAGTGGAGTTGCCGCGGCACCTCGGCAAGGTGCTGTCCCGGATGAGCATTCAGTCGAAGTTCTTGCTCATGCTGTTGGCAATCAGCATCTTGTCGGCGGGCGTGGTGGGCTACATCGGTTTCCAGTCGGGCCGCACATCGCTTCGTGCCGCCGCATTTGACCGACTCACTGAGGTTCGCGAATCCCAGAACCGCCAACTGGAAGCCGAGCTCGCCGAGCTGAAGAACTCGATCATCCTGTTCTCGCGAAGCCGCGACGCCAGCACCGGGATGGAGGCCTACACGAGCGGGTTCAATCAGCTCAACAGACCGGGCGCGCCGCCGATCACCCCCGCCCAGGATCAAGCACTGGTCGACTACTACACCGACGTCTTCGCTCCGGCAGAAGAGGCCAAAACGGGCGTGAAACTCGATGTGCCGGCGCTGCTCCCAAAGTCATACGCCCAGCGCTACCTGCAGGTCCATTACACGATTCCCTACAAAGATTCCCAAAGCAGGATCGATCTCGATGACGCCGGAGACGGCAGCGAATGGTCGGCAGCCAACCTCCGTTTCAATAGCTTCTTCCACGCCGTCGTGGAACGCCTCGAGTTCGCGGATGCACTTCTGATCGACACCCAGGGCAACGTCGTGTATTCCGCCAACAAGGGCATCGACCTGGGCACCAACATCGTTGATGGGCCGTTCCGCGGTGGAGACCTCACCAAAGCCTTCAACGATGCGCTGCAGAGCAATGCTCTGGATCATGTCGAGGTGACCGACTTCAGCGCCTACCAGCCCGCTCAGGAGCCGACTGCGTGGATGGTCAGCCCCGTCGGCCCGGCTGCGCAGGCGACCGGGGTGCTGGCACTGCAGATGCCGATGTCGAGAATCAACCGCCTGATGACCTTCGACAGACAGTGGGAGCAGACCGGGTTGGGGGCCACCGGCGAGACGTTCCTGGTGGGCGCTGACCGGCTGATGCGGTCGGACTCCCGGCTGTTCCTGGAGGATCCCGAGGCCTACCGGTCAGCGGTGATCGCGGCCGGCACGCCGTCCGAGGTTGCCGACGCCGCGATTCGTCAGGGAACCACGGTGCTGATTCAGCCGGCTGGCACTGAAGCCACCCGGCTGGCCGACCAGGGGCAGACGGGCACTTTGATCGCCGACGACTACCTGGGACGCAAGACGCTGCAGGCCTACGCACCGGTGTCCAACGCGCAAGTGCAGTGGAACATCGTGGCCAAGATCGATTCCGAGGAGGCGTTCGCGCCGGTTGCCAGCTTTACCCGCACCCTGGTCTTGTCGACCAGCGCGATCATTTTCCTTGTCTGCGTGGTCGCGTTGATCCTTGCCCGGCAGTTCGTGCGGCCCATCAAGCGGCTGGAGGCCGGCTCACGCAGGATCACCGCCGGCGACTACGGATCCGTGCTGCCCCTTCGCTCGCTCGACGAGTTCGGCGACCTCACGGTGGCGTTCAACGAGATGAGCCGCAATCTTGCTCTGCACCAGCAATTACTCACCCAGCAGCGCAAGGAGAACACCGAGCTGCTGCTATCTGTGATGCCGGAATCGGTCGTGCAGCGCTATCGCGACGGTGAAGAGAACATCGCTCTGGATCATCCGGATGTCAGCGTGATATTCGCCGACTTCGTCGGAATCGACGAGCTCTCGGCGCGTCTGCCACCGGGGGAATCGCTGGCGATCGTCAACAAACTGGTGCACCAGTTCGACGCAGCCGCCCAAGGCCTGGGCATAGAGCACGTTCGCACGCAACACAATGGCTACCTGGCCAGCTGCGGACTCAACCAGCCCAGGCTCGACAATGCCCGCCGTACCGTGGACTTCGCAATCGAGATGCAGCAAATCGTCGACAGGTTCAACGCGGAGAATGGCTATGATCTGGGGCTGCGCGCCGGCATCGACACCGGCACCGTGGGCAGCGGTTTGATCGGCAAGTCCAGCATCGAATACGACATGTGGGGCGGCGCGGTCAACCTTGCCTACCAGGTGGGCAAAGGTTCCACCCAACCCGCGGTTTACGTGACTTCCCGGGTGTATGACGTCGTGCGCGACCTGCATGACTTCGTGCCGGCCGGTGTGATCAGCCGGGACGGGACCAATGAACAGATCTACCGCCTCGCGGAGAGCAGCTAGCCATGGAGTTCCTCGAGCAACCGTGGTTCTACTGGTCTGTGTCGGTCGCCGTCGGCCTGCCGATCGGGCTGATCGCGCTGACCGAACTGCGCAACGCGCTCGCCCGCCGCGGCAGCGCGCTGACGCGTTCGGTGGAGGTCGTGCGCAACTACATCCTTCCGCTGGGTGCTCTGCTGGTGTTGCTGACCGGCGCCAACCAGGTGCCGTCGCACGCGACTCCAGTCCGGATCGTGTCCACGACGCTGGGCTTCGTGGTGCTCGTGCTTTTGCTGTCAGGTCTGAGCGCGACCCTCTTCGACAGTGCTCCCGAAGGCACCTGGCGCCGCCGGCTGCCGAGGATCTTCCTCGATGTCGCCCGTTTCGGGCTGATCGCCGTCGGACTGGGGCTGATCCTGTCGGTGGTCTGGGGCGCCAATGTCGGCGGGTTGTTCACCGCTCTCGGAGTCACCTCGATCGTGCTGGGTCTGGCGCTGCAGAACTCCTTCGGTCAGATCGTCTCCGGGCTGTTTCTGTTGTTCGAACAACCTTTCACGATCGGCGACTGGCTCGACACCCCGTCGGCGCGGGGTCGTGTCGTTGAAGTCAATTGGCGCGCCACCCACATCGAAACCGGCAGCGGCCTACAAGTGATGCCGAACTCGGTACTGGCTGGGGCGTCGTTCAAGAACCTGAGCCGGCCGGGCGGAGCGCACACGATGTCGGTCTCGACGGTATTTGCGGCCACCGACTCGCCGGACGCGGTGTGCGACACGCTCAACCTGGTGGCCTCCCGCCTACCCCAGCTTCGCGACGGCGGCCAGCCTGCCACGGTGCCGATGGGCACCACCGAGTTTCGCACCACCATCCCGTTACGGTCCCCCGCCGACGACGGCGCGGCCCGCGCCACATTTCTGCGCTGGACCTGGTACGCCGCCCGCCGAGCCGGTCTGCACCTCGATCAAGCAGACGATGACTTCGCCACCGAGAGTAGGAAGCAGACCCAACTGCAGGCGATCGCACCGACTCTACGTCTGTCCGGGACCGACCAGCAGTTGCTGCTGCCCAAAGTGCACCTGACCCGTTACGGTGCGGGCGAGATACTGCAGCGGAACGGCGACCTGCCCACTGGAATGGCGTTCGTGATGGCCGGGCGCGTGCAGGTCACCGTCACCGACGATGCCGGAGCGGTCATCCCGGTGCGGACACTGCACCACGGTGACTATCTGGGTCAGGGCACGTTGACCCGCGAGGCGGTGACCGCAGATGCGACCGCGCTCGAAGAAGTGTTGGTGCTGCAGATCGACCGCGACGATATCGAGGAACTCGTGATGCACAAGCCGGTATTGCTCAAGGAGCTGGGCAAGGCCATCGAGGAACGGCGCCAGAAGGTTCAATCGGCCTTGGAGTCGGCGCGCGGCAGCTGATTGCCCAGGCCCGAAGTCGGGCCCGGTGAAATCGGCGACGGTGAAATCGGCGACGGTGAAATCGGCGACGGTGAAATTGGGGACGGGGCTCCCGACCGTGTTGCGATGATGAGGGAGTGGACCCCCAGACCGTCGCTGACGCGACTTTCGCCGTCCTGCGCCAGTTCGGTGTCGATCGGGTATTCGGCAACCCCGGCTCCACGGAGATGCGCATGTTCGTGCGATGGCCCGATGACCTGGGCTACGTACTGGGCCTGCAGGAGGCAACCGTGGTCGCGATGGCAGACGGCTACGCCCAACGCTCGGGCCGACCGGGCGTCGCAAACGTACACACCGCCGCAGGATTGGGCAACGCGATGGCTTCGGTCATCACCGCCTCGCGCAACCAGACTCCGCTCGTTGTCACGGCCGGGCAACAGACTCGCGCCATGCTGCCGACCGACCCGTATCTGGGCTCTCCGCAATCCACCCTGCTCCCGCAGCCCTACGTCAAGTGGGCGATAGAGCCGGCCCGGGCCGCCGACGTACCCGGTGCGCTAGCGCGGGCCCTGCTGGTCGCGAGCACGCCGCCGTGCGGGCCGGTATTCGTCTCGATCCCCGAGGACGACTGGGAAGGCCTGGCCGCTCCGGTACCGAGCCACACGGTTGTACCAGCGCTGGGCGCTGATCCGGATGCCATCGTCCGCTTCGCCCGAACCCTTTCGGCTGCAACAGCACCCGCGATCGTCGTTGGGCCGCAGGTCGATGGCGACCGGGCAGGTTCGGACGCTGTCGAGCTCGCCGAGCGACTCAACGCGGCTGTCTACGTCGCGCCGTGGTCGTCGCGGTGCAGCTTCCCCGAACGCCACCCGCTGTTTCAGGGTTTCCTGACTGCCAGCCGGGAACAGGTCGTCGGCGAGCTGGACGGCCACGACGTGGTGCTTGTCGTCGGCGCGCAGCTTTTCACCTACCACGTTCATACCGAAGGTCCGTTCCTACCCGGCGGCGCCGTGGCGATGCACATGACCGACAATCCCACCCACGCCTTTGCCGCGCCGGTCGGTGAAAGCCTTTTGTGCTCTGCGCGATTGGGCTTGCGGGCTCTCTTGTCACAGCTACCGCCGGCCGACCGAATCGGGCCGCCGCCGCGGGAACACCCGCCCGCGCCGCCTTTGACCGACCCGATTGCCGCTGGCGCTGCGTTGCACATGCTCGGCAAGCTAACGCCGCCCGGGACGGTAATAGTCGAGGAGGCGCCGTCCTACCGACCCTCGCTGCGGACCCACCTGCCCATCGAGGAACCCGGTGGATACTTCAACGGTTTCAGCGGTGGACTGGGCTGGGGTTTGCCCGCCGCGGTCGGCGGCGCGCTGGCCGACCCGAGCCATCGCACAGTCGCAGTCATGGGCGATGGGTCGATGATGTACTCCATCCAGGCCCTGTGGACAGCGGCCAAGCATCACGTTCCGTTAACCGTGTTGGTGCTGAACAATGCCGAATACGGCGCAATGAAGCTGTTCAAGAATCTATTCGAGATCACGTCATTCCCACCCGGCATAGAAACGAGCCTGGATCTTCCCGGAATCGACCTATCGGCGATCGCCCAGGGGCTCGGCATGCCGGCCGTTCGGGTAGATCGCGCGGACCAACTGATAGACGCGCTGCGGTCTGCGCTGACATGCGACGGTCCGATGCTGGTGGACGTGGCGGTCGCACCGGTGCGCGGTGCGGGGCCGCTCTGAACGGAATGCAACCGCTGCCTCTGCCGCACGCGGCGGGTTAGGAGCCCTCCCCAACACGGCACCATGCTCCGGCCTCCGAGCGCCCGACAACCGTACTGCGGCTTTTCCTGACTTCATCCGTCAGGCGCTGGGCCAGGGTGTCGACTCCGACCTCCGTGGCGGTGGCTACTCCCTGTGACTCCATCGTGGGGAGAAGCGTCTCAACGATGTCGGCCACCGCATGCAACCAGACCTCAGCGCCATCCTCTGCCCCGAGGAAGGTCCGCATCCTGAGAGTCGGCGCCGGCAAGCCCGCGTCGGCAAACGCGCTGTGCAGCCGATCAGCCATGTTCCAGGAACTGCGGGCCCGGTCTGTCGTCTCGACTATCCATCGACAACACCGATCGTAGGTCGGCGCCGGCGGCGACGAGCGGACAGCACGCCAGTCCGGCTCGTGAAAGACGATGATCCCGCCCGGCGCAAGGTGCCGAGAAAGCCGACGAAGCATCGCTGCTGGATCTGGCTGAAAGACCAGCACGTAACGACCGACGATCGCATCGAACGGCCGGTCGAAGGTCAGTTCGGCGGGGTCACCATCGAGGAAGCGGACGGTTTCCGACAGACCACGGGCCGACGCGGCTGCTGATGCCGCGCTCACTGCGGCCGCCGCCGTGTCCGTTCCGACAACATGACCGCCCGGCGCCGTCAGTGCCGCGGCAAGAAAGGCGACGTCACCCGCACCGCTTCCAACGTCCAAGACCCTCATGCCTTGTTTCAAACCGGCAGTCGACAAAAACTCCCGGGTCACCGAGTCCAGTAGCTCGGCCTGGCGACCAAGACGACCCAACTCGTGATCTGAGTGGCCCAGTACGTAATGACGTTGGTTCACGCGGTGCGCCTCCCTGGGCGGCCGAAGATACGTTCCGTTCGAGATTAGTCTTGGCGAGCAGCATTCTCAGCTGCCCGGGCCAGCCTGTGCGTCAGCACGATTCCACCGGCCCCAGACAAACAGTCTCGAACTCCGTAAGCTCGAACTCCGAGGCGATCGGGGCGGACATTCGGCGGAGGTGACGGCGAAATGAATTCCAGTAGCGGCCCCTGGATCCGGCGGGCTCTCATCACTTCACCTACGCGGTGGCCGATGCCCTACTACCGGAAGTCTCACAGGGAAAACAGTATTCGATGAAGCACGAACCGGAATTCACCGGAAGCCACCTCCGCTGCATGCCGCGCGATCCGAGTTTCGACTGGGACGACCCGATGCATCGCCATCAACAGCACGACCACACGACGCCGCCGGCCCCGAAGTGACGTCAACCGATCAGAGCCACGGCGGTGGCCCACCGCGGGTGCTCATCGTCGAAGATTCAGTTGCTATCCGGGAGATGGTCGTCGAGGCTCTTGCCGATGCCGGCTACGTCAGCGGCGGCCGTGCGGACGGCGGCGGGCTGGAAGACGTGTTGGCCGCCTTTCGGCCGGATGCGGTTGTGCTCGATGTGATGCTTCCTGGTCGCGACGGATTCGCGCTCATCGACGTCGTGCGCGGCTACGGTGACGCCGGCATAGTGCTCCTCACCGCGCGAGACGGCTTGGAGGACAGGCTGCGCGGGCTCGACAGCGGAGCCGACGACTATGTTGTCAAGCCGTTTGAGATCGCGGAGTTGCTGTCGCGGGTGGCGGCGGTGCTACGCCGCAGAGGTCGGGTCTCGTCGGCCATCCAACTCGGGGACCTCGTCCTCGATGTCGATGCAGCGACCGCGAGCCGTGCCGGTGCGGTGCTGGACCTGACCGCCACGGAATTGCGGTTGCTGTCCTATCTGACCGATCAGCGCGGTCGCGTGGTCAGCAAAGACCAAATTCTGGCCGCGGTCTGGGGATATGACGCCTACGACCCCAACCTTGTCGAGGTGCACATCAGCGCGTTGCGCCGGAAACTGGAGGCCCACGGCCCACGAATGCTGCACACCGCGCGCGGCATCGGCTACCGTCTGTCGGCGAGCACGTAGTGAGCCAGGCCCTCACGCCGACACCGTCACTGAGCCGCCGGGTCACGCTCGCAGTGATCGGACTCATCGCCGTGCTGTTGATTCTGGTGGGTTTCGCATTCGATGCGGTCTTCGGGGCGCGCCTCACCGACGATCTTGACGATGAACTGGCCGACCTGTTCTACGACGCGCCCGCCTTGATCGCGGCGGGACTGAGCTCGCAAGAACTGGTGAACGTCTTGCAGGAAACTGATTTCCGGGTACAGGTCGTCGGCGCCAACGGCGTGGTCTACGGCGACTCCCAGCTCGTTCCCGCGACGCAACATTCACACCCTCTTCCCACTCCTGTTCCGGTCGACCTCAGCCCGTCCGCACCACTTCCCTGGGGCGATCTGCAGGGCTCGAAAGTAACCGGCACCTTGTCCGACGGCTCGTTACTCACCATCGAAGCGGACACCGGCAGGATCACCCGCACTCGCGAAATCACCCGGCGCAACATGCTTCTCGGTGCGCTCGGCACGCTGGCGATTGCGGTGGTGGCGGTGCGCCTGGTGGTCGGGAGAGCACTGTCGCCGTTACAGCGGCTGGCCGCAACCGCTGACGGCATCACCCACGGGGACCGAGGCCGCCGGATTCACCCGGATCGGCCGGCGACCGAACTCGGCAAGGCGGCCGAGGCCTTCGATTCCATGCTCGATGCGCTGGAATCTGCCGAACAGGACGCCAAAGACTCTGCCGCGACCGCGCGCCGCGCGGAGGCGAAGGGCCGACAGTTTCTGTCTGATGCAGCGCACGAGCTTCGAACCCCACTTGCGGGTATCCAGGTCATCGCCGACCAGCTGATCGCCAGGGCCGCAGCCGAGCCCGGTAGCACCGACGTACCGGGGACACGGACCCAACGGCACGCCGAATTGTTGAGCAGCGAAACCCGCAGGGCCGCCCGGCTGATCAATGAGTTACTCGACTTCGCCCGCATCGACGCCGGCCTGAGCCTGCGTCCTGAACGCACCGACCTGGGAGACATCGTAGCCACCGAAGTCGATCGGGCCGCGATGTTGGCACCCGACCTGAGCCTGCAGCACACCGGTGAGCGGCACCTTTACCTTGATGCGGACCCGGCCCGGGTCGCGCAGATTCTCTCAAATCTCCTCAACAACGCCCGTCGCCACAGCCCGGCCTCAGGCCAGATCACCGTCAACGTCGAGAAGACCCACGATACGGCGGAGATCACGGTTACCGATGCCGGTCCCGGTGTCGCCGAATGCGATCGGGAGAAGATATTCGACCGGCTGGTTCGCCTCGACGCGGCCCGAGATCGTGATTCTGGGGGCGTCGGGCTCGGACTGCCGATCGCGCGCGCGCTCGCCGAGGCCCACAACGGAACGCTTGTCTGCCTTCCCAGCGATGTCGGCGCAGTGTTCCGATTGTCGCTACCGATCAACTCATCCTGAAGCGTGCCTGAAGAGATCCGCGTATTCACTACCGACTTCAGGTTCGCTTCAGCTGACCCCGCAAGCATTCAAGAGTGTAAGCACTCGAAAGACGCCGCGGGAGGATCTGATGTCCACAGCTCAAACCCGACGGTCGTCGAACCAAGGAGTTGTTCGATCATGACCGCATCTGGAACAAACACCCTCGTATCCGAA
>JAHZIT010000065.1 GCA_022601275.1 Actinomycetes bacterium
AGAGCAGACAGCCACCGCCTACAAATTGTTCGTTTGCGTGCAGTGTGGGTTCGAGTACGACGAATCCAAAGGCTGGCCCGAGGACGGCATCGCGCCCGGCACCCGTTGGGACGACATCCCCGACGACTGGAGCTGCCCTGATTGCGGCGCCGCGAAGTCGGATTTCGAGATGGTCGAGGTGTCCCAAGCATGAGCGCACACTCATCCCCCGCGAGCGCGCGCAGTTGTACGCGACGCGCCGAGCGGCGGCGTGCAGACACGCGCGCTCGCGGGGAGGGGCCTCGCGGGGAGGGGCCGCGCGAAGGAGGGGCACTGTGATCAGGACAGCTTTGGCGGGTGGGCCCACCGAAAGCGATAGTGTCGGCCGTGTGGGCCGCGCCAACGACAGAAGGACCGCGCAACGGATCCCTTACGCGGAGGCGTCGCGGGTTCTGCTGCACGACTCCATTCTCGATGGCATGCGCGAGTTGCTGCTGGTCCGCGACTGGTCCTCGATCACTCTGTCCGACGTCGCCAAGGCCGCCGGCATCAGCCGTCAAACGATTTACAACGAGTTCGGTTCGCGACAGGGCCTGGCCCAGGGCTACGCACTGCGGTTGGCCGATCGATTGGTCGACCAGATCAACGACGCCATCAAAGACAACGTCGGTGATATCTACGCTGCCTTCCTGCAGGGGTTTCGCGACTTCTTCGCCGAGTCGGCCGCCGACCCCTTGGTCATCTCCCTGCTGTCCGGTTCATCGAAGCCAGATCTGCTGCAGATCATCACGACAGACAGTGCGCCGATCATCTCCCGGTGTTCGGCCCGGCTGACCGAATCATTCATGGAGGGCTGGGTAGCTACCAGCCGGGAGGACGCCGGAGTGCTGGCCAGGGCCATCGTCCGGCTGGCCATGAGCTACGTCTCGATGCCGCCGGAGGCCGACCACGATGTGGCTCAAGACCTGGCCCGATTGATGTCTCCGTTCGCTGAACGCTACGGTGTGGTGGATACCCTTTAGCCGGCAGAGCGCTACAAGCGCCTGTCCCGCGAGCCCGCAGGCTACGGGTATTGCATGGGTATCTGCACTGGTGCCTGCACCGATATCGCACAGGTATCCGCATGGGTGTCGCCAGCGGTTTTCGCCGCGAGCACAACCATGCGCCCACCGGCAATGCCTCACCGGCAATGCCGACCGAAGAATGCCGAACGTAAAGAGGGGCTCTACATGACTGCACCGACGCTGACCGCCGATGTCCGCAATGGCATCGACTTCAAGGTCGCCGACCTGGAACTGGCCGAATTCGGCCGCAAGGAGATCCGGCTGGCCGAACACGAGATGCCCGGGCTGATGGCATTGCGCCGCGAATACGCCGATGTGCTGCCGCTCAAGGGCACACGTATTTCGGGTTCGCTGCACATGACTGTTCAGACCGCGGTGCTCATCGAGACCCTGGTAGCGCTGGGCGCTGAGGTCCGATGGGCGTCGTGCAACATTTTCTCCACCCAGGACCACGCCGCGGCGGCCACCGTCGTCGGCCCGCACGGTACCCCCGCCGAGCCCACCGGCATTCCGGTCTTCGCCTGGAAGGGCGAGTCGCTGGAGGAGTACTGGTGGGCAGCAGAGCAGATGCTCACCTGGCCCGACCAGCCGGCCAACATGATCCTCGACGACGGCGGTGACGCCACGATGCTGGTGCTGCGCGGCGCGCAGTTCGAAAAAGCCGGCGTCGTGCCGCCCACCGAGGACGATGCCTCCGACGAGTACAAGGTGTTCCTGGCGTTGATCCGCAAGCGCTTCGAGACCGACAAATCCAAGTGGACCAAGATCGCCGAAGCCGTCAAGGGCGTCACCGAGGAGACCACCACCGGCGTGCTGCGGCTCTACCAGTTCGCCGCCGCCGGCGAGCTGTGCTTCCCGGCCATCAACGTCAACGACTCGGTAACCAAGAGCAAGTTCGACAACAAGTACGGCACCCGGCACTCGCTGATCGACGGCATCAACCGTGGCACCGACGTGCTGATCGGCGGCAAGGCGGCCCTGGTCTGCGGCTACGGTGACGTCGGCAAGGGCTGCGCGGAGGCGCTCAAAGCACAGGGCGCGCGCGTCGCGGTCACCGAGATCGACCCGATCAACGCGCTTCAGGCGCTGATGGACGGCTTCGAGATCAAGACTGTCGAACAGGCCATCGGGTGGGCGGACATCATCATCACCGCCACCGGCAACCAGGACATCATCACCCTCGACCACATGAAGTCGATGAAGCACCAGGCGATCCTCGGCAACATCGGTCACTTCGACAACGAGATCGAGATGGCCCGTCTTGAGCGGGATCCCAACATTCGTCGCATCAACATCAAGCCGCAGGTCGACGAGTTCATCTTCGCCGACGGCCACTCGATCATCGTGCTGAGCGAGGGCCGGCTGCTCAACCTGGGCAACGCCACCGGTCACCCGTCGTTCGTGATGAGCAACAGCTTCTCCAATCAGGTGATCGCGCAGATCGAGCTGTGGACCAAGAACGACGAGTACGACAACGAGGTCTACCGGCTGGCCAAGCACCTCGACGAGAAGGTCGCCAAGATCCACGTTGAGGCGCTGGGTGGCACGATGACCAAACTGACCAAGGAACAGGCCGAGTACATCGGCGTTGACGTGGACGGTCCTTACAAGCCGGAGCACTACCGCTACTGATGCGGCCACGGTGGCTCGCCGACCGCTGCGACAGGTTGCCGACGGCCTCGGTCGCGACCAGTTCTAGCTGATTAGGCTCGCAGAGTGCTCATCGTCATCGAGGGGGTCGACGGCGCCGGCAAGCGGACGTTGACCAACGGTCTGCGCTCGGCGTTCGAGGCCGGCGGCCGCTCCGTCGCCAACCTGGCGTTTCCGCGCTACGGAGCGTCCGTGCCCGCCGACCTGGCAGCTGAGGCTCTGCACGGCAGCCACGGCGACCTCGCCGAATCGGTTTATGCGATGGCGGTGCTGTTCGCGATGGACCGTGCCGGCGCCAAGGATGAGATTGAGCACCTCAGGGCCGCCTACTCGGTGGTCATCCTGGACCGCTACGTCGCGTCCAACGCTGCCTACAGCGCGGCCAGGCTGCACCAGCGGGCCGATGGAGATGCGGTGGCCTGGGTGGGCGAACTCGAATACGGACGGCTGAAGCTGCCCGCGCCGGATTGGCAGGTGCTGCTCGACGTGCCGACGGAGTTGGCCGCACAGCGTGCGGTCGACCGTGCTGCAGCGGAGGCCGATCGCGCCCGTGATGCCTACGAACGCGACGACGGTCTGCAACGTCGTACCTCCGCCGTCTACGCCGAGCTGGCCGCAGCCGATTGGGGTGGCCGGTGGGCGCTAGCCCGGCCTGACGTCGACGCCGGTGAACTCGCGGCCAGACTTCAGTGACGGCCGGTTGCCGGTGCACAGCGGTGGGGTGGTCGGGCTGATCAGGCAACAGCGCGACATCTGTCACTACGTTGACGCGGTGTAAGTACCGTCGAACCCGTGGGGCCGCTAGAGGGATTCTTGACGACGTGGTCGCAGGCGCGCCAGACCTTCGGCCGGGACGTGCCCGCCGGCGGATCGCACCTCGACCGCAGCGCTGTGCTGCGGCAACTGCAGGCCGACGTCGAAGCCGCTGCCCCGGGACGCCATTGGCAGGGCGGCGCGGCGACGGCCTACGGCGCGGCCAACGCCGCGCACGCGCAGGTGTTCGGGCAGCTGGCTGATCTCGACGCGAAGCTGGCTGCCGAGATCGACAAGTCCGCTCGGGTCGTCACCTCGGGGCGCGCTGAACTCGACAACGTCCGCGACTGGGTTGTGGACGCCGCGTCATCGGTGCCGAGCAACCAGGCCGCGGGGCAAATCATGCTGATCGTGTCCAAGGGCCTGGGTCAGCTGCGCGCGGTCCTGTCGCAATCCAACGGGGAGCTCAACAGAATCGGGGCGCAGATCGAGCAGATCGGCGCCGAATACGCCCGGCTCGGCAAGCAGAAATTCCCCCCGTGATGGCTCTGGGTGGCGCCGAGGTGCCCCCGAGGACGGGTAAATCCCCGCCGGGAGCCGGTGAACACGCAAATCGCCGGGTGTGGTATCCGCGCATTATCGCAATCTGGTGACACCATGGACACCATGGACACCATGAGGCAAAGGATTCTGGTCGTTGATGACGACCCTTCGCTCGCCGAGATGCTCACCATCGTGCTGCGCGGGGAGGGCTTCGACACCGCGGTCGTCGGTGACGGCACTCAGGCGCTGACCGCCGTGCGTGAGCTGCGCCCCGATCTGGTGCTGCTGGATCTCATGTTGCCCGGCATGAACGGCATCGACGTGTGTCGGGTGCTGCGCGGGGACTCCGGTGTGCCCATCGTGATGTTGACCGCCAAGACCGACACCGTCGATGTCGTGCTCGGCTTGGAGTCGGGCGCCGACGACTACGTGATGAAGCCGTTCAAACCCAAGGAATTGGTCGCGCGAGTCCGCGCCCGGCTGCGTCGCAACGAAGACGAGCCCGCCGAGATGCTCTCGATCGCCGACGTGGACATCGACGTCCCCGCCCACAAGGTCACCCGGCTGGGTGAACAAATCTCGCTCACTCCGCTGGAGTTCGATCTACTGGTGGCGTTGGCACGCAAACCCCGCCAGGTGTTTACTCGTGATGTGCTGCTCGAACAGGTATGGGGTTATCGCCACCCCGCTGACACCCGTTTGGTGAACGTGCATGTCCAGCGTCTGCGGGCCAAAGTCGAGAAAGACCCGGAGAACCCGCAGGTGGTGCTCACCGTTCGAGGAGTGGGATACAAGGCCGGACCTCCGTGATTTTCACCGCTCGGCGGTGGTCGTGATCTTCGGCTCGAGACGGCGTATCCACCGGCGGTCTGCACCACTGATTCGCGGCCTGGGTGCGCTGGGCCGAACGATAGGACTGGCGTGGCGGCGTTCGCTGCAGCTGCGGGTGGTCACGATGACGCTGGGCTTGTCGCTTGCGGTCATCATGGTGCTGGGGTTCGTGCTGACGAGCCAGATCACCGATCGCATCCTGGAAGTCAAAGTGAACGCCGCGAACGAGGAAATCGAACGCGCCCGACCCACGGTCAGCGGCATCGTCGGCGGTGAGGAAACCCGCTCGCTGGACAGCAGCCTGCAGCTGGCCCGCAACACGTTGGTCGACCGTAAGTCAGATGCCGGTGCCGGCCTGGCCGGAGCATTCGATGCGGTGCTCATCGTTCCCGGTGACGGTCCGCGCGCGGCCACCTCCGCCGGTCCGGTCGACCAGATCCCCAACACGTTGCGCGACTTCGTGAACGCCGGACAGGTCAGCTATCAGTACTCGACGGTGCACACCGACGGCTTCTCCGGGCCCGCGTTGATCATCGGCAGCCCGACGCCCTCGCCGGTGTCCAACCTTGAGCTCTATCTGATCTTTCCGCTGAATAGCGAGGAATCCACGATCGCACTGATGCGCGGAACGTTGGCCACCGGTGCGGTGGTGCTGCTCGGCCTGTTGGCCGCGATCGCGCTGCTGGTAGTACGGCAGATAGTCCTGCCGGTGCGCTCGGCGTCGCGGATCGCCGAGCGGTTCGCCGAAGGTCACCTGGCAGAACGTATGTCGGTGCGTGGTGAGGACGATATGGCGCGCCTGGCGGTGTCGTTCAACGACATGGCCGAAAGCCTTCAGCGCCAGATCGCCCAGCTCGAAGAGTTCGGTAATCTGCAGCGCAGATTCACCTCCGACGTCAGCCACGAACTTCGCACGCCGCTGACGACCGTGCGAATGGCCGCTGACCTGATCCACGACCACGTCGAAGATCTCGACCCCGCGCTGCGGCGCTCGACCGAGCTCATGGTCAACGAACTCGACCGGTTCGAGTCGCTGCTCAGCGATCTGCTCGAGATCTCCCGCCACGACGCCGGTGTCGCGGAGTTGGCCGTCGAAGCCGTCGACCTGCGCTCCATCGTGACCAGCGCGCTGGACAATGTTGGGCACCTCGCCGAGAGCGGTAATGTGGAGGTGGTCGTCGACCTGCCCGCCGAGGAGGTTGTCGCCGAGGTCGATGCGCGCCGGGTGGAACGGATTCTGCGCAACTTGATCGCTAACGCGATCGACCATGCCGAGCAAAAAGAGGTACGAATCCGGATGGCCGCCGACGAGGACACCGTGGCCGTCACGGTCCGTGACCACGGTGTGGGCCTACGTCCAGGCGAGGAGAAACTGGTGTTCAGCCGCTTCTGGCGGGCGGACCCCTCACGGGTCCGCCGCTCCGGCGGAACCGGACTCGGTTTGGCGATCAGCATCGAGGACGCCCGGTTGCATCAAGGCAGACTCGAGGCATGGGGTGAGCCGGGCGAGGGTGCCTGCTTCCGGTTGACGCTGCCGTTGATCCGCGGCCATAAAGTCACCAGCAGTCCGCTGCCCGTCAAACCGTTCGAGGACGGGGTGAATGCGCCGGGCCGCCGATCGACACGCGACCCTGAACCGGCAGAGGAGACGGTGTGACACGCTTCTCGGCGGTGGTGTGGCTCGCGGTTGTCGTGCTGGCTCTTGCCGGTTGCGCCGGGGTGCCTCATTCCTCCTCGCCGCAGGCGATCGGCACCGTCGAGCGGCCGGCGCCGCCCAGCCTGCCCAAGCCCACACCGGGCATGGACCCCGACGTACTGCTGCGTGAATTCCTCAAGGCGACAGCCGATCCCGCGAACCGTCACCTCGCCGCGCGGCAATTCCTCACGGAGTCTGCTTCCAGCACATGGGATGACGCCGGTAGTGCGCTGCTGATCGACAACGTCGTGTTCGTCGAGACCCGTACGGCGGACACTGTGTCGGTATCCATGCGCGCAGACATACTGGGCTCGCTGTCGGATATCGGGGTGTTCGAGACGGGCGAAGGTGCGCTACCCGACACCGGCGAGATCGAACTGGTGAAGACTTCGGACGGCTGGCGTATCGACCGTCTGCCCAACGGGGTCTTCCTGGACTGGGAGCAGTTCCAGTCCACCTACAAACGCACCACCCTCTACTTCGCCGACCCGACCGGCAAGACGGTGGTGCCCGACCCGCGCTATATCGCCACGTCCGACCCCGATCAGCTGCCCACCGAACTGGTCAGCAAGCTGATCGCGGGTCCGCGGCCGGAAATGGTCGAGACTGTGCGCAATCTGCTTGAGCCACCGCTGAAGTTGCGCGGACCGGTGACGCGTGCCGACGGCGGAAAGACCGGTATCGGGCGCGGTTACGGCGGTGCCCGCATCGACCTGGATGACCTGTCCACCACAGATCCCCACAGCAGGCAACTACTTGCAGCACAGCTCATCTGGACGCTTTCCCGGGCCGGTGTCAACGGGCCCTACGTGATCAACGCCGACGGTGCCGCGCTCGACGACCGGTTCGCCGCGGGGTGGGACACCGCCGACGTCGCCGCGACCGATCCGGGTGCCGCCGATGGCGCCGCGGCGGGTCTGCACGCACTCGTCGACGGCTCGCTGGTGAGGCTCGACGGACTGCGATCCTTCCGGGTGGTGGGCTCTTTCGGGCAGTTGCCCGGGCAGACGGCCGCAGCACTGTCGCGTACCGGCCAGATGGCCGCCTCCATCGTCACGCTGCGCCCAGGCGCGCCCGACATGGCGTCCTCTCTGTGGGCAGGTCCGTTGGGCGGCCAGGCATCTGAGGCCATCGATGGACGCAGCCTGACCCGGCCCACCTGGTCGCTGGACGACGCGATATGGGTCGTCATCGATGGCATCAACGTGGTGCGCGTCATCCAGGACGCCTCGGGTCAGCCCGCCCGCATTCCGGTCGACTCCATCGCGGTGTCGACCCGATTCCCCGGCGAGATCACCGAATTGCAACTCTCCCGCGACGGCACCCGCGCCGCGATGGTGATCGATGGCCGGGTGATCCTGGCCGGGGTCGAGCAGACCGAAGGCGGCGGTTATGCGCTGACCTTTCCGCGCCGGTTGGGTTTCGGATTGGGTGACACCGTGGTGTCCCTGTCCTGGCGGACCGGTGACGACATTGTCGTGAGCCGCACCGACGCCCAGAATCCGGTGTCCTATGTCAACCTCGACGGCGTGAACTCCGATGGCCCGAGCCAAAGTCTGCTGATGCCGGTAACGACGGTGGTGGCCAACCCGTCGGCCGTCTACGTCGCAGACGGGCGCGGCGTGCTCCAACTCTCCGGTTCAGCCGCTGAGGGCGATCCGGGGTGGACCGAGGTGAGGCCGCTGATGGTAGCGGGCGCGCTGCCGGTGCTGCCAGGCTGATTGGTTATGTCGTCAGAGAAAGGTCGCGATGAATATCGATGACGTGCGGGTTCCCCGCAAGACGGTGATCGCCGGCGCGGGAGTCGGGGTGGCGGCCGTTGCGCTGTCGGCCTGCTCGAGTGGCGGGGGTTCGGGTTCCGGCGAGGGGGCCGCACCCGAAGTCCTCGCCACGACGGCCGATGTGCCTGTCGGATCGGGTGTCATTGTCGGCGACGTAGTGGTGACCCAACCCGTGGCAGGGGACTTCAAGGGCTTCTCGGCGGTGTGCACGCACACTGGGTGCCTGATCAACGAGGTGGCCGACGGGACGATCAACTGCCCGTGCCACGGCAGCAAATTCAGTCTCGAGGGCGAGGTGCTCAACGGTCCGGCAACGCGGCCGTTGAACACGGAAGCTATTACAGTGCAGGGGGATTCCATCCTTCTCGGTTGAGCTAGGAGGATATCTTCGCGTCGCTCTGACCCTTGAGTGAACGTCCCCCGGTGAGAGTGTGGCGCCGCTGGTGCAGGGCCGCAGTCGGCGAGGGGGAAGTCAGGGTCGCAATCCGGAGAAATCTACAGCGCTGGATTCACTTTCGCGGTCGCCAGTGTCAAATGCGACGGAAAGAGCCGATCCGGAACGCCGCCACACCGAGTTCGACGCAGTTCGGTTGGCTGTGAGGCGGCTTCGGGTTCTCTGGCTATCCAATTTGGCGCGGGGAGAGAGAAGATCGGCCCGGTAGCATCGCAGACCGTGTGGTCTGATGGGCGATTGGTTGAGGCGAGCCAATGAAT
>JAHZIT010000066.1 GCA_022601275.1 Actinomycetes bacterium
GTCTGTGTCGGAGGCTGCTTCGGCCTCTGCGTCTGTGTCGGAGGCTGCTTCGGCTTCGGAGGCTGCTTCGGCTTCTGCTTCTGCTTCGGCCGCTGCCTCTGCCTCGGCTTCTGCGTCGGCCTCTGCCTCGGCTTCGGCTAGGGCTTCTGCCTCGGCGTCTGCTTCGGCTTCGGCCTCGGCTTCTGCGTCAGCCCCTAGCTCGTCCTGGCCTCCAGAAATTTCGGATTCTGCGGCCTCGGCGGTGCTGTTCGGGCTGCCTGAGCTATCGCTGTCCGACGTTGCTGAATTGCTCGACTCCGACGTCGAGGTATCGGTGTCGTCGGCCCACGCCACGCCTTGTCCGGCAAAGAGCGCTGATCCAACGCCCAACGCGACTGCTAGTCCGCCGACTCGGCCGACGTATGCTGCGGCACCCATGCAATCCCCTCAATCCAGCCCTGTACGACCCCCGTCGTGGTTGGCGCCATTCAATAGCATCAGCGGCCGAAGCGGCAGGCAATAGCTAAATCGTCACTGCTTTGGCATCATTACCGTGACCATAGGGATCTCGTCAGCAAATCTACCACCAGCAAACAGTGAGAACCAGGCTACTCGAGGCTCTCCAGCGCCTTCTCGTAGAGCTCGACGGCTTCGGCAATTCCGTCGCCAAGCCACGCGTCGACGATTCCCACCTCGTCGGCAACGAGCTGGGCACGATTGAGCCACAGCTCGAAGTCAGGGTCGCGGCGAAGCCCGTCGATCTGACTCTTCGAACCCTGAATCAAGACGAATCCACCGAGCTCGATGTTTTGCGGCTTGAGGACCACGCGGTCAAACCGCTCGATCTTTCCCTGGCTCTGCAGACTGGCAAGGTAGTCGCGAGTTTCGATGAGCAGGGCCAGGGCCTTGCGTTCCCGCCCACGCGCCGGCACCCCCCAGGCAACCCAGAGTCCTGCTTCGGCCATCGGTCCTCCTCGGTTGGACTGGTCGGGGCGCGACTCAGTATGTCTTATTGCCGAGGCGTGCCTGCACCGGTGAAGTCGCTGTGTCCGGCAGATCGCGTGTCGGGCAACTTGGCGAGTGTCCGGCAACTGGGCGTTACGTGCTGGCGAAGTCACGGGCAATGTCGGTGGCATCGCCGCCGGGGCCCTTGCCCTTGAACTGACTCATGTAGAGCGCGTAGTAGAAACCCTTTGCGGCCATCAGCTCATCGTGGCCGGCCATCTCGACGATCTCGCCACCGTTGAGCACCATGATGCGACTCGAATTGCGGATCGTGGCAAGGCGATGCGCAATCGAGAAGCTCGTCTTGTTCTCCATCAGCTTGCGCATACCGTCCTGGATGAGCTTCTCGGTGCGCGTGTCGACGTTCGACGTTGCCTCGTCGAGGATCATCATCTTCGGGTTGGCGACCATCGCCCGGGCGATGGTGATCATCTGCCGCTGCCCCTGGCTGAGGTTGGCCCCTCGTTCGGTCAGCATGGTGTCGTATCCGCTGGGCAGACTGAGGATGAAGTCGTGGGCGTTGGCCTTCTTCGCGGCTTCGATCGCGTCCTCCTCGGTGGCGTCCCCGCTGGCGTAGAGCAGGTTGTTCATCACCGTGTCGGTGAACAGGAAGGCTTCCTGGAGCACCACGCCGATCTGTTTACGAAGGCTCGCCTGGGTCAGCTTGGACAGATCCTGACCATCGATGAGGATTCGGCCCGCGTTGATGTCGTAGTAGCGGGTGAGGATATTGATCAGCGTGCTCTTGCCCGCGCCGGTAGGCCCGCAGATTCCGATGTTCTCTCCGGGTGCGACGTCGAATGTGTTGTCGCGCAATATCAAGCTGTGCGGTGTGTAGCCGAAGTCGACATGCTCGAACTGGATCCTGCCGCCCTTGAATTCGTAGTCCACGGCGTCCGGGGCATCGGTGATCTCCGGACGTTCGTCGATGAGACGGAACACCCGGTCGCCGCCGGCTGATGCGTTGAGCGAGGCGGTGATCAGATTGGACATCTCGGCCAGTGGGGCCGACATGAGCGCAGAATATCCGGCGAACGCCAAGACCGTCCCCAGCGTCGCTGAACCGTCGATCACCAGGAATGTGCCGACGACAAGCACCGCCACATCCTGGCCGAAGCTTACGACCTGGGTGACCGGAAACTGCATCAGCGAGGTCATGAAGGCGCGGCTGCCGACCGAGTACACCCCGTCGACCTGCTCCTCGTGCCGCTCCGAGGCCCACCTTCCCCGATTGTTGCTGATGATCACCTTGTATCCGCTGAGCGTCTCCTCCTGGAAGGCGCTGACATCCCCCAGAGTGTCCTGCAACTTGTTGAACACCGGCCCGGAGATCGCGGCGATCACGTACGCGACACCCATCAGTAGCGGAATCGCCACGATCGCGACGATCGCGAGCTGCCAGTTCAGGACGAACATGACGACGATGATCATCGAGACCTGAATGTTGGCCCGCAGGATCTGACTCAGCGCCGTCGTGTAGAACAGCGAGATCACTTCGGCGTCGTTGGTGACGTTGCTCGACAACTCCCCGGGAGTGTTCTTGAAGAAGAACCCCATCGGCAGGGTCTGCACGTTGTCGAACAGGTCGGTCTGGACGTCGTAGAGGGCTGCGGCCGCCAGCCTGGCGAACATCCGGTCAGCAACGAAGCTGAACGTCAGGTAGACCGCCCCGCCGACGGCTCCGAGGATCGCCCAGTAGGCAAGGTCGTCCCCGCTGCCGCCCTCGGCGATCACGTTCATCCCGCGCCCGGTCGCGTACGGGATGAGGATCAGACCCAGCATCGCGATGACCATGCCGCCCGTGGCCAGTGCGGTGCGGCCGCGGCGCGGGCCCCCGATCATCCGGGTGACCAGCCGGGCGATGGTGTTGGGCCGCAGTATCGGTTGGCTGGCCTCCGCGCTGACTGCGGTGTCGATGCTCACGATCTTCCCTCCAGATCGAGGCCGGCGGTGACACCGCCACCGAGCTGCGACTCGTAGATCTCCTGATAGAGACTGCTGGTCGCCAACAGTTCGTCGTGCGTGCCCTCCGCGATGACCTCGCCGTGCTCGAGCAGGTAGATGTGGTCCAGATCGATGAGCGCGCTGATCCGTTGGGCAACGTAGATCGTGGTGGCTCCTTGGGCGAACTCAGGAATCGCCGCCTGGACCCGGCCCTCTGTCGATGCGTCCAGCGCGCTGGTGCTGTCGTCGAGGATCAACACCCGCGGCCTCGGGGTGAGCGCCCTGGTGATCCCCAGGCGTTGGCGTTGGCCCCCGGAGAAGTTGTAGCCCCGACGGGCCACCACCGCGTCCCAGCCGCCCGGTAGTCGGGAGACGAACCCGTGGGCGTCGGCCGCCTTGGCGGCGTCGAACATGACCTCGTCCTCGACATCGGGTGCGCCGAACTTGAGGTTCGCCCGCAGATCGTCTTTGAACAGCACCGTCTCCTGTAGCGCGATGCCGACGATCGCTCGCAGATCGTCTAGCGGGATGTCACGGACGTCAACGCCGTCGATGGTGATCTTCCCGTCGGTCACGTCATAGAAGCGGGGTATGAGGTTGACCAGCGCCGACTTACCCGCCCCGGTGGCGCCGAGGAAGCCGACCTGCTGACCCGGCTCGATGGTGAGGTTGACGTTCTTCAGGGCGGGGGGATCGTTGTTGCCGTCGGGGCGCCGGAAGGCGAACGAGACGTTCTCGAATACCACGCGACCACGTATCGTGTCGCGGCCAATGGCGGCGGCATTGTCCGGGCCAGCGACGGTCGGCTTCGTCTCATACGCCGCGATGATCCGGCCGGCCGACACATCCCCGCGCATGACCAGCGGCATCACCTGGGCCAGCAGCGCAAGCGGGGTGATGATCAGCGCCATGTACTGCGTGAAAGTACTGACCTCACCGACGGACAGCCCCGCACCGTCGAGCACCGTGTTTCCACCGGCCCACATCGCGAGGACGATCGCGAACTGGCCGAGCCCGGTGAGCAGCGGCGCCATGAACGCCACCCGCCACGCGGCCTGGTACTCGGGGCCGCGCAGCGCGCGGGCACGTTCATCGAACTTGCGCATCTCGTAGCGCTCGCGAACGAATGCCTTGACCACGCTCATCCCGGTGAGATTCTCCTGAAAGGTACCGTTGAGCGAGTCCAGCGCATGTTGCCGTCGTTGATAGGCCCGGTCGATGGCCGGCACCAGAACCGCCATTATCGCCACTACGGCGACGATCACCACGACCACGATCCAGACCAGGTTGGGCGTGTTGATGACCGCCATGGCGATGGTGAGCAGCAGCAGGAACGGTGCCAGCGAGCCGAGGAGGATCGTGTAGAGCACGGCGTTCTGGACGTTGACGATGTCCGCGTTGAGCCGGACCATGATGTCGCTGGTGGGGCGACGATCGAAGTTCTCGAACGAATAATCCTGAATCTTGTCGAATAGCTCACGGCGAAGGTAGTAGGCCACCCCCTGTGAGAAGAACACCGCCTGAGCCGCGGCGATCATCATCGCCGCGCCCATCACCACGGTCAGCGCGAGCATCCAGATCCCGACGTCGATCGCGGCGTCGGAGTTGCGGGCGACCATTCCCTCGTCGACGAGCACCTTGATCAACGAGGCGAAAACCACAATGCACACGGCAGCGACCAGCATCGCGAGCTGCGAAATCACAAATCGCACCTTGTAATCGCGGACGAGGCCGAAGATCTTGAGGATCGACGTCGGCATGCGCTCTCTCTTTCGTCGGTCCACGGAGTAGGCCGAGAGCAACGCTGCAAGAGCCCTTACGCCGCGGCGAATGGTGATTGAAACGCCGGGAAACCGCCAGTATCCACCGAGCAGTTGCGCTGTGGGCCGAACCTGCTCAGAAGACGCGAATCCAGTCGACGAGCATTTCCGCCGGGTAGGAACCCCCGGCGGGCTCCCGGCCACCCGAGCCGCCGACTGCGATATTGAAGATCGGCACCATCGTGTAGCCGGGATCATTGAACGGCCAATCCTCGAGGGAGTTGGCCGGAACCTCGAAGAAAGGCTGCATGCCCGGCTCGTAGTCCTTCCAGAAGTACATCCCGGAAGGAAGCCAGGTCATCCGCCACCTGTGCCAGGCGTTGTCGATGGGGTGCGAGTGGGTGGCAAACGATGTGCCGTCCAGCCGAGCGTGCACAGTGGTCCCCGACGGCCAGTCGCGGTTGCCGTACCACTCGACCAGGTCGATTTCACCACCGCGGACCGGATTGTCGTTCAACAGCCAGAAAGCGGGCCAGGCCCCGTCGGTCAGGCAGTTGAGCTTGACGCGGGCCTCCCAGGTGGTTCCGATGGCGCCGCGCCACAGACCGACGACCTTGGCGCTGGCGTACTTCTCCTGGATGTTCGCGCCGGGGCCGCGGGTGGCCCGGATGACGAGGTTGCCGTTGCCGTCCTGGAACACATGCTCCTGGTCGGTCACGTAGCGCCCCATGTTGAAGGGCTCATCCCAAATGACCGGGTTCTTGATCCTCTCGCGCTCGGGAACGAGGAACCACCACGCCGGGTCCGGTGGCGTCCCTGCGGGGCCGTTGAACTCGTCCTGGAACAGAAAGACCGGATCCGGGGTAGCAGCGACGGGCGCTTGGGCACCCGGGCCCTCGCCCGGAAGGCCGGGACCTGGCGGAACATCGCCGATGATCGGCTGGGCCTGAGCGGTCCGGAGAGGTAGTGCGGCAGCCGCCACCCCGAACCCCACCATCAACATTGCGCTGCGGCGATCCATGTTAGGCACACCAGCACCATAAACAATCTTGGCGGTTATGTCCCGAAGCGGGATGAAAACATCGAGGCCTTGAGGTCAAAGCCGGTATCGACTGCTGCGGACTGTTGGACCTGGCCGGTCGCATCCAGGATGGTCGGGGGGTCAGCGGACATCACGCCTCGATGGGCGGGTGCAGCTGTTCCATCGTGTACTGCCTGCTGCGGCGTATCGCCCACGCGCTGATGGCCATCGATGTCGCCAGCACGCCGGCGAGGACCAATACCGCCACCCCCAACCGGTGGTCGATCCCGCCCGAGATGAGTTGCCGTAATCCGTTGACCGAATATGTCATCGGAACGTAGGGATGGATGATCTGGAACACCTTCGCCGTCGTCTGGACAGGGTAGATCCCACCGCAGGACACCAATTGCACCATGAGGAACGCCAGGGTCAGCACGCGTCCGACGGCTACTCCGAACACTGCGTTCAGCGCCTGGATGAGGCCCAGATAGGTTGCGAGGACCAACAGCAGGAAGCCCGCGGTGAACAACGGGTAGCGCGGGTTCAATCCGAGGCCGAAGTGCACGACTGTGTACATCACGACCACTTGGCAGATCGCGATCAGGAACGCGGGCCAGTAGGAGGCCAGCATAACTCGAAAAGCCGCAAGGCCGTTGATGATTGGCCGTGGTTGCAGCGGCTTGAGCACCATCCAGATGAGCAACGCGCCGATGAACACCGCCAATCCCATGAAGAACGGAGCAAATCCGGTGCCGAAGGTAGGCGCCGGGTTATGGGTGACCAAGTCGAGTTTGACCGGCGAGGAAACTGTCTTAGCCACTTCAGTTCGCTGCTGATCAGTCCATGTAGGAACGAGAGTCGAACCTTCATACAGCTTGTCCGCCAGTTCACGGCCACCGTCGGCGAGCCTCACCAAACCGTCGTTGAGCTGATGCGCGCCGTCGTCCAACTGATCGACGCCGTCGCGCAACTTGACGATGTCTTTGCGTAGATCACCGTTGAGCGCGCCGGACATGAACTCCCGCAGCTTGCTGTTCGGATCGCCGAGTTCGTATTGGATCTCGGCCGCGCTATCGCGCAAGCGCTGCAGTCCGGCATCTGTCGCCGGATCGAGGTTTCGGGCCCGCAACACCTGCTGCGCCGCGTAGAGGACTTCCCCCGCGTCCCGGGCTATCGGGTCGGGACTGTACTTGAGCGATCCAACAGCCTGATCGATGAACGACCCAGCCAGCTGCCAGTCGATATTTGCCGCTTCGATCCGGCCGGTGGTGGCTTCGACAGCGTGGCTGAGTCGGTCGGCGGCCGCCGCCACGACGTCGGCATCGATTCCCTTGTCGTCGAATCTCTGAAGGAAATCGATCAGTGGCCCGGTGACCCTGTCGACCGAGGTAGACAGCTGACGGGTTCCGTCGGCGAGTTGGGCCGACCCGTCACGTGCGGCTGCCAATCCGTCCGCCAGTTGACCGGCGCCGTCGGCGGCCTTGGTGAGGCCCGCCCCGGCGTCGGTGAGTCCGGTCAACACCGAGGTGACGGTCTGCTCCCCGACGCTGGCGTTGACGTCGTTGATGACCGCACGTGCCACGTTCTGTCCGATGAGCGAACCGAGGTAGCTGTTCGAGTCGTTGAAGGTGAACCGGAGCGGGGCCTGCGCGGGGCGATCACCTGTGGGAGAGACGATGTCTGCGCTGAAATCCGAGGGAATCGTGATCGTGAAGTAGTAGTCACCGTGGGCCAGGCCATCGGCTGCTTCGCCGGCCGAAACCTGATGCAGATCCAGCTCACCTGAATCGATCAGCGCTTTGGCCACCTCTTCCCCGGCGCGAATCTCCTTACCGTCCGACTGGGCCCCTTGATCCTCCATGACCAGCGCAACGGGCACTTTGTTGACTTCACCGAACGGATTCCAGAAAGCCCACAGATAGAGGGCCCCGTACAGCAGCGGCATCAGTACGACGATCAGCAGCGCGACCCGCGGCACCGTACCGCGGGTGTACCGTTTGATGTCGGTGCCGAGTGACATGGCGGCGAACATGGCTACCCCTTGATTTTCTGCATCTTCACGAGTTCGGCACGATCGGTATTGATCACCGGGATCTGGGCAGCCACCGGATGGTTGGTCACCCCGTTGACGGTTGCGGTGATGACCGTCTGGGTTCGCCCAAGGTCGATCAGACGGTGGATGAGCGCATCCCGATTGGAATCGCTGGCGACGAAGTCCAGATCGCCGACCACCAGGAGCGGCGGACGATTGGTGTTGGCCAAAGCGATCCGTAAAAGCAGCTGATCCAGCTCGGAGAGCAGCTCGAAATATTCCATCAGCGGAGGCAGGGTCAGTTCGCCGAACACCGGCGCACACACTCGGGCCAACTCCGCCTCGCCCGCCTGCCCGATGAACCGGTACCAGGGCGCGTCCCAGCGCAGTTGTTCGGTGATCAGGTCCCGGACGGTGACCGACTCCGAAACGGTGTCGATCCCGTTGATGCCGGCCAAACCGGAAATGGCGAAGATATCGCGGGCTCGCCGGGCGCCGAACACGGTCAACTTTCCTGACTTCGGCTTCATGCGGCCGGCGAGCGTCATCAGAAGTGCGGTCCGTCCGGTGCCGGCTGCGCAGACGAGAACATTCAGCCCGCCGGCGGGAATGGCAAGGTCTACCGGGCCATACACCGGTCCCCACGGCCCGGTCATGCAGATGCCTTCGGCGATGACCGCCGGAGGTGGCTCCGGGTCGGTGGGCGGGCCTTCGCCCGGTGGCTCGAGAACCGGGGCGGCCTCCTGGCCGTCTGTCTCACCTGAGCCTTGGTCTGCCGCCTGTGTCATCGCACCCTCCCGTCCCCGTGCCCAGCCATCTCAACATGATCGCGGGCGGGATGTGGGCGCATCTGATCAGCGTCGGCTGCCACCCCGTGGGGTCTCTGACCGAACGCCAGGATGCCCGAAATGCTCCCAGGCAACTTGTGCCGCACCGCGAACTGCCGGTGATCAGTTGAATTACTTTGGTGAACAGCAGTATTCGCGGAAACAAAGCGTCCGCTCAACTACGCTAACCGGCAACTGGCCGGCCGAGAGGACATCGCGATGCGTTTCAATCCACCACCCAACTGGCCGCCGCCGCAGGACGGCTGGGTTCCCGGCCCCGGTTGGACCCCCGATCCCTCATGGCCGCCGCCCCCGGCGGGTTGGCAGCTGTGGATCGACGACGAAACACCTTCGGAAGGCCCCACCGGGGGTGCAGCTACTTCGCCTCCGGGTCATCAGGGTCTTCCGGGTTCTCCGCGTCCTCCGGGGCCGCGCAAGTTCGTCATCGGTCTCGCGGCGTTCGCGGCTGTCATTGTGGCACTCGGCGTAGCGACGCTGATCATCGTGTCGCAGAAGGCCGATGCGCCGAAGTCCGATGAAGACCAGATCCGTGCGGCCCTCAGCGGACTCGTCGAGGCGTACAACAACTCCGACTACGACACGTATGTGAGCCATATCTGTCCGTCCGAACGTTCGGGCCTCGCTGACGCGTCGGAACTCAAGCAGGATCGCTCCGACACCGGCCGCCTCAGCTTCGACGACATCTCTATCGACGTCACCGGCGACACCGCGAAGGTGACCGCGACAGCGACGGTGGAGAACGAGGAGGAGCCGGATACTCAGACGGTGGACTTCGTGAAAGAGGACGGGCGCTGGATGATGCTGTTCTTCGAGGACAACTGCTCAGCCTGAGTTCGCCGAGACTGCGATCACCCGCCTCCAGCGCCACGGGATTCCTAACAAGCCGGTCCTGGTGTGCCGGTGGCGGTGTCGAGTTGGTGGAATCTCACTTGCCTGCCGGGTTGATACTCTCCACTCGCGCAAATTCTGGATCGTCGGCGAAGGATTTGAGTCGGGCGATCTTGAAGATGAGCAGGCCGTAGATCGCTTTGGAGGCGATGTCGGCAATTGTGTAGCCGACCTGCTTGCCGGCCCACGCGTCAGCGCCGCTGATGTCGAGCAGCGGCAGCAGATATGCAATGGGATAAAAACCCCAGCTCGCAAACAGCAGGAGCCGCACACGGCGGACGGTCTGGCGCACGAGGGGGGGTTGCAACTCGAGTGACCGGGTGAGTTCGATGAACAGCACGTAGACGATGAAGGCGAACGGGATGGTCGCGGCGAGCCCAAAGATATGCCGCTGCAGGTCGGTATTGCTGATTTCACCGACATAGCCGAAGGCGACCATCAGCAATGATGCCGGAATCAATCGCCGCATGAGCGATGCCTGAAGCGCTTTGGCAAAGGCCAGAACGATAACGAGTTCGACGAGCAGCAATGGCACCGTCAACAGCCAGTCGACGTAGCGGTATGCCTCATTGAACGTTTCTCCAGGCACCTGGGTGTATGCGCCTTCGCCGTTGCTGACGAAAGCTGCCCGAAACGAGTCCAATACCTGGAAGTAGAAAAAGGCCGCGATTCCGCAGACAATCGCTCCGACGAGCACCGCATGCCGATACCGCGGCAGCACCCGCGGTTGCGCAGCGAGCATGTAGATCGCGGTGAACAACAGTGCGGCGGTCGCCAGCGACAGTACGTTGTAGACCATGTTGAATTGGCCACTGGTCAGTTGGTCGGGGATCATCGGTTCCTCCTGGGCATCAGACACAGACTGGTCAATCGTCTGGACACGGAATGGGTGGTGTGCTTACTCAAGCGGGAATCCACTTCGGCGCATGGGATCGTCATCGTCTTGAGGTTGGTCACCGATTCGATGGATCCGGCGAGCCTCGACTACCAGCCATATCGTGCCGCCCGTGAGGGCGAGCGCCGCGGCGATGCCCGCCGCGATAGCAGACTTGGTTTCTTGATGTGCAAGCGCGGCCAGACACACCACCACGCCCACCGTTCCCGCTGCCAGCAGAAAAAGGCCCAGCAGTTCACGCGAGTTTTTCAGCCACTGCCCGCCATAGGGGAGCGTTGTTCGAGAGTCATCGACCAGACGCTGCTTTCCTGCCACAATCTGCTCTTTCGTTGATTTTCAGTCACAGGTGAGCATAGTTTCTCCGTCCGCTATCAGAACCCAGTTCCGCCAAGAGCAGCTCGCGGATAAGAAATGCGTTATCAACTTGCCAGTTTGAGTTGTTATCCAACTCCGGCCTCAGACCGGATGTGGTAACTGGGGGAGTAGTCACCACCTCCGGTCTAAGGTGGCGGGGTGAGCGATTCCAGATCCCAGCCTGCGGGGGACCGCACACGGTCAGTCTCCGCTTTCGACAAGTTCAACGCCGGCGCACTGCTTGCGATCACCCCGGAATATCGAACGGTGAAACGCTCACGGGGGAAGGATTACGGATCCCAGCCGACATTCAGCCGTCCTGCCGCGATGCCGCTGCAATCAAAGAACATCGCCGGTGTCGACGTGCGTTACGCCCATGCCGGAACAGCGGAGAACCCGACCGTCATCCTGCTGAATCCCCTGCCGCAGAGCATCATCGCCTTTGCTCCGATTTGGGACAAACTCGCCGCGAGATTCAATCTGTACGCTTACGACCTGCCCGGTTTCGGAGGCAGCGCTGGTGGTTCCGAGTACATGAGCTTCGCATCGCAAGGTCGATTCCTCGGCGACTTCATCGCTGAGTTCGACATCCGCAAGCCGCACCTCGTCGGTCCGGATATCGGCATGCCCGCAGCACTGCACTATGTCAGTCACTACCCCAACGATGTCGCAAGTCTCCTGATCGGCGATGGGCCGGGGATCATTCCGTCGGCGAACGGGAGCATTATCGATAAAGCCGTCAACTCCTCTTTTTGGCGCACGATGTTCCGTATCACTGGCGCAGGCACGTTCGTACACGCAGCGAACCAACTTTGCTACCTCAACTATGTGCCCAACCCCGACGAGATCTCCGACTACATCAATTCCTACGAAGGCCGTATCGGCTCGGTCACATCGTGGTTCGCCGACTACCCCGAGAGTCTGGCGACCGTCGATCCGCTGCTATCGGGTATCGACACGCCGGTTCTGATTTTCTGGGGCGCCGAGGATCAACTGCTGCTTCCCGACAATGCGCAA
>JAHZIT010000067.1 GCA_022601275.1 Actinomycetes bacterium
GAGCCACCCAGCAGTTCTCAACGGTGGGGCTGGACCCGGACGCCGTCGAGAAGGGATTCGATGCCCTGAGAGTGGTCGCGCCCTCCGTCGCCGACGACAGCGAGTTCCGTAAATGGTGGGATATGGCCGGCAACCGGGCGGCATCCCCGAGCATGGCGCGAGTGCTCCACAAGATCTTGGCCGAGGTCGACGTGCGCGACTCCCTCGAGCAGATCACTGCCCCGACGCTGCTCATCAGCCGTGCCGGCTCGGAGTTCGTACCGGTGGGCCACGGCCGCTACCTCGCTGAGCACATTGCCGGGTCGCGCTACGTGGAGTTGGCCGGTACCGACGCGTTGTATTGGGTCGGGGACACCGCCGCGATGCTTGATGAGATCGAGGAGTTCATCACCGGCGCGCGCGGCGGCTTCGACACCGAACGTGTGTTGACCACCATCGTGTTCACCGACATCGTGGGATCGACCGAGCGCGCTGCGGCCCTCGGCGACGATCATTGGCGCCATCTGCTCGACCAGCACGACAGGATCGTCCGCCGGGAGCTCGCACGGTTCCGGGGTCGGGAAGTGAACACCGCCGGTGACGGTTTCGTGGTGACGTTCAACAGTCCCAGTTTCGCCATCGATTGCGCTGAGGCGATCGTCGATGCGGTCCGCGAGATAGGCGTGGAGGTGCGGGTGGGCATGCATGCAGGGGAGGTCGAGGTGCGCGGCAGCGACATCGCCGGGATGGCCGTGCACATCGCAGCGCGCGTCGCCTCCCGCGCCGGACCCGGGCAGGTGCTGGTCTCATCCACGGTGCGCGAGATTGTCACCGGATCGCGCCGCACATTCACCGATGCCGGGGAATACCAACTCAAAGGCGTTCCGGGTCGTTGGCGGCTGCATTCGCCGATTCGCGAAGCAGCCCCGATCAGTCAGTGAGTCTCCGGGGCTGTCCACACCCTCCGCACTGCGGGAACCACCATTGCCGCCTTACCGACCACTCAGAACGCAACAGCTCACGACCCCCAAGCCGGTCGCGAGCTTGCCAAACAGCAGCACCCTGGCGTAGGAGAGACGGATGCGCTCCGACTTGCGTGTGGCCCTGGCTCAAATCCGCAGCGGCACCGACCCAACCGCCAATCTCGGCCAGGTCGAGCAATTCACCTTGCGTGCCGCCGAGGCGGGCGCGTCCCTCGTACTGTTCCCCGAGGCGACCATGTGCCGCTTCGGCGTTCCGCTCGCCCCCGTTGCCCAACCCATAGACGGGCCGTGGGCCTCCGCCGTGCGCGCGCTGGCGCACCGCGCGGGCGTCGTCGTCGTCGCGGGCATGTTCGTCCCGTCGGGTGACGGCCGCGTCACCAATACCCTGCTCGCGACAGGTCCCGGGGTGGAAGCCCGCTACGACAAGATCTACCTCTACGACGCCTTCGACTTCGCCGAGTCCAAGACGGTGGCACCCGGCCGTGAGCCGGTCGTCATCCAGGTCGACGGTACGTCGGGACCTGTTTCTGTCGGTCTGACCCTGTGCTACGACATCCGCTTCCCCGAGCTCTACGTCGAGCTGGCCGCGCGCGGCGCCGAGCTCATCACCGCGCACGCCTCGTGGGGCACCGGGCCGGGAAAGCTCGATCAGTGGACGCTGTTGGCGCGCGCCCGCGCGATCGACACCGCAGGTGTGGTCGCCGCGGTCGACCAGGCTTATCCCGGTGACGAGATCGCCAAAGTGGGGCCTACCGGAGTGGGCGGCAGTGTCGTGGCCTCCGCGCTGGGCGAGGTGCTGGCTTCGGCGGGCGCAGAACCGGAGTTATTGCTCTGCGACATCGACCTCGAGGCGGCCCGCCGGGCTCGCGAGACAGTCGCGGTAATGAGCAACCGCTCAGAGTTCAATCACCTCGGTAAGGCACAATCGCTGAGGTGACCGATCCCTGGGACCGCCAGCCGCAGCAGCGGCCCAGCCCACCGCAGCCACAGTCTCCGCCCAACCCGGCCCAGGCTCCCCCCGCAGGGAACCTCCCTCCCACCCCCGCAGGGAAGCCCCCTCCCACCCCCCAGGAGGAGGACTCCACGTTGCAGGCGAAATTCAAGAAGATCTTCAGCGACCCGCTATCCATCGTCCTGGTCGTCGTGATCGTGCTGGCGCTGGTGTTCGCAGGCCTGCTCGGCGGTGAACTGTACGCGCGCAACCGCGCTGACTCGGTGGTCGCCAAAGTCGTCTCGTGCGTGGTCGAGGACGACGCCAAGGCCTCGTTCGGGGTCTTGCCTCCGTTCCTGCTCCAACACGTGTCGGGTCACTACACGCACATCCACATCGAGACTGCCGGCAACCAGGTGCGCGAGGCCCGGGGGATGAAACTCAAGCTGGACATCAACGATGTCCGCATGGCGGACTCCCCCACATCGAATGGTTCGCTCGGCTCACTGGTGGCCAACATCACCTGGTCCGCCGACGGCATAAAGCAGACGATCCAGGGTGCGATACCCCTGATCGGCAGCTTCGTCACCGGCGTGCGGACCGACCCGAACGCCGGAACGATCGAGCTCGAGGGCGCGCTGGGCAGCATCACCGCGCGACCCACGGTTGTCGACGGCGGCATCGCACTTCAGGTGCAGAACGTGACCGGGCTGGGCTTCACCTTGCCACGCGAGATTGTGCAGCCTGCGCTGGACGCGTTCACCGAGCAGTTGACCCAGGACTATCCGATGGACATCCGCGCCGACTCCATTCAGGTCACCGACACCGGGGTGGTAGGCCAGTTCTCGGCGAGCAACGCGTCGATTCCGAAGCAGACAGAAGATCCTTGCTTCGTCGGACTCTAACTATCGGGCTCTAATTATCTGGCTCTAATTGTCGGTTGCAGTGGTCGGACTGCATCAGACCAGCCCGTCGAGCACCGCGCGGGTGCCGGAGAGCCCGAGTCGCGTCGCACCCGCATCGAGCATGTTTGCAGCCTCTGCGGCCGTGCGGATCCCACCGCTGGCTTTGATACCGAGCCGGCCCCCGACGGCGCCGGCCATCAGTTCGACGGCACGAGTTGATGCTCCCCCGCTGGGATGAAAACCGGTCGAGGTCTTGACGAAATCGGCGCCCGCATCCTCGGCGACCCGACAGATGTCGACAAGCAGCGGCTCACCGCGCAACTCAAGCAGAGCAGCCGACTCCACGATGACTTTGAGCACTGTCTCGGGGACCGCCTCGCGCACCGCGGCGATGTCGGCCCTGACCAAGTCGAGCACACCGGAGATGGCGGTACCGATATCGATCACCATGTCGATCTCCACCGCACCTGCGGCGAACGCTAACCGGGCCTCGTCGGCTTTGACCGACGAAAGGTGCTTGCCCGAGGGGAAGCCCACGACCGACGCGACGACAGGACCGTCGGCCAGGGACCGGGCCGCCGAGACCATCGGAGGCGAAACGCACACTGCAAAGACCCCGAGTTCAGTGGCTTCGGCGACCAAACCAACGATATCGGCCTCGGTAGCCTCTGGTTTGAGCAGCGTGTGATCGACGAACGCCGCCATCTGGTCACGGGTGTACGAACCCATCAGAAGGGCTCTTCAGTCCCGCCCGGGTTGCAGCCGGCGGCCACCATGTCCTCATCAGAGACTTCGGGCCGCCACGGTTCGAGGTTCCAGCTGGTCTTCCCGGGCTCGAACAACTCGGCGAATCGCCAGTGACAGATGAACTGTTCCCTCATACCGGGCATCGCGGCCTCAGCGTCGAGCGTCAGCACCTCGGCCCACGCTTCGTCGGCCTGGGCGCCGCTGCCCGGCCTGCCGGACAGTTCCCGGGCCGATTCGGTCGGGTACACCCGCAGACTGGACAGGTCGCCCCACTTGGCCCACTTGACATGGTCGACATAGGGCGGCGGCGCGACGACCGGTGCGGCCGCCACGTTGGGTGCCGACACGATGGGCAGCGCAAAGACCGCCATCACAGTGACGAGAATCCGCCGCACTAGTGCGACTTCCCTTGAATTTCGAGGATCTTGGGCCGAACGTCAACGAGGTACACACCGGAGGCAACCGCCGCGATGGCCACCCCGATGATGCCGAGCGCGAGCGCCAACAACGCGCCGACGCCCAGGATCACCAGCCATACCGGCTTGGTCAGCTTCCCCGCAGCGGTGTACGCGTCGGGTCGCTGGATCGCCGCGTGCACGAACGAGTAGATCGCTGTCACCAGGACAGCGATCTGTAAAGCGAAGAGGACGTAACCCACCAAGCCTTGGAGCTCCACGCTCGACAGCCTATGCGGGTTACGTCCCCTGGTCGACTTCCATCACCCCAGGCGCGCCTGATGACGCCCCCGAGGGATGCTGACTACTTCTGCGTGACCTTCTTGGCCGGGGCCTTCTTGGCCGGGGCCTTCTTGGCCGTAGCCTTGGCCGCAGCCTTCTTGGCCGGGGCCTTCTTGGCCGCGGCCTTGGCCGGAGCCTTCTTCGCGGCCTTCTTCACCGGCGCAGCAGCCGACTCGGCCTTCTTCGGCAACTCGACGCCGACCAACTGGGCGGCGCGCTCACCGACCGCGCGGGTCTGGGTCGCAACGCTGCCCAGCGCTTCCTGGGTCAGCTCGACGGCCTGGTCGGTGTAGCCCTCGACCCGGGTCGCAGCATCTTCCAGCGCCGGCTGGCTGCGCAGGCGCTCCAGCGCGGCCTCGCCACGCTCGATCAGCTTGTTGTAGGTCGACTGCGCGGTCTCGGCGTAGTTCTCGGCGAGCTTGCGCACCTCGTCGGAGGTCAGCCGATCGCGGATATCGCCGAACTGGTTCGGCAGTTCTTCCTGCAACTTGTTGATGCGCGCACGCCTCTTCTCGACGCGGGCCTCGGCATCGGTGCGGGCTTCGCCGGCACGATCACGCAGCGTCGCGACGATCTCGTTGACACGCTCCAAGGCCAGGTCTGCGGCGCCGACGGCGGCGAGCAGCGGAGCCTTCAGGTCCTCAACTTCGAGCTGGTTCTTCTCAGCCATGATTATTTCCTCTCGTTTCACCGTTGGGTTTGGTCTGTGTTGATTGCGTCAGTTGCAGACGGCTGTGGAGGCCGCCGTGTGTTTGGTCAGTCGTCGGCTCCTCATCTGCTTCGCTAACTGTGTTCTCCGGTGCCCCGGCTGCCTCCGCAGCTTCGATAAGGGCTGCCTCGTTCTGTTGACAGAACGACGTGTAGATGTCGAGCAACACCTGCTTTTGCCGCTCGTTGATCGCCGCGTCGACGATGACTGCGTCACGAACCTCGCTGGTCGGCGAGGGCTCGAGAATGCCCGCCTGGATGTAGAGCACCTCAGCCGAGACCCGCAGCGCTTTGGCGATCTGGTTGAGCACATCGGCGGAGGGTTTCCGCAATCCCCGCTCGATCTGGCTTAAGTACGGATTGCTCACACCGGCCTTCTCGGCCAGTTGCCGCACTGAGACCTGCGCAGCTTCCCGCTGGCTGCGGATGAAACCACCGATGTCCTGTGCCGCATTGGACACGACAGCAGCAAGTTTCTCATCCTGCGGCATGGGTGCCCCCTTTCGTCGCGTTTGGCGTCGGCTCAGTGCAAGCCGCAGCGACAAGCCCAACCGTACGGCGGGGTGCTAACTTTTGCAAGCACTAGTTAGCGCAGGTCAGAACAGTAGCTGCGCCACCGAGTAGATGACCAGGCCGGCCAGTGCCCCGACCACAGTGCCGTTGATGCGGATAAACTGCAGGTCACGGCCCACATGAAGTTCGATTCGACGACTCGCCTCGTCGGCATCCCAGCGCTCGATCGTCTCGGTGATGATGGCTGTGATCTCCGTCCCATACTCGCTGACCAGGTGCTGAGCAGCCCGCACGATCCAGTTGTCGACCTTGTCGCGTAGGTCTGAATCGTCGCGAAGGGACTCCCCGATGTGCACCGCCGAGTCGGCGATGCGGGCCCGCAGGGTGGAGTTCGGATCGTCGACCGACTCCAACAAGATGCGCTTGGCGGTGGTCCAGGCGGTCTCGGCCGCGTTGGCCACCTCATCACGGGCCATGATCTGATCCTTCACGTTCTCCGCGCGCTGGATCGTTGCCTCGTCGTTCTGGAGGTCGGCGGCGAACTCGAACAAGAACTTGGTGGCCGAACGGCGCAGTTCATGGTCGGGATTGCGACGAACCTTGTCAGTGAAGTCCATCAATTCACGATGGATCCGATCGCCGATCAGGCCGTCGACCCAGCGAGGCGACCACGAAGGCGAGTCGCGCTCAATCACCCGCTCGATGACCTCTCCGGCATTCAATGACCACTCGAAGGCCCTATCAGCGAGCAGTTGGATCAGCGCTTCCTGCCGCCCGGCCTCCAGCAGCGAGGCGAGCACCCGACCGATCGGCGGGCCCCACTGAGGCTGGGCGATGCGCTTGACGATCATTCGGTCGAACACCTGCTGGACATCCTCGTCTCGGAGCATCTCGACGAGCACCCGCAGCACTGTCGATGCCTCCGTCGCGACCCGCTCGGCGTGCGCGGGCTCCGACAGCCACTTGCCGATCCGGCCGGCTACCTGGGCGTCACTCAGTTTGGTCGCCACCACTTCGGGCGACATGAAGTTCTCCCGAACGAAATCGCCGAGTCCTTCGCCGAGTTGATCCTTCTTGCGCTTGATGATCGCCGTATGCGGGATGGGGATACCCATTGGATACTTGAACAGCGCGGTGACCGCGAACCAGTCGGCGAGCGCCCCGATCATTCCGGCCTCTGCGGCTGCCCGAACGTAGCCGACCCAGGGCGCGGCGCCCTGGGATTGCGCCCAGCTGCAGACCAGGAAGACGACCGTCGCGCCGAGCAGGAAGCTCAACGCGACTACCTTCATTCGCCGCAGGCTGCGTCTGCGTTCACCATCGGCGGCCGAGTCGGCGCCAGCCAACGTCTCGGCGAAGCTGGGACGCTTGCCGGCGACATTCAATCGATGTGCCACGCTTCCATCATCTGCTATTCAGGCATCCACCGGTTGCGAAGTTGTCAGCAGCCTGCACCTAAAGCCTGCGCCCACACCGTGTCGCCGTATCATCGACATGGACTAGGGAATGGATTACCGCGAACGTGGCACAACACTCCCCGCCGGGGGCGGTCAAGACCGATGGGCGTAAACGACGCTGGCATAAGCATAAGGTCGAACGGCGAAACGAACTGGTCGACGGAACCCTCGAAGCCATCCGCAACCGCGGCAGCGGCGTCAGCATGGACGAGATCGCCTCGGAGATCGGGGTGTCCAAGACGGTGCTCTACCGGTACTTCGTCGACAAGAACGACCTCACCACCGCGGTGATGATGCGCTTTGCCCAAACCACCCTGATACCCAATATGGCCGCGGCGCTGTCGTCGAACCTGGACGGCTACGACCTCACCCGCGAGATCATCCGGGTTTACGTCCACACCGTCGCCAGTGAGCCCGAGCCCTACCGATTCGTCATGGCCAACAACTCCGCGAGCAGGAGCAAGGCGGTCGCCGATTCCGAGCAGATCATCGCAAGGATGCTGGCGGTGATGTTCCGCCGCCGGATGATCGACGGCGGGATGGATACCGGCGGCATCGGCCCCTGGGCGTTCCAGACCGTTGGTGGCGTACAGCTCGCTACGCACTCGTGGATGTCGAATCCGCAGATGACTGCCGACGAGCTGATCGACTACCTCACGATGTTGTCCTGGAGCGCGCTATGCGGGATCGTCGAAGTTGGCGGCTCTCTGGAGAAGTTTCGGCAGATGTCGCATCCGTCGCCGGAGCTTCCGCCTCAGCTGCTTGACTAGGAGCATGAGCGAGCTCTCGGACTTGCCCTCCCTGTGGTCACACGAACCGCGCGTCGAGCTAATGTTCCGCCCCGGGGACAGGGTCAGCGACATCGACGCCCGGTCGACTCCAGGGTTTCGCGGAAAGAAGGCCGACGCGCCCACTCTGCAGGAGGAGCGCAACGTGCGCTTCGCCGAACTGCAGGAGATGCTTTACGCCAACAGCCGCTCCGGCGACACCCGGTCGGTGCTGCTCGTGCTCCAGGGCATGGACACCGCGGGCAAAGGTGGCATCGTCAAGCACGTTGTGGGGGGAGCAAATCCTCAGGGGATCAGCTACACAAGCTTCGGTAAGCCGACAGCCGAAGAACTGAGCCATCACTATCTGTGGCGCATCCGCAAGGCATTACCCGCCGCCGGACACATCGGTGTCTTCGACCGTTCCCACTACGAGGACGTGCTGATCGTGCGGGTACACAACCTGGTGCCACCGGAGGTGTGGGAACCCCGCTACGACGAGATCAATGCGTTTGAACGCGACCTTGTCGACGGCGGCACAACGCTGGTGAAGGTCGCGATGTTCGTTTCGCTCGACGAGCAGAAAAAACGATTGGCCGAGCGACTGGAGCGGCCGGACAAGTACTGGAAATACAACCCCGGCGACATCGACGAACGCCTGAAATGGCCGCTATACAAGGAGGCCTACCAGGCGATGCTGGATCGGACGTCCACCGACTACGCGCCCTGGCACATCGTGCCGTGTGACCGGAAGTGGTACAGCCGACTCGCCGTCACCGAACTGCTCATCGAGGCCATGAAGCGGCTGAACATGGCCTGGCCACCGGCAGATTTCGACGTGGAAGCCGAAGAGAAGCGACTGGCCGCTTCCTAACCCTTGACCAGTGTGAATTGGCCGACGTTGGTGATACCGCGGCGGAAGAAGTCCGCGCAACCCGTCAGATAGTGCATGTAGCGGTCGTACACCTCGGTTGAGGTCATCTCAATCGCCGCCGCCTTGTTGGCTTCCAGGTTGGCTGCCCATATGTCGAGTGTGCGGGCGTAATGCGGCTGGAGAAGGTGCGTGCGCTCCAGTGTGAATCCGGCGTCGGCGGCGAGTTTCTCGATGTCTTCGACGGCGGGCAGCTGCCCACCGGGGAAGATCTCGGTGCCGATGAACCGCATGAACTTCAGGTCGCTGATGGTGAGTTTGATGCCGTTGTCACGGAAGAACTTCTGCGTGTGGGCCAGAATCGTGTGCAGGAGCATGCGGCCATCGGCGGGCAGAATGCTGTAGGCGCGCTCGAAGAACAGCGGATAGCGCTCGGCCTTGAAGGCCTCGAACGCGCCGATCGACACGATCCTGTCGACCGGCTCGTTGAACTCCTCCCAGCCCTGCAGACGCACCTCCGCGGAGCGACTGGTCGGCAGTTCGGCAAGCATCGCCTTGCTGTACTCGTACTGATACTTGCTCAGCGTGATGCCGATGACGTTGACGTCGTACTTCTCGATCGCGCGACGCAGCGCGCCACCCCACCCGCACCCGACGTCGAGCAGCGTCATGCCCGGCTCGAGATTCAGCTTGCCGAGAGCGAGGTCGAACTTCGCGATCTGCGCCTCATCGAGCGTCATGTCCTCGCGTTCGAAGTAAGAACACGTGTAGCCCATGGTCGGCCCGAGGAACAACGCGAAGAACTCGTTGGACACGTCGTAGATCGACTGCGATTCCTCGTAGTAAGGCGAAAGCTCCGGCGTGGCACCCGACATACAACAACCCCTTGCCAGTCTTAATCAACCGGTCAGAGTCGGCGTCCGGGCGCGACGTGGGCGTTAACGCCTGCGCGCCAGACCGCGAGCTGAACCGGCAAGTCACACATATGGTTCTGAAAGATTATCTAACAGCCCGGGCAATTCCAAAGTGACACCCTGGCCTGGGCTGATGGGCCTGGGCTGATGGGCCTGGGCTTGATGGCTCAGTAGGTGTATCCGTCAGTAGGTGTAGAAGCCCTTGCCGGACTTTTTGCCGAGCTGTCCTGCCTCGACCATGCGCTGAAGCAGAGCCGGGGGGCCGTAAAGCGGTTCTTTGAACTCCTCGAACATCTTGTCGGCGATCAACTTCAGTGTGTCGAGGCCAATCAGGTCCGACAGCCGCAGCGGGCCCATCGGGTGAGAAAGCCCCGCTACGACGGCTGTGTCGATGTCCTCAATCGTGGCGACGCCTGCCTCGGCCATTCTGATCGCCGAGAGCAGGTAGGGCACCAGCAGCGCGTTGACGACAAAGCCGGAGCGGTCGGTGCATCGCACTACCTGCTTGCCGAGCGTCTCGCTCGCGAACTTCCCGGCGCGCGATGCCGCCTCGTCGGTGGTGACGAGAGTGCTGACCAACTCGACCAGCGGCAGTACCGGCACCGGGTTGAAGAAGTGCAAGCCGAGCACGCGACCCGGATTCTGCGTGGCTGCGGCAATTTTCATGATCGGGATACTCGAGGTGTTCGAAGCCAGCACTGCGTCCGGGTCGGTGACCACGGCGTCGAGTTCTGCGAACAGCTTGGCTTTGACGCCCTCGTCTTCGATGATCGCCTCGACGACCAACTGGCGATCGGCCAATTCCGCCAGGCTGGTGGTGAAGGCCAGGTTGGCCAGCGCGGCATCCCGTTCGGTGGCGGAAAGCTTGCCCTTGGCGGCTGCGCGGTCCAGCGACGCGGTGATCCGGGCTTCGCCGGCAGCGATCAGCTCCTCGGTCGGCTCGTAGACCAGGACTTGTGCGCCGGCTTTGGCACACACCTCTGCGATGCCCGCGCCCATCTGCCCGGCGCCGACGATTCCTACCCGCTCAATATCTGCCCGCTCAATATCTGCCCGCTCGATGTCTGCCACGGTGCCCCACATTAACCGCGAGCAGACGCAAACTCGCACGCGCGGGGGGCGCTATGTGCGAGTTCGCGTCTGCTGCAGAGAAGCTGCCCGAGAGAAGCTGCCCGAGAGAAGCTGCCCAGTGTCGGTAGCTGTTTAGTGGAACTGGCCCTCTTCGGTCGAGCCCGCCAGCGCGGTCGTCGACGAAGTGGGGTCCACCGTGGTGGCGATCCGATCGAAATAGCCGGCGCCGACCTCTCGCTGGTGCTTCGTCGCTGTGTAGCCCCGCTCCTCGGCGGCGAACTCGCGCTCCTGCAGGTCGACGTAAGCAGTCATCTGGTTGCGGGCGTAGCCGTGCGCCAGATCGAACATCGAGTAGTTCAGGGCATGGAAACCGGCCAGCGTGATGAACTGGAACTTGAAGCCCATCGCGCCCAGCTCGTTCTGGAACTTCGCGATGGTCGCGTCGTCGAGGTGCTTGCGCCAGTTGAACGATGGCGAGCAGTTGTAGGCCAGCATCTGGTCGGGGAACTCGCTCTTGACGCCCTCGGCGAACCTCTTGGCCAATTCCAGATCCGGGGTGCCGGTCTCCATCCAGATCAGGTCCGAGTACGGCGCGTAGGACTTGGCGCGTGCTATGCAGGGCTCGAGGCCGTTGCGCACCCGGTAGAAGCCTTCCTTGGTCCGCTCGCCAGTGATGAAGGGCTGGTCGCGCTCGTCGACGTCGGAGGTGATCAGCGTGGCTGCCTCGGCGTCGGTGCGGGCAATGACGACCGTCGGGACGTCAGCCACGTCCGCAGCAAGCCGGGCGGAGGTCAACGTGCGGATGTGCTGTTGCGTGGGGATGAGCACCTTGCCGCCGAGGTGGCCGCACTTTTTCTCCGAGGCAAGCTGGTCCTCCCAGTGCGAACCGGCGACACCAGCGGTGATCATGGCCTTCTGCAGCTCGTACACGTTGAGTGCGCCACCGAAGCCGGCCTCGCCGTCAGCGACGATCGGGGCCAGCCAGTTCTCGACCGACCGGTCACCCTCGACCTTGGCGATCTGGTCGGCGCGCAGCAGCGCGTTGTTGATCCGGCGGACAACCTGCGGCACCGAATTGGCCGGGTAAAGGCTCTGGTCGGGGTAGGTGTGGCCACTCAGGTTCGCGTCACCGGCGACCTGCCAGCCGGACAGGTAGATGGCCTTCAGGCCCGCACGGACCTGCTGCACCGCCTGGTTGCCGGTCAGCGCGCCCAGGGAGTTCACGTAATCCATGTCGTGCAACTGCTCCCAGAGCACCTCGGCGCCGCGTCGGGCCAGCGTGCTCTCCTCGACGACGTGGCCCTGCAGGGCGACAACGTCCGCGGGGGTGTAGGTGCGGGTGACGCCCTTCCAGCGGGGGTTGTGGTCCCAGTCGTGCTGGATCTGCTCGGGTGACTTCGGCGTGCCAACGGTCGACATCGACTGCTCCTTCTCCATTGCATTTCGCTGGGGGCCGCTCGAGCCCCCGCGGTTGTTAACGTTCCCGGTACCTTCACCGGCGCGCTACGTAACAGCATGCACCACCACATAACCGCAGTTCCACCCGTTTCCGTTGCCAACTTTCGCCAACCGACGGCCATAAATTGCGAAGTTTGCGAAGACGTCCAGGGGCCCGGCCGCTCAGTAGCTACTCACGGGTAACCCAATATCCGCAGGTCAGTACGCTTGTACTGCTCAGCCGGGATGACTCAGAGGGCGAACAGCGAGGCGACGGCTTTTGTCTCGTCACCGACCGCATATGTGAGCGTTGTAACAGTGCGGTCGACCAGGTCTGGGCCGAACCGATCCGTCGATCCGGCCGGATGCACGTGGGTGATGATTTCCAAGTTGTCGCCAAGCGCCACCGGGAGATCGTGCTCGATGGTCACGCGCAACGGCCGAGTCAACAAGTCGGGGTGTTCTGACAAGTAGTCCTCGACGACGCTCCAGTAGACCGAGTTGTTCACGTGGTCGAAGATGTCGATGTCGCTTACGCGGACCGGGTAGGCCCGGACGTCCACAGCGTCTTCGCGGCTGCCGGCTTTCAGGTAGGCCTTCCACCTGAGCCGGTCGACCTCGGTAGTGCGCCGCAGACCCTCGATGAAGTCGTCGGCTATGCGCGCCGGCCCCTGGGTTTCCCGGTTGATGTTGATCCAGAACGCCTCTGATTCCATGCGGCCGCCATTCCGCAGTCCATCGATACGAACCCGCATCTCGCACCACCGGTTGGACGTTCCCGAGCACCAGCGCCGCAACCGAAGCATGTCCTTGAACTCGATGGGTTCGATCAGGTCGACCATCGTGCGCCGCACGATCCACATGGGGTGGGTTTCCTCGAAACCCATCTCGCGAAGCTGATCCGAACCGACATCCTGGATATGGCGGGCCGCTGCGTCGAACTTCAGCCTGCCCACCCGGTCGACATCGGCTACCCGCAGCGGCCACTGGACGTCGAACACATCTGGGTGCGGGTCCGGTACCTGCATCATTGCCTTGTCCAGGCCTGCCTTGACGCCCCTGGCCTGCCCGGCGGTACTCACGGACCCAAATACTGCCACACCTACCCTGATTGCCCGTGGCGGCCGATTGCCAACGCTGCGAAGGGGGCCTTCGCAACTGTGCTAGTCCCGGCTAAACTAGTTGATCGTGGCCAGAACGTTCGTAGGCGCCCGCGTGCGGCAACTCCGAAGCGAACGCGGATTCAGCCAGGCCGCACTGGCACAGATGCTGGAGATCTCTCCCAGTTATCTCAACCAGATCGAGCACGACGTCCGGCCGCTGACCGTGGCGGTGCTGCTGCGCATCACCGAGGCGTTCGGCGTGGACGCGACGTTCTTCTCCTCCCAGGACGACACCCGGCTGATCGCCGAGCTGCGCGAGGTGATCATGGACCGCGACCTGGACGTCACCGTCGACCCGACCGAGGTCGCCGGCATGGTCGGCGCGCATCCGGCTCTGGCGCGGGCCATGGTCAACTTGCATCGCCGCTACCAGCTGGCCACCACCCAGCTCGCAGCGGCGACCGAGGATCGATTCAACGCCGGCAATGCCGGCGCGGGGGGAAGCGGCCTCAGCCCAGGGTCGGGATCCATCACGATGCCGCACGAAGAGGTCCGCGACTACTTCTACCAGCGCCAGAACTACCTGCACGAACTCGACACCGCAGCCGAGGGGCTCACCGCCGGAATGCGTATTCAACGGGGTGACCTCGTCGGAGACCTAGCCGACCGGCTGCGCATCGTCCATGGCGTCAGGATCGTCCGCCGTATAGACCTCGACCAGGGAGTTCTGCACCGATTCGACCCGGAGTCGAAAACTCTAGAGATCAGCGCCCACCTGTCGTCGGGCCAGACGGCATTCAGAATGGCCGCCGAACTGGCCTACCTGGAGTGTGGTGAATTGATCGACAAGCGGGTCGACGAAGGCCACTTCACCAGCGCGGAGTCCCAGCGTCTGGCGCGCCTGGGACTGGCGAACTACTTCGCCGCCGCCACGGTGCTGCCCTACGGGCAATTCCACGAAGTGGCGGAAAAGTTCCGCTACGACGTCGAGCGGCTCTCCGCGTACTACTCGACCAGTTACGAGACCATCTGTCACCGACTGTCGACGCTTCAACGGCCGTCGATGCGTGGCGTCCCATTCTCGTTTGTCCGCGTCGACCGAGCCGGGAACATGTCGAAGCGGCAGTCCGCCACAGGTTTTCACTTCTCCTCAAGCGGCGGAACGTGTCCGCTGTGGAACGTCTACGAGACGTTCGCCAACCCCGGCAAGATCCTCGTGCAACTCGCCGAGATGCCCGACGGGCGCAGCTACATGTGGGTGGCGCGGACCGTGGAGCGGCGGGCATCGCGATATGGTCAGCCGGGTAAGACGTTCGCGATCGGCCTCGGCTGCGAACTGCGCCACGCGCAGCGGCTGGTCTACTCGGAAGGACTCGACTTGGTCGGCGCCCCCAATGTCCCGACAACCCCCATCGGCGCCGGCTGCCGGGTGTGTGAGCGCGACAACTGCCCGCAGCGCGCGTTCCCGGCGCTGGGCCGTGCGTTGGACATCGACGAACACCGCTCGACGGTGTCCCCATACCTGGTGAAGCTGTCGTGAGCACGCGTGACGAACGCGCGCGCGAAGAGTCGGCCACCCCTGCCCGAATCGAGCCCGGCGGCTTCCGCGAGCTGGGGCCGATCGGCTGGGTGATCGCCAATCTCGGCGCGCGGGGAATCCGGGCCCCACGGTTCAGCCTGTTCAACGTGCTCGGCCGGCATCGGCTGTTGTTCCCGGTGTGGCTGCCGTTGTCGGGCTACCTTCTCTATGCGGGCAAGCTCTCACGACGCGACGCCGAGACGGTCATCCTGCGGGTGGGCCATCTGCGCGAATGCGAGTACGAACTGCAGCAGCATCGCAGGCTGGCCCGCAGCCGTGGGCTGGACGCTGAGGTACAGGCCAGGATATTCGAGGGGCCGGATGCCGAAGGGCTCACCGACCGGGAGCGGGTACTGATCACCGCCACCGACGAGTTCGTCGTCACCCGCGGGGTGTCGCCCCAGACATGGCAGGCACTCGCCGGGCACTTCACCCAGCCGCAGTTGATCGAATTCTGTCTGCTCGCCGCTCAATACGACGGGCTCGCGGCCACCATCAGCACGCTGGGCGTGCCGCTGGACTTTCCGGACTGAGGCGAAGAGCTACAGGTACGTCACACCCAGCACGGTCAGCGACATCAACACCGGTGACACCGTCAGTGCCCACAGGAAGACCGCCCAGGCTTCACCGGTGCGCGTCTGCTGTTTCCACTGCCGCCAGCCCAACATGCCAGCGGCGATACCGACGACCAACGACACCGCGGCGATGACCAACACCCAGGTGGATCTGTCCGTCGACGCGATAGCAGCAGAGATGCCGACCAGCCACAGCATGTGGCCGACCACCAACCCGCCGATACCGGCGACCAGGATGGCTCTCAACTAGACGTTGAGCAGGTGGCCGGCCAACCCGTGGAAGCACTCTTGCAACGCCTCCGACATCGTCGGATGCGTGTGCACGTTACGGGCCAGCTCATTGATGGTCAGATCCCACTTCTGCGCCAGGGTGAGCTCCGGCAGCAACTCGGAGACGTCGTGGCCGATCAGGTGCCCACCGATCAGTTCGCCGTACTTGGTGTCCGCGATCAGCTTGACGAAGCCACTCGGGTCGCCCACCCCGTGCGCCTTGGCGTTCGCGGTAAACGGGAACTTCGCGACTTTAATATCAGACCCGCGTCGTTCCGCTTCCTCGCGGGCCTGCTCCTCGGTGAGTCCGAAGCTGGCGACCTGGGGCTGACAGAACGTCGCGCGCGGCATCATTCGGTAGTCGCCGAGCGCCAGCGTCTCGGCTCCGGCGATAGTCTCGGCGGCCACCACACCCATTGCCTCGGCAACGTGAGCCAGCTGCAGCTTTGCGGTGACATCGCCGATCGCGTAGATGTGACCCACATTGGTGCGCATGTAGTCGTCGATGCCGATCGCCCCGCGGTCGGTCAGCTGCACGCCCGCCTTGTCCAGGCCGTACCCCTCGACGTTGGGCGCGAAGCCGATAGCCTGCATCACCCTGTCGGCCTTGAGTTCCTCGGACTTGCCATCCTTGCTGATCGTGACGGTGACCGAACCCCCGGCCCCTTGGTCGCTGATCGACTCGACCTTGGTGCCGGTGAGGATCTTCACGCCCAGCTTCTTGTACTGCTTCTCGATCTCCTTGGAGACCTCGGCGTCCTCGTTGGGCAGTGCGCGCGGCAGGAACTCGACGATGGTGACGTCGACGCCGTAGTTCTTCAGGACATAGGCGAACTCCATGCCGATCGCCCCGGCGCCGGCGATGATGATCGATCCCGGCAGCTCACGCTCCAGTATCTGGTCCTCGTAGGTGACGACGTTCTCCGACAGCGAGGTACCGGGCACCAGCCGGGTACTCGAGCCGGTCGCGATGATCGCGTGGTCGAATTCGACGGTTTCGGTTCCGCCCTCGTTGAGATCGACCTCGATGCTGTTGGCGCCGGTGAACTTGCCGTAGCCGTGAATCTCGGTGATCTTGTTCTTCTTCATCAGGAAGTGCACGCCCGTGACGCGGCCGTCGGCTACTTTGCGGCTGCGATCGAATGCGGCGCCGTAGTCGAAATTCGCCTCACCACTGATGCCGAACTGCTTGGCCTCCTTGGCGAAGATATGTGCGAGCTCGGCATTGCGCAGCAGGGCCTTCGACGGGATACACCCGACGTTGAGGCATACCCCGCCCCAATACTTGGGCTCGACGATGGCGGTTTTGAGTCCTAGTTGAGCAGCGCGAATGGCTGCGACGTATCCGCCGGGACCGGCTCCGAGAACAACGACGTCATAGTGGGTCACGATTTCCTACCCTAACGGCCGCGGCTCATACCTCACCGCTTTATCGTCGTCCGACCACCAACACCTGTCGAACTCCTCACCGCGGCTCGTACCTCACCGCTCTATCGTCGTCCGACTATCGACTGATCCAACCGAACACGTAACCCCCGTACAAAACCGCGGCCGCCGCGGTCGACGCGAACGGTGCCGACATCAACGCGATGGCTGTTGCCGATGCCACCGGCCGGTTCTGCACCATGGCGCTGAGCAGACTGCCGACGATGCACGACACGAGGTAGACCAAGACCACGAACACCGGCATCGTCTTGTCCACCGATTGGTACCACCAGTAGTACAGGCCCAGCCCGGCCGCAGCGGCGACGATCCACACGCCGGCCACGACCAGCACCAACCTCCAACGACTGAGGTGTTGGTCGACACTCGGAACGGCACCGGGAACAACACCGGGAACACCGGGAACGATGTGTTCAGGCTGCTGAACCGCAGGTTCGATCGGCTGTGTGGGCTCGTCGATGAGACCCTGGGCAGTGACCGAGCCGGTGAACTCGGGCATGAATGGCTGGGTGTTCTCACCGACCAGCCACTGCCGATCGCCGTCAGGCACTGGAAACCACCTGGACCGCGGCCAGTGTTGCGAACCAACCCGGCCCCATGGCGAGCAGCAAAGCCCCCACTGCGGTGATCCAGCGCCTGCCCGACACCATTATGGTCAGCAGGCCGACAACAGTGGGCACGCCGATCACCAGGGCGATGACGATGTCGGGCCGAACCGGAGCAGTGACCTCGACGTTGGCAGCGACCGCGGCGATGATGCCGGCGGCGACACCCACGATCATCACCCCGGCCAACACCGATGCGCGCGGCAGCGGAATCACGAACTTGACGATACCGCCGCACGGGCGGCAAACCCGGGCGGCGCGCGGGTCGAGCGTGGGTCAGGACCCGGCGCCAGGGCGCGAGCCGACGGTGCCTCCCCCCTGCGGGCAGGCAGCTGAGGCGTCCGCCACGACATGGGTGCCGCTCGACGGCGGGCGCACACCACGCTCAAAATCCACGCCGGTCACCGGCGGCACCCCGGCCAGAGCCTCGTTCTCGTCGTCGGTGAACGCGCGGCCGCGGGACAAGAATCTCATTCCCTCAGGGGCCTCCAGGCTGAACCCACCGCCCCGACCCGGCACCACGTCGATCACCAGCTGAGTGTGCTTCCAGGCGTCGAACTGGGGGCCGGAGATCCACACCGGCACCCCGTCACCGATGTCGAGGACCGCCAGAAGGATGTCTCGGTCACCCACCAGAAAGTCACCGGCCGGGTAACACATCGGCGAAGAACCATCGCAGCAGCCGCCGGACTGATGGAACATCAGCGCGCCGTGGCGGCTCTGCAGGAGGCGCACAAGGTCGACGGCCGCGCTAGTGACCAAGGCCCGGTGCGGGACGCCTGGAAAAGGTTGAGGTGCAAGCATGGTTGTCTCCCGGCCGCTGTTCTCGCGCTATCGTCGCCAACCACCGTAGTTTCCTGAACGGTATCGCGAAGTGTGCCCACCATCTGGGCCCGCAACTGCGAGGTGGCCGCGGGACAGCGACAGGCAGCCGCCACAATGGCAGATGTGGCAGACACGCCTGATGGGTCACCGACCCAACAACCCGACCCGTACCTCTGGCTCGAGGAGATCAGCGGCGACGATGCGCTGACGTGGGTCCGGGCCCATAACGACACCACCATGACCCAACTCGGTGGCGATCGCTTCGAACAGATGCGATCCGACGCCCTGGAGGTGCTCGACACCGACGCACGGATCCCTTATGCGCGCCGGCGCGGCGAGTACCTCTATAACTTCTGGCGGGACGCGGCCAACCCACGCGGTCTGTGGCGGCGCACCACCCTGGAGAGCTACCGCACCGAGCAACCGGACTGGGACGTCATCATCGACGTCGACCAATTGGCGGCCGATGACGACACGAACTGGGTGTGGGCCGGTGCCGACGTCATCGAACCGGATCACTCACTGGCACTGATCAGCCTGTCTCCGGGCGGCTCGGACGCCGCAGTGGTGCGCGAGTTCGACATGCACACCCGAGAGTTCGTCGATGACGGCTTCCAACTACCCGAAGCCAAGTCGCAAATCAGCTGGCAGGACACCGACACCGTCCTGGTGGGCACCGATTTCGGGGAAGGCTCGCTGACCGACTCGGGGTATCCCCGCGTGGTCAAGCGGTGGCGGCGCGGCCAGCCGCTGACCGCCGCCGACACCGTGTTCAGCGGTGCGCCGACCGACGTCGTCGTCGCGGCATCCGTCGACCGGACCGTCGGCTTCGAACGCACCATGGTGAGCCGGGCGCTGGACTTCTTCAACGAGGAGGTCTACGAGTTACGGAACGGCGAGCTGATCCGTATCGATACGCCCACCGATGCAAGCATCTCGGTGCACCGCGACTGGCTGATCATCGAATTGCGCACGGAATGGTGCTACAGCCTCGGAACCGGCGTCAGAACATACCCGGCCGGCTCCCTGCTGGCCGCCGACTACGACGAGTTCCTCGCGGGCACAGCCGAATTGCAGGTGGTGTTTTCTCCCGACAAACACACCTGCCTGCACCACTATGCGTGGACGCGCGACCGTCTGATCGTCGTCACGCTCGCTGATGTGGCCAGTCGTGTGGAGGTGTTCACGCCTGGCGCTTGGACATCCGAACCGGTGCTGGGCCTGCCGGAGAACACCGAAACCACGATCGTCGCGGCGGACAGCCTGGGTAGCGAGATTTTCGTCGACTCGGCCGGCTTCGACACTCCGTCGCACCTGCTGTACGGAGCATCCGGTCAAGCGCCTCTCGCACCGATCAAGCGGGCTCCGTCGTTCTTTGACGCCAATGACATCGACGTGACGCAGCACTTTGCCACCTCCGACGACGGCACCGCGATCCCGTATTTCGTGGTCGGCCCTCGGCAGCCCGAGGGCCCGGGCCCCACGCTGCTCGGCGGGTACGGCGGCTTCGAGGTGTCCCGCACCCCGGGGTACGACGGGGTACTGGGCAGGCTGTGGTTGTCCCGAGGAGGCACGTACGTGCTGGCCAACATCCGTGGCGGCGGCGAGTACGGCCCCACCTGGCATACCCAGGCCATGCGCGCGGGGCGCCACCTGGTGGCCGAGGACTTCGCCTCGGTTGCAAGGGATCTGGTCTCGCGCGGCATCACCACCGTCCAGCAGTTGGGGGCACAAGGCGGCAGCAACGGCGGCTTGCTGATGGGCATCATGCTCACCAAGTACCCGGAGTTGTTCGGCGCACTTGTCTGCAGCGTCCCACTGCTGGACATGCGGCGTTTCCACCTGCTGCTGGCAGGCGCCTCCTGGGTCGCCGAGTATGGCGATCCCGACAATCCCGACGACTGGGATTTCATCTCGAAATACTCTCCCTACCAGAATATTTCAGCGAACCGCCAATACCCACCGGTGCTCATCACCACGTCCACCCGCGACGACCGGGTGCATCCCGGCCATGCGAGGAAGATGACTGCGGCACTGGAAGCCGCAGGACAGCCGGTTCAGTACTACGAGAACATCGAGGGCGGTCACGCGGGCGCGGCAGACAACGCCCAGACCGCGTTCCGCGCTGCGCTTGTCTATGAGTTCCTGCTGCGCACCCTGCAAGGAGCAGGCGGCAGGTGACTACGCTGGACGCGGACCCCACTACCCGAGGAACAACATGAGCTGGTCAACAAACGATATCCCCGACCTCCACGGCAAAGTCGCGGTAATCACCGGAGCCAACGGCGGGTTGGGACTGGCCTCCGCGAAGGCGCTGGCCGGCAAGCGCGCGCACGTGGTGATGGCGGTTCGCAACCAGGCCAAGGCGGCCGACGCACGAGCCGAGATCCTCGCGGCACACCCCGACGCCTCTTTGGAAATCGTTGAGCTCGACCTCGGATCGCTGGCCTCGGTCGACAAGGCCGCCGACGAGATCGCTGCCAAGCACGACCACATCGACATCCTCATGTGCAACGCCGGCGTGATGGCCATGCCGCAGGGGACTACCGAGGACGGCTTCGACACTCAGATGGGCGTCAACGTGCTGGGCCATTGGGTCCTGATCGCCCGCCTGCTGCCCATCCTGGTCGCAACGCCCGGTGCGCGCGTCGTGACCCTGTCGAGTACCGCCCAGCACATGGGCCGGGCCATCGACCCCGCCGACCCGCACATGCAGAAGAACTTCGACGAGTGGCGCATGTACGGCCAGACCAAGCTGGCCATGCGCCACCTGGCCGTCGGCCTGCAGGCCCAGTTCGACCGTGCCGGCGTCGACGCCAAGGCGCTGTCCGCGCAGCCGGGGATGACGAACTCCGATCTGCAGACCACCACGACCCAGGCCCACGCCGGGGCCGGCCGGCTGGGCAACTTCTTCGAGAGGTGGACCAAAACAGCGGGCATGTCGACCGATCGCGGTGCGCTGAGCCAGCTGCGGGCGGCCGTCGATCCGGAGGCTCCCGGCGCCGGGTTCTACGGGCCATTGTTCGGGACGAACGGCCCCCCGGTCCGCAAGCCGTTGATCCGGCCGGGCAGCGAGGGCGCCATCGAAGCCCTGTGGCAGGTCGCCGAACGCGAAACCGGCAGGCAGATCGACGTCAGCACAGCCGCAGGCTGACCTTTCACCGGGGCCCTTGCTCGTCGCCGGACTGGCCGTTAGCACCGATTCCACCGACCTCGTTCGCCCCCGTCGGACACACTCTTGATCCATGGCGACAGATTTCGAGACCCTGCTGTACAAGACCGATGCTTCGGTGGCGACCATTACCCTGAACCGGCCCGATCAACTCAACACGATCGTTCCCCCGATGCCCGACGAAATCGAAGCCGCGATCGGGCTGGCCGAACGCGATCCCGAGGTCAAGGTCATCGTGCTGCGCGGCGCCGGCCGGTCCTTCTGCGGAGGTTACGACTTCGGTGGCGGTTTCCAGAAATGGGGCGCGGCGATGAACACCGGCGGCCGGTGGGATCCGGGTAAGGATTTCGCCATCGTAAGCGCCCGGGAGACCGGTCCCACCCAGAAGTTCATGGCGATCTGGCGGGCCTCCAAGCCCGTCATCGCCCAAGTTCACGGCTGGTGCGTGGGCGGCGGCAGCGACTACGCGCTGTGCGCCGACCTGGTCATTGCCAGCGAAGACGCGGTTATCGGCACCCCATACGCCCGCATGTGGGGCGCCTACCTGACCGGCATGTGGCTCTATCGCCTGTCTCTGGCGAAGGTGAAGTGGCACTCGCTCACCGGTGAACCACTCACTGGAAAGGAAGCCGCCGCAGTCGAACTCATCAACGAATCGGTGCCTTTTGAGCGCCTGGAAGCCCGCGTTACCGAGGTTGCCGCCAAACTTTCGCGCATTCCCTTGTCACAACTCCAGGCGCAGAAGCTCATCGTCAATCAGGCCTACGAGAACATGGGACTAGCGTCGACCCAGACACTCGGTGGGATTCTGGACGGCCTGATGCGCAACACCCCCGACGCTCTGAGGTTCATCGACACCGCAAGCACCGAGGGTGTGCGGGCGGCGGTCCAACACCGCGATGGCCCGTGGGGGGATTACAGCCAGGCACCCCCGGAGAGACGGCCAGATCCGACTCACGTGATCGAGCCCTGACTCGTGTCTGCAGCGAAAGTCATTGACGTTCAACAGCTTAACTTCAACTATCCCAAGACCGATGAACTTGCCGTCCGGGAGATGGATTTCGATGTCAGCCAGGGCGAGATCTTCGGCTTCTTGGGTCCCAGCGGCGCCGGCAAGTCCACCACCCAGAAACTGCTTATCGGCCTGCTGCGGGGCCATGGCGGACAGGCTCTGGTCTGGGGAAGGGATCCTCACGCCTGGGGACCGGACTACTACCAACGCATCGGAGTCTCCTTCGAACTGCCCAACCACTACCTCAAACTGACCGGTGCCGAAAACCTGCGCTTCTTTGCCTCGCTGTATGAGGGAAGCACGCTGGACCCAGCGCACCTGCTCGATGCCGTCGGCCTTGCCGATGCAGCTGCTACCCGAGTGGGTAAGTACTCCAAGGGAATGCAGATGCGCCTGACATTCGCCCGAGCCTTGATCAACGATCCCGAGCTGCTCTTCCTGGACGAACCGACATCGGGCCTGGATCCAGTGAATGCTCGCACGGTCAAAGACATGATCCTGGATCTGAAGGAGCGCGGCCGCACCATCTTCCTCACCACCCACGATATGGCCACCGCCGATGAACTCTGCGATCGGGTGGCGTTCGTCGTGGATGGCCGCATCGTCGCGCTCGACAAACCCGCTGAATTGAAGATCGCCCGCGGCCAGCGACTGGTGCGGGTGCAATATCGCGGCCCGCAGGGCAATCTGCAGACCGCGGATTTCCGCATGGACGGCCTTGCCCAGGATCGCGAATTCCAAGCCGTGCTGCGCGATTGTCATCTGGAAACGATTCATAGCAAGGAGGCCACCCTCGACGACGTATTCGTTGACGTCACTGGCAGGAGCCTCTTGTGAAGAGGTGGTTCAGCGCATTGCGGTGGGAGGCCACCACGCAGGTACGGCAGCGGTTCATCCATGCCGCCGCGATCTCCGGTCTGCTGTGGCTGGCGGTATTGCTGCCGATGCCGGAGCGGCTGCGTCCGATCGTCGAGCCTTACGTGCTGGTCGGCGACATCACCATTATCGGCTTCTTCTTCATCGGCGGTTCGGTGTTCTTCGAGAAACAGGAGAGAACTCTGGGGGCGGTGATCTGCAGTCCACTGCGATTCTGGGAGTACCTCTCGGTGAAAATTACTGTGCTCATGGCGGTTTCACTCGCTGTCGCCGTGGTCGTAGTAGGCGCCGCCAGCGGCGCGGGCATCTTTCTGCTGCCCGTGGTGACCGGTGTCGTGTTGGGGACGCTGGTGATGCTGCTGGCCGGGTTCGCGTCGTCGCTCCCTTTCTCGTCGGTGAGCGACTGGTTCCTGGCGACAACGGTGCCCCTGGTGATCATGGCACTGCCGATCCTGCATCTGTCCGGCGTGTGGCCCAGTCCCGTGCTGTATCTCATTCCGACACAGGGACCACTGCTGTTGTTCGGGTCGGCATTCGATCAACTGACCTTGGCGCCATGGCAGGTCACCTACGCTCTGGTGTACCCCCTGGTGTGTGCCGCAGGCCTGTACTGGCTGGCGAAGGCCTTGTTCGGCCGCTATGTGATCGAACGGTCCGGGGTGCTGTGATGGCCGCCGAGTCCCCGGCCCCGCTGCTCAACCTCCGCGCCTGGGCCGCATTCGGCCGCAACGACACTCGCGGCACTTTCCGTGACCCGCTGCTGGTGATGCTGGTGCTGGCTCCGGTGATCTGGACCGTTGGCGTATCCGTCCTGGTGCCACCGCTGACCGAGACGCTGGCCCAGCGCTACGACTTCGACCTAGTGCCCTACTACCCCTTGGTGATTACCGCGCTGCTGCTGTTGACCAGCATCATCATCGCGGGCGGATTGGGAGCTTTTCTCGTCCTCGACGAGATCGATGCCGGCACTCTCACCGCACTGCGGGTCACCCCTGTGTCGCTGAGCAGCTTCTTCGCCTACCGCGCCGCTACCGTAATGGCCGTCACCACGGTCTACGTGGTGACTACGATGTCGTTGAGCGGGATTCTGGCGCCCGGGCTCGTGCCGGCGCTGGTTCCCATCGGCATGATGGCCGGCCTGTCGTCAGTGGTTACCCTGCTGCTGATCGTCGCGGTGGCGAGCAACAAGATCCAGGGCATCGCCATGGTGCGTCTGCTGGGTATCGTTATCGCCGGATTGCCCTGCCTGGCTTGGTTCGTCGACTCGGCCTGGAACCTCGCTTTCGGCGTGCTGCCGCCCTATTGGGCGGCTAAGGCATTCTGGGTCGCCAATGAGCATGGAACCTGGTGGCCCTACCTGCTGGCGGGCGTCTTCTATAACCTGGCCCTCATCTGCCTGCTGTTGCGGCGGTTCGTCGCCAAGAACACCATCTGATCGAGGCTCGTCTATTCCGGTCGCCGCCGCAAGCCGCCAATACCGGCCGCGATAGCCCCGATCACCACCAGCCCGGCGCCGCCGAGAAGCGTGATGTTGAGCCATAGATGCAGACTGTCCTCGGCGTGGGCCACCATGACCTCAGCGACGGTCCGGATATCGCCGGTCGTTCGGCTCAGTGCGCCGTCGACGTGGCGGCGTCCGACTTCGATGCCCGCCCACCCGGCTGCTCCTACCAGGAGGGCCGAAACACCAAGAGCAGTAAGCGCTTTGCCGCGTGATCGGGCGGCGACAAACGTCAGGGCGGCGAGCACCGCGGTCAACAGTGCCATTGCGCCACTAGCCCATGGCCCCCAGGTTGCCAGCCACCGAAGCTTTCCGGGCTGCAATTCGGGTGTGTTCACCGTGATGGGCACCGTCATCGTCGGGGGCACCTGAAGATCAAGGCTGCCGAGCGTTGCAGCGAAAGATGGGTCCAACAGCATCGGCGCCACGTCGATCAGCCACTGGTCGGTGGAGTTTCCGCTGGGAACGGCTCCGGTGAACATCCACCGGTGCGCAATCCGGTTAGCTTGCGCGAACTGGCCGGGGAAGCCGCTGTTTCGGGTGTAGGCGCCCGCGACCTGGCCGACCAGTTCTGGGTTGAGCGCGTATCCGTTGTCGACGCCCAGTGCGATCACCTGTTCGGTGAGCTCGCGGGCCATCGCCTCCTGAAGTCGCTGATCCTGGGCGGCCGTCGCCGCCAACGCGGAGTAGCCGTCCTCGTCGACGATGGTCAGTTGCGCCCAGAGCGCGGGTATCGCAATCGCCAGCGCAACTGTCGTGACGAGCCAGAGCAGCATGGCAACCAGAAACCGCAAAGGTCCTCCTTGCCGGACGCGCGGCCGACCTCAACTCAACCGGCCGGCC
>JAHZIT010000007.1 GCA_022601275.1 Actinomycetes bacterium
CCCAAGGGCGAGGACGGCAACAGGGGCTCGCTGGTCTTCACCAGCCCGACGACCTTGGTGGTGCAGACCGGCGATGCGGGCGACCCTGCGCTGGCCTCGGATCCCGAGTCGATGGCCGGCAAGCTGCTGCGCATCGAGCAGCCGACCACGGTTGACCAGGCCCCCACGACAACGGCGTTGTCAGGTTTGGGCTCTGCCGGCGCCATGTGCGTCGACCCCTCCGACGATGCCCTCTACGTCACCGACCGGACAGCGGACGCCGACCGGTTACAGCGCATCAGCAAGGATTCGACGGTGTCGACGGTGTGGACCTGGCCCGATCGTCCCGGCGTGGCGGGATGCTCAGCGATGGATGGAACGGTCTTGGTGAACCTGGTCGACACCAAGCAGACAGTCGCCGTTCGGATGGCTCCCGACACCGGCGCGGTGACCGGCGACCCTGAGGTCGTCCGCGAGGACAAGCACGGTCACGCATGGGCGTTGGCGGTGTCACCGGATGGCAACGTCTGGGGCGCCACGGTCAACAAGACCGCCGGCGACGCCATGAACCTCGATGACGTGGTGTTCCCGTTGTTCCCACAAGGTGGCGGGTTCCCCCGCACCAACGCCGACAAGACCTGATCCGGGGCAATTCCTCGAGCGGGTCAACTCTGAGGCCGCGGCTCAGCAGCTCGTTTCCTGGCAGAAGTTTCCGAGAAGAATAGGTATCTACGATGGGTTTCAGCACACAGAACGGCACCCGAGGAGCCCGCCAGCCCGGCGGTGTTCTGCTGCGACTGGTGAACAATCTCTTCACCCGCCGCATCCGCAAGCGCGGAAAGCTGACCGGAGACAGCCACGGGCTGGTGCTGACCGTCATCGGGCGCAAGAGTGGCGAACGTCGCAGCACGCCGCTCATGTGGTTTCCCGCCGACGATGGCAGCCGGCTGATTGTCGCCTCGGCGGCGGGGGCCCGCCGAAACCCCGGCTGGTACTACAACATCGCCGAGAATCCGGACCGGGTGCAGATAGAGATCGGCGGGCGCACCATCCCGGTCACTGCCGTGCAACTCCACGGTGAGGAGCGGGAGGCCGCGTGGCGGGTGATTACCGCCGACTCGGCGCGGTTTGTGAAATATCAGCAACAAACCGACCGGGAATTGCCGGTCATCCGGTTGACCGAGCGGAGCACATAGGGCAGGCCGGATTGCTGGACCGTAGGCCGATCAGAGAGGCAGTCGCTCGTCTCTCTTCAATTCCCCCTGGTGCATCCGGCGTCAGCGCAGCCCCGATCCCTGCAGGCGCAGTATCAGCCGGGTGCCGCCCAGGGGGCTGACCTCGAGCGCCGCTGTGCCACCGTGAATCTCAGCCTGCTGTGCCACCAGCGCCAGGCCCAGGCCCGAACCCGACCTGGATGCGGTGGTGCCGCGGTGGAAACGTTCGAACACCGCCACCCGTTCCTGTTCGGGCACTCCGGATCCGTTGTCGTCGACCGCGATCTCCACTCCCGCCGAGGAACTGACCACGCTCAACCGGACCTGCGTCGCTCCGCCATGTTTGACAGCGTTGGCGATGGCGTTGTCGACGACGAGCCGGAGTCCGGCGGGCATGCCGAGCATCAGCACCGTGGTCGACGAGGCCAGCGAAACGTCCAGCCCGGGATAGTTGTGTGTCGCGTCGTGGGCTGCGCGATCGAGCAGCTCTGCGACGTCGACGGGGACGAAGTCGTCCACGGTGGTCAACTCCCCCTGCGCCAACCGCTCCAATGCCGTGAGCGTCGCCTCGATCCGGGTCTGCGTACGCATGACGTCGGTGATCACTTCCTTGCGCTGCTCGGCGCCGAGGTCGAGGGTCAACAGCACCTCGAGGTTGGTTCGCATCGCCGTCAGAGGCGTACGGAGTTCGTGGGAGGCGACAGCGGCGAAGTCGCGGGCCGATTCGAGCGCGGCGCGGGTGCGCTGCTGCTGGTCACCGACCCGGGCGAGCATGCCCTCCACGGCTTCGGAGATCTCGACCGCCTCCCACACCCCGCGTACCTGTAGTTCATCGGGATTGGACTGCGCGTTGATGACCCGGGCCTGTTGGGCCAGCAACCGGAAAGGGTTCACCATGATCAGCGCAAACACCCACCCGACGAGCAGGGTTCCCAGGATCACCCCGGCACAGATCCAGAACACCCGCCAGTGCAGCGAATCGATGCGGGCCTGCGTTTCGGCGAGCGGCGCGCCGAGCGCGATGGACGCACTGCCAGTGGTGATGGTTCGGACCCGGTACTCGACGCCCCCGATCGAAACATCGGCGTACCCGCTGGCGAGCTCGGGCAACACGATATCGGCGGGGATGGACACCGTGGCGCTCCCGATACGGGCGGTGCGCACGAGGCCGCCCTCCGTGGGTTCGGGGCCGATGCCGTCCTGCGCGCTGCGAAGCAGCGTGTTGACGTCGCCGAGGCTCGACAGCGAGTCCAGACGCTGATCGAGCTGGGCATACTGGTCGTTGGTGACACCGACCCACACCCACACTCCCAGTATCAGCACCAGAATGATCACGCCAAGCTGAGCGAGGATGACGATCGAGCGCAGCGACAGCAGCCGAAGCGGATGCGCCAAGATGCGGTACACCACGTCCTGAAATCGCTTCATCAGCTCCACGCCCGCCCGTCGTCCGAAATATTGTGGCCCGAAATACTGTGGCCCTAATTCTTGTCGCCCGAAATACTTTCGTCGGGAACGCTGCTCACCGTTCAGCTACAGGCGGCCTCGACCAGCTCACGCACTCGCGCGGCGTCGGCCTGGCCCTTGGTCGCTTTCATCACGGCACCAACTATCGCACCGGCGGCCTGGATCTTGCCGCCGCGGATCTTCTCGGCGATGTCGGGGTTGGCGGCCAACGCCTCGTCGACGGCGGCCTGGATCAACGAGTCATCCCGCACCACCGCCAGGCCGCGTGCGGTCATCACCTCCTCGGGATCGCCCTCGCCGGCGAGCACACCCTCGACGACCTGGCGAGCAAGTTTGTTGGACAGCTTGCCCTCGTCAACGAGCTTGATCACCTCGGCGACCTGGGCCGGGGTGATGGGCAAATCGGGCAAACCCACCGAAATCTCGTTGGCTTTCTGCACCAGGAAGTTCCCCCACCAGGCCTTTGCGGCGTCGCTCGACGCGCCATGATCGACGGTCGCGGTGATCAGATCGATGGCACCGATGTTGACAAGGTCGCGCATCACCTCGTCGGAGAGTCCCCATTCCTGCTGAATTCGCTTCCGGGACAACCACGGAAGCTCAGGGATTGTCAGGCGCAGCTTCTCGACGTAGTCAGCACCGGGGGCCACTGGCTCCAGATCCGGCTCGGGAAAATAGCGGTAGTCCTGCGCGGTCTCCTTGCTGCGGCCGGGCGAGGTGTGACCGTCCTCGTGGAAATGCCGGGTCTCCTGCAGGACCGTGCCGCCCGAGCTCAACACCGCAGCCTGCCGGCGCATCTCGTAGCGGACGGCAACCTCCACGCTCTTGAGTGAGTTGACATTCTTGGTCTCGGTACGCGTGCCGAACTCTGCCTGCCCGGTCGGTTTCAGCGACACGTTGGAATCGCAGCGCATCGAACCCTGATCCATCCGCACGTCGGATACGCCAAGGCCGCGCAACAGATCTCGTAGCGCCGTAACGTAGGCGCGCGCGATCTCGGGCGCCCGCTCGGCCGTGCCCTCGATGGGCTTGGTCACGATCTCGATGAGCGGCACCCCGGCCCGGTTGTAGTCGATCAGCGAGGTGGTCGCACCCTCGATTCGCCCGGTTTCGCTACCCAGATGGGTCAGCTTGCCGGTGTCTTCCTCCATGTGGGCCCGCTCGATGTCGATCCGCCAGGTGGTGCCGTCGTCGAGCGGGACATCGACGTGGCCGTTGATCGCGATGGGTTCGTCGTACTGGCTGATCTGATAGTTCTTCGGCTGGTCCGGATAGAAGTAGTTCTTGCGGGCAAACCGACCCCAGGGGGCGATCTCGCAGTTCAGCGCCAGGCCGATGCGGATCGCGGACTCCACGGCGACCTGGTTGAGCACCGGTAGCGAGCCCGGTAAACCCAGACACACCGGGCAGACCTGAGTGTTGGGCTCCTGACCGAACTTGTTGGCGCACCCGCAGAACATTTTGGTCTGCGTCGACAGCTCGACGTGAACCTCCATTCCCAGCACAGGCTCGTAGTCGGCGACGACCGCGTCGTATTCGAGCAGTTCAGCACCTGCCGCATCACTCATGGTTGGAATCCTATTCGTGCTTAGATCGATAGATGTCGTTGGATCGCCGCACCTTCCTCCGAGCGGGCACGATCGGAGTTCTGGCCGGGGGCGCTGCGCTGGCAGCCTGCTCCCGCCCGAACCCGCCCGCGGCAACCACCACGATGACCGCCGCGGTAACCGATATCGATCTCGGTGGCGGCGTCGTGGTGTCGACCTGGGCCTGGAACGGGCAGGTGCCTGCCAAAGAGATTCGCTTGCAACGCGGCCGGACACTGCGGATCATGCTCGCCAACGATCTTCCGGAGCCCTCCACCATCCACTGGCATGGCCTCGCGATCCCCAACGACATGGACGGCGTGCCTGTTCTGACCCAGCAGGCCGTCGCTCCCGGCTCGAACTTCCTCTACGAGTTCGTCGTACCCGACAGTGGAACCTACTGGGCACATCCGCACTTCGGGTCGCAGTTGGACCGCGGCCTGTACGCCCCGGTGATCATCGAGGACCCAGCCGACGGCGCCGACTACGACGATGAGCTGACGGTGGTGGTCGACGACTGGCTGGACGGTACCGGCACCGACCCGAACAAGGTGTTCGAGACGCTGCGCAGGACCGGCATGGAGCCGATGGAACCGGGCGGGCCACGCGTTACCCCGAGTATGCCGCTGGGCGAGGACGGCGGCGATGTCAGCTACCCGTACTTCCTGATCAACGGTCGGGTTCCCGCGGACCCGCAGGTCGTCGAGTATCGGCCCGGCCAGCGGATTCGGCTACGCATCATCAATGCCGGAGGTGACACAGCGTTCCGGGTCGGCCTGCCGGGTATACCGATGACCGTCACCCACACCGACGGGTTTCCGGTCGTCCCCCGGCAGACCGATTCAGTGCTGCTGGGCATGGGTGAGCGGGCCGATGCGATCGTCACGATGGGCGACTTGTCGGTGCCGGTGGTGGCCAAGGCGTACGGCAAGGACGGCTATGCCCAGTTGAACCTGCGTACCAACAACGCCGCACTGCCCGGTGGCGATGCCGCCGTCTCGCGGTTTGCGGCCGTCCTGGCCGGCCAAATTCCGCTGGACACCGCGACACTCGAGCCCACCGAAGCCGATACTCTGCCCGATGCCGCGCCCAGCCAGACTTTGGACCTGCGGCTGGGCGGCCCGGTCGACCCATACACGTGGGTGATCAACGACAAGGTCTACGACCCCGAATCACCCGGGCTGCCAGTGAGCCCCGGCCAGCGCATGCGGATTCGCTACATCAACGAGTCGATGATGTTTCATCCAATGCATTTGCACGGGCACACGTTCCAGGTTCAGGGCGCCAAAGGTCCGCGCGCGCGCAAAGACACCGTCCTTGTTCCGCCCCAGGCAACGGTGGTGGCAGATTTCGACACCGACAATCCTGGCAATTGGATAACCCACTGCCACAACGAATACCATCTCGAAGCTGGGATGGCGACCTACCTGCAGTACGCCCCGTGACAGGTCACCTCTTCACCCGAAGGCCGGGACTCACCCGAAGAACTCGGCGGCGTCATCATATCGACTCTGCGGCACCAGCTTGAGCTGACGCACGGCGTCGGAAAGTGCAACACGGCCGATGTCCTGGCCGCGCAGCGACACCATCATTCCGTACTCGCCGGCATGCGCGGCATCTGCGGCGTTCACCCCGAAGCGGGTGGCCAGTACCCGGTCATACGGCGTCGGGATACCGCCCCGCTGCACATGCCCGAGAACCGTGACCCGCACTTCCTTGTTGATCCGCTGCTCGACCTCGACGGCCAGTTGTTGCGCGACCCCGGTGAACTTTTCGTGACCGAACTCGTCGGTTCCGCCCTTGCGCAACTGCATCGAACCCGCAGCGGGCTTCGCGCCCTCGGCCACCACACAGATGAAGTGCGAATCGCCGCGCACGAACCGCTGCTTCACCAAGCGGCACACCTCTTCGACGTCGAACGGCTGTTCCGGGATAAGGGTCATGTGCGCACCTGAGGCCAGCCCGGCGTTCAAAGCGATCCAGCCGGCGTGGCGACCCATGACCTCGACGAGCATCACCCGCTGATGCGATTCGGCGGTGCTGTGCAGTCGGTCGATTGCGTCGGTCGCAACATGAAGCGCGGTGTCATGGCCGAAAGTCACATCGGTGCAGTCGATGTCGTTGTCGATCGTCTTGGGGACGCCTACTACCGGGACGTTCTCCTCGGACAGCCAGTGCGCCGCGGTCAGTGTGCCCTCGCCACCGATCGGGATCAGCACATCGATCCCGTTGTCCTCCAGCGTCTGCTTGATCTGAGCCAGACCCGCCCGAAGCTTGTCGGGATTGACCCGCGCGGTGCCGAGCACGGTGCCGCCCTTGGCGAGCAGCCGGTCGTTTCGGTCGTCGTTCCTGAGTTGAATGCGACGGTCTTCCAGCAGCCCGCGCCAGCCGTCCTGAAAACCGACCACCGAGGAGCCGTACCGGACGTCGCAGGTGCGCACCACGGCCCTGATCACCGCGTTCAATCCGGGACAGTCGCCGCCGCCGGTCAGCACTCCGATACGCATGCTGCCATTCTCCCCTGTTACAGCGCGGCCGGCAGCGGACCGCGAGCGGCCTCATATGCCGCACCCACCCGGTAGAGGCGGTCATCGGCCAGCGCCGGGGCCATGAGCTGCAGCCCGACGGGCAGTTCATCGTCCCCCGACAGTCCCGACGGCACTGACATTCCGCAGTGGCCGGCCAGGTTCAGCGGCAACGTGCACAGGTCGAACAGATACATCGACAGCGGGTCATCGACCTTCTCCCCGAGGCGGAACGCCGTTGTGGGGGTAGTAGGAGTGACCAAGACGTCGACACTGCGGTAGGCGTCGTCGAGGTCCCGGGCGATCAATGTGCGGACCTTCTGGGCCTGGTTGTAGTACGCGTCGTAGTAGCCCGCGGACAGTGCGTAAGCACCGATCATGATCCGGCGTTTGACCTCGGGGCCGAAACCGGCAGCGCGGGTCAGCGCCATCACCTCTTCGGCACTGTGGGTACCGTCGTCGCCGATCCGGAGGCCGTACCGCATCCCGTCGAACTTCGCCAGGTTCGACGACACCTCCGAGGGCAGGATCAGGTAGTACGCCGGCAACGAGTAGTCGATGTGCGGACAGTCCACCTCGCTGACGATCGCACCCAGCTCTGCCAGCTGATCGACAGCGGCGTTGAAAGAATCGAGCACCCCCGACTGGTAGCCCTCCCCGGTGTGCAGCTGTTTGATCACACCGACGCGCACCCCGGCCAGATCGCCGGTCGCACCCGCTCTGGCTGCGCCCACGACGTCAGGCACGTCCGCCTCGACCGACGTCGAATCACACGGGTCGTGGCCGGCGATGACAGCGTGCAGCAGCGCGGTGTCCAGCACCGTGCGCGCGCACGGACCACCCTGGTCCAGCGACGAGGCGCAGGCGATCAGCCCGTACCGGGACACCGTGCCGTAAGTGGGTTTCACACCGACTGTTGCGGTGAGCGCCGCCGGTTGGCGAATCGATCCCCCGGTGTCGGATCCGATGGCCAACGGAGCCTGGAAGGCGGCCAGCGCCGCCGCGCTACCGCCGCCCGATCCGCCGGGCACCCGGGTGACGTCCCACGGATTTCGGGTGGGCCCATACGCCGAGTTCTCGGTGGACGAGCCCATTGCGAACTCGTCCATGTTCGTCTTGCCGAGGATCGGGATGCCCGCCGCGCGCAGCCGCGCGGTCACCGTCGCGTCATACGGCGACATCCAGCCCTCGAGGATCTTCGACCCGCACGTCGTGGGCATATCGGTGGTTGTGAACACGTCCTTGAGCGCCAGCGGGACCCCGGCCAGCGGCGACGGTAACTGCTTACCGGCCGCGACGGCGGCGTCGACGGCGGCTGCGGACCTCAGCGCCGCATCGGCAGCGACATGCACGAAGGCGCGGTAATCGCCGTCGGTAGCGGCGATCTGGTCCAGGCATGCCTGCGTCACCTCTGTCGAGGACACCTCCCCTGCGGCGATCCTGGCGCCCAGGGTCGCCGCGTCGAACCTGGTCAGCCGGCTCATTCGGCTTCTCCCAGAATCCGCGGGACGGCGAACCGCTCGTCAGTGGCCTCCGGCGCCGCCGCAAGGGCCTGTTCCTGGGTCAGGGACGGCCGGGGCACGTCGGAACGGAAGACGTTGACCACCCCCCCGGTTTTTCCGTCGCCCTCCGAGCCTGGGCCCCCCGCGGCTGCCCGCCGGACCAACGGATTGTCGGTGGCCTCCACCCCGGTCACATCGACCGCCTGGATCCGACTGACATGGCCGAGGATGGCGTCCAGCTGGCCGACGAAGCTGTCAAGCTCGCTTTCGGTCAGTGCAAGCCGGGCGAGGCGTGCCAAGTGAGCAACCTCGTCTCGAGAGATTTGTGACACGCCCAGGGAGCCTAGTTCAGCCCGACCGGCGGCGGGCCGCCCCACCTGCCTGTCGCGAATGCGCCCGAGTCGCCTGCCGGCACGCTCCATGCAACAGTGTTGCGCGTGCCTTCGTATTTGTTGCGAGTCCAGATAGCGGACAGGCCGGGCAGCCTCGGCTCATTGGCGGTGGCACTCGGCTCGGTGGGCGCCGACATCCTGTCGCTCGATGTTGTCGAGCGGGCCGCCGGCTATGCGATCGACGACCTGGTGGTGGATCTGCCCCCCGGCGCGATGCCCGACATGCTCATCACCGCGGCCGAAAAGCTCAAGGGTCTCCACGTCGACAGCATCCGACCGCACACCGGACTGCTCGAAGCACACCGGGAACTGGAGCTGATCGATCACGTGGCCGCCGCCGAGGGCAGGGCCGCACGGCTCCAGGTGCTCGTCGACGAGGCCCCCAGGGTGCTGCGCGTCGGGTGGTGCACAGTGGCGCGGCTGGCTGATTCCGGGCCGGAGCGGTTGGCCGGCAGCCCGGGGGCCCCTGAAACTCCGGCCACCGGTACGCCTTGGCTGCCGATCGATCGCGCCGAAGCACTTGACGGCACCGCGAACTGGGTGCCGCAATTGTGGCAGGACCTGGACACCACGCTGGCCGCCGCGCCGCTGGGCGATGCGCGCACCGCTGTGGTTCTGGGCCGTCCGGGCGGACCTGGGTTCCGGCCGAGCGAAGTGGCGCGCCTGGGCTACCTGGCTGGAATCATCGCCACGATCATTCGCTGATCAAGCCCTCGGGTCCGCCCGCCAGCAGGGCGCGAAAGCCGTCCTCGTCGAGCACCGGCACCCCCAGTTCGATCGCCTTGTCGTGTTTGGACCCCGGCGAATCACCGGCCACCACATAGGCCGTCTTCTTCGACACCGAACCGGCCGCCTTTCCCCCTCTGCCGATGATGGCTTCCTTGGCTTCGTCTCGGGAGTAGCCGATCAGCGATCCGGTCACCACGATCGACAGACCCTCCAGCGTGCGTTCGAGGGTGGCGTCACGCTCGTCGGCCATCCGGACACCGGCTTCCCGCCACTTGTCGATGATCGCGCGGTGCCAGCCGACGGTAAACCAGGCGATGACCGCCGCGGCGATCGTCGGGCCCACCCCTTCGGTGGCGGCGAGCTGATCCTCGGATGCTGCCATGATGGCATCCAGGCTGCCGAACTCGGTGGCCAACGCCCGCGCCGCAGTCGGCCCGACGTGGCGGATCGACAGCGCGACCAACACCCGCCACAGCGGTTGGGATCTGGCCTTGCCCAGGTTGGCCAGCAACCTCGTTCCGTTGGCCGAGACCCCGCCGGCCTTGGTGGTGAACAGTTCGGTCTGCAACAGATCCTCAGCGGTGATTCCGAACAGATCACCCTCGTCGGTGATGACCCCGGCCTGAAGCAACGCAATCGCCGCTTCGTATCCCAGGCCCTCGATGTCGAATGCGCCACGTCCGGCCACGTGAAACACCCTCTCCCGCAACTGCGCCGGGCAGGTGCGGGCGTTGGGGCAGCGGATGTCGGCATCACCTTCCTTGGCGGGTGCCAGTTGGGTTCCGCACTCCGGGCAGAGGGTCGGCATCACGAACTCGCGCTCGCCGCCGTCGCGCAGGTCGACAACCGGACCGAGCACTTCGGGGATGACGTCTCCGGCCTTTCGGATCACCACGGTGTCGCCGATCAGCACGCCTTTGCGTTTGACCTCCGACGCGTTGTGCAGGGTGGCCAGCGCGACCGTCGAGCCCGCGACTTTGACCGGCGCCATATGTGCGAACGGCGTCACCCGACCGGTGCGCCCGACGTTGACGCGGATATCCAGCAACTTCGTGGTGGCTTCCTCGGGCGGGTACTTGTAGGCCACCGCCCAGCGCGGGGCCCGGGACGTCGAGCCGAGACGCCGTTGCAGCGCCACCCCATCGACTTTGACGACGACGCCGTCGATCTCGTGATCGACGTCATGTCGGTGCTCACCCCAGTAGGCGATCCGCTCGCTGACCGCATCGAGACCGGTGACCTGGGACGTGTGATCGGACACCGGCAACCCCCACGCCTTGAGCGCCGAATAGGCGTCGTGCAGCGATGCGAACGGCAAGCCCGCCGGGCCCTCTACGTGCCCGAGACCATGACAGATCATCCGCAGCCGGCGCCGCGCGGTGACCGCAGGATTCTTCTGCCTCAGCGATCCGGCCGCACTGTTTCGCGGGTTGGCGAACGGCGGCTTTCCCTCGGCGACCAGACCGGCATTCAGGTCCTCGAAATCAGCGAGCCGGAAGAACACCTCGCCACGCACTTCCAGCACCGATGGCAGCGGGAACTCTCTTGTTCCGGTCAGCCTCTCGGGAATATCGGAGATCGTCCGGGCATTGAGCGTGACGTCCTCGCCGGTTCGCCCGTCGCCTCGGGTCGCGCCGCGAACCAGCCGCCCGTCACGGTAGACCAGCGCCAACGCGACGCCGTCGATCTTCAGCTCGCACAGATAGCGGACATCGGCGCCGATCTTGCCTTCGATGCGGGCCACCCACGCCGCGAGCTCGTCGGGCGTGAAGACATTGTCCAGGCTCAGCATCCGTTCGAGATGCTCAGCGGGGGTGAAGTCGGTGGCGAATCCCGCTCCGCCGACAAGCTGGGTGGGCGAGTCAGGTGTGCGCAGCTCGGGGTGCTCGCCTTCGAGCGCCTGCAGATCGCGCAGCAGGAGGTCGAACTCGGCGTCGGAGATCACCGGTGCGTCGCGGATGTAATAGCGGAACTGATGCCCTCGCACTTCGTCCGCGAGCTCTTGCCAGCGGCGCCGCAGGTCGGCATCAAGGGCATCGTCAGCCTTTTCGGCCAGCACCGCCTCAGGATCCGGGGTCGCCTCAGGACTCACCCTCGCAGGCTATCGAAGCGCCCGATCCGCTGGATACGCTGGCGCCATGCCGCATCCGATCATGTTCGGCGACGACGACATGGGACTGCCCGAGTTGCGCAGCATCGCGCTTGGATTCCCGGGGGCATTCGAGAAGGTCTCCTGGGGCAGGCCGGTGTTCTGCGCGCCCAAGATGTTCGTGATGTACGGCGGTAGCGTCAAAGGCGAGCGGGCGAGCGCGCGCGACACCAAGGGCCAGTACGTGCAGTACCCGCATTCGGTGCTGATCAAGGTCGACGACAGCGACCGCAAGGCGCTCGAACAGGACACCCGGTTCTTCTACCCGGCCTACCTGGGGCCGTTCGGCTGGTTGGGCCTGGACTTTGCAGCCACCAAGGTGGACTGGGTCGAGGTGGCCGAACTGGTGGACTCGTCGTTTCGGTTGGTCGCTCCGAAGAAATCGATCAAACAACTCGACGGGCGCTGAACTGAATCCGACAACTGAATCCGGCGCCGAACCTATCTCCTGCGGGCCCGGCATGGTTCGATCGGTTCATGAGCTTCGCGAGCCCCTTCCCCGAAGTCGATATCCCCAGCGCCAGCATTTATGACTACCTGTTCGGCCGACTGGACGACATCGACGCCGACCGCGTCGCCCTGATCGAGGCGAAGTCCGGCAGAGCGACCACTTATCGCGAGATGGTGGCCCGAATAAGAACCTTCGCCGGCGCCCTGTCAGGCCGCGGCATCGGTGTCGGCGATGTGGTCGGGCTGCTGGCCCCGAACAGCTCGGCCTTCGCGGTCGCATTCCACGGCATCCTGCGGGCGGGCGCGACAGCGACCACGATCAACGCGCTGTTCACGGCAAACGATATCGCCAAACAGCTCACCGACTCCGGCGCCAAGATGCTGGTCACCGTCACCTCGATGCTTCCCCAGGCCAAAGAAGGTGCGGCCGCCGCCGGCATCTCCGACGATGACCTGGTGGTGCTCGACGGGGCGGGCCGCGCGACCGACGGACATCCCAATGCCGCCGACCTGCTCGCCGCCGGGACGCCCGCGCCCGAACTCGCTTTTGCGCCGTCAGCGCATGTTGCGGCCTTGCCGTACAGCTCGGGAACCACCGGCAATCCCAAAGGCGTGATGCTCACTCATCGCAACCTGGTCGCCAACGTCGCCCAGATCCGCCCGTTGCACGGAATGGTTTCCGACGACGTGATTTTGGCGGTTCTGCCGTTCTTTCACATCTACGGCATGACGGTGCTTCTCAACGCCGCCCTGCACGCGCGCGCCCGGCTGGTCGTCATGCAGAGCTTCGACCTGGCGGCGTTCCTGGGCAACATCGAAAAACACAAGTGCACCATCGCGTTCATCGCGCCGCCGGTCGCAGTGGCGCTGGCCAAGGACTCGCTGGTGGACTCCTATGACCTGTCCTCACTCAATGTGGTGATGTCGGGTGCGGCGCCGCTGGACGCCGAGCTGGGCAAAGCCGTATCCGAGCGGCTCAGCTGCAAGGTCGTCCAGGGCTATGGGATGAGCGAACTGAGTCCGGTCAGCCACATCACACCCTTCGATGGCGGTCGGCTCAACATGCGGTCCGATGCGCCACTGAGTTCGGTCGGTTGGACGGTGTCCAACGCCGCGTCCAAACTCGTCGACCCTGAATCGGGGGCCGAAATCGAACTACCTGAGCAGGGTTTGAGCAAGACCGGCGAGCTGTGGTTCAAGGGCCCGAACGTGATGGCCGGCTACCTCAACAACGACGAGGCCACTCGGGCCACCATCGACGACGACGGCTGGCTGCACACCGGTGATCTGGCCCAGGCCGACACCGCGGGCTGTGTCTACATCGTCGACCGGCTCAAAGAGCTGATCAAGTACAAGGGCTACCAGGTGCCGCCCGCCGAGTTGGAGGCGGTGCTGCTGGCGCATCCGGGGATCGCCGACGCCGCGGTGATCGGTGTCCAGGACGGGGAGGGCGAAGAAGTGCCCAAGGCGTTCGTCGTCAAACTGGCCCCGCAAGACGGCGCCGACCTGACCGAGGCGCAGGTGATGGATTTCGTCGCCGGCCAGGTCGCCCCGTACAAGAAGGTCCGGCAGGTCGAGTTCATCGAGGCGATCCCGAAGTCAGCGTCGGGCAAGATCCTGCGCAAGGATCTGCGTACCCGCGGTTAACCGGCCTCAGAGCACGACCGCCACAAAATACGACCGCCTCAGACTACGCAGAGTTGGTTCTTCCCCAAAGCCTTCGCCTGGTAGAGAGCTTTATCTGCACGGATCACGGCGTCCGACAGCGATTCGGCGGGCGCACACGAGGTGTACCCGATGGAGCAGGTTTGCCCGGCGGGCACACACGCGCGAATACGATTCAGGACAACGTCGGCCTGCTCGGGCCTGGTGTCGGGCATGGCAATGAGGAACTCGTCCCCGCCCCAGCGGGCGAAGACGTCGTCGCGGCGCAGAGACGCGCCGGCCGCGGCGCAGAATCGCTGGAGCAGCGCGTCGCCGGCGGTGTGCCCGTGGGTGTCGTTGTAGGCCTTGAAGTTGTCGAGGTCGGCGACAGCAACCGTCATCGAGGTATCCGAGTAGTGCGCGTCCGTCCTGAGAGCCTTGATCTGCGCATCCCAGGCAGGTTTGTTGAGCAAACCGGTCAGGGGGTCGGTAGACGCGGACAGCTTCAGAGCCGCATTCGCGGCAGCAGCGGCGCTTACGTCACGCAGGTCGACCTGCACCATTCGAACGCCTGAGGCGTTCACCGCCGTCGCGTTGAACTCCACCACCACCGTGCGGCCGTCCAGACGCTGCAGCACACCTCTTCGGTCGCGCACCGACAGATCGTCGGCGAGGGTCTCGCTCAGCAACGCCTCAAGAGCTCGCCGGTCATCGGGCCTTACGAAGTCGGCGATGGGTCGGGACTCGATGCGCTCAGCCCTCGCCGCTCCGCACAGGGCCACGGCCTCAGGATTGGCGTAGGCGATCACTCCGCCGGAATCGATGAGGAAAACCGCGGCTTTGCACCGCTCGACCAATGCGCGCCAGCGCTCTTCGGCCTCGGCGTGAGCTGCCCGCGCTTCGGCCAGTTCGGTGACGTCGGCCGAGACGCCACCGATGCCGATCACTTCGTCGTTTTCGTCGATGAGCGGGAATTTGGCGGTTCGGTAGGTGGGAACGGTTCCGTCCGCGTGCGGCACCCCCTCAACGACGATCTGCCATTCCCTGGTCTTCATGGTTATCGCGTCGAGGCGGCGGTATTCTTCGGCGACCTCAGGGTCGAAAAGGTCGTGATCGGTCAGGCCGATCAGTCCGCCTTCGCCCACCGCGGAGGCTCGCTCAAACGCTCGATTGGTCATCACGAAGCGCCCCTCGACGTCTTTGGCGAAGATCAGGACGTCGGTGTACTTGAGCACGCCGTCGAGCATCCGCTGCTGCTTACGCAGCTCGGCGGCGACCGCCAACCGCGCCTTGACCTCGGCCGCGAACCGTCGTGCCTGATTGCGCAGCTCCAGCTGGCTGAGCACCTGGTTTGCCAGCGCGCGCAGGTGCTTACGCTGCAGGTCTGACAGGGCCCGTGGCTCGACGTCCATGACGCAGAGGGCGCCCAGCACATGGCCCTCCGCGGTGACCAGGGGCGCGGCGGCGAAGAATCGCACGCGCGGCTCGCCGGCAATCATCGGATGGCTGGAGAAACGAGCGTCCAGGCGGGTGTCGGGCACTTCCAACAGCGTGTCGGCGCTGAACTCGGGGCCGTAGGGCAGTGAATCCCGGGACGTCCCCGAGAGCTCGAATCCGTACTGGGATTTGAACCATTGACGTCCAGCGTCGATGAAGCTCACAACCGCCATCGGAGTGGCGCACACGTGCGCGGCAAGCGCCGTCAGATCGTCAAAAGCCTCTTCTGGCGGCGTGTCGAGAATTGCGAAGGAATCCAGCGCGACGAGGCGGTCAAGCTCCGCTTCCGTCTGGCCGGCGGACTGCTCAGCGCACCACGTCATGGCGCCCCCACAGCATCTTCGGCATGTGCATTCGTTTCTTCGTTTCCTAGTGAAGGTTTTCCCTCGCGCGGACCGTCTTGAGCGGTTGGCGGACATCGGTTCTGACCGGACTGGCACCTGCGGCGAAATAATAGATGAAATCCACTCGGCGGGAGCGGGTCGCCAGCTGCCCAGAGGTCGTCGCCCAACATGAACAGGCAGAGCTGGCAACCAAACCAGGCCATTGCTGCGAAGCGACGAATTTTGCTTCTAGGCAGCAAATCGCAATGGTCTTCGTCAAAAATTCATTTGCGGAAGCACTCCTTCGCGAATTTGAGCACCTCGTGAGAAAGTTAACATTTCCCGCGGCCGGTCCCAGCGCGCCGTCGTTCAGATCGCCGCTCAGATCGCGTCGGGATCCGCATCGAACGCGTCGGCGGCCTTCTGCGCCAACTCGAGGGCCGTTCGAGCCCACGCCGGTGTGGCCGCGGCGAGCCCGCAGGCCGGTGTGACGCCGATACGGTCGCGCAGCACGGGACGCCCAAAGCCGAGCCGGTCGGTCACCCCCGCCACCGCCGCCGCGATCTGTGCGGCTGACGGTGCCGCTGCGGCTGCCGCCCCGGACCCCTCAGGAGGTGCCGTCGGCACCGCGCCCAGCAGAACCGTTCGCCCCGATTCGACGAACTCGCCCACACCGTCCAGGTCGGCGGCGGTCAGCGCGGATAGATCGACTGATACGGCAGCGATCAAGCTGCGCTGCAACAGCTTCCACGGCACGCCCGGGGCGCAGCAGTGCACCGCGACATCACCGCCGACAACGGCGACGCACTCATCGAACAGTTCGGTTATCACCGCCGCGGCCAGCGGATGCACAGCCGACAGGCTCGTCACGCCGGTCAGCCGGCCCTCCAGCGCGGCCGGCAGCGTCGGCTCATCCAACTGCACAACGACCGCGGTCTCGAGCCGGCGCATGAGTTGCGCGCGCAGCGCTGACACTCCTTCGGCCAACGATGTGGTCAGATCCCGCACCGCACCGGAGTCGGTGATCGCACGATGCCCGCCAGGCAATTCCAGGTGGGCGGCAAGGGTCACCGGCCCGGGAACCTGCACCTTGACGGTGCGCTCGCCGCCACGCAGCCCGATGGCCTCCCAGGCCTCCTCCAGCGCGTCGATATCCTCGCCGAGGAGGCTGACCGCCCGCCGGGTCACCGAGCGCCGGCCAGAAGCTATCCGGTATCCGCGAGGAACGGTATCGATGGCGATGTCCACCAACAGCGCACCGGCGCGACCGATCAGGTCTGCCCCCACGCCGCGGCTCGGCAGTTCCACGAGGTGGGGCAACTGATGCAGTTCGCCGACGACCACCTCGGCAGCCCCTCGGGCGGACGAACCCGGCCACGAACCAACCCCGGTCGCGTTGGCGAAAACACTCACCCGGCCGACCCTATTGGACGGTCTCCGACGCGGAGGTATCAGAAGCCCGTACCAGCCGTATCAGAGTCCCGTCGATGTGCCCAGCCGAAGAACCCAGCCGATGTGCCCAGCCGGCGTGCCCGGCCGGTCTGCTCAGCCGGCGTGCCCGACTAGCGTGCGGCTCGAATTGTCGCGCTGCCCAGCACCTCGTCGCCCTCCGGGTCGGCCCGGTAGAACACCATGGTCTGCCCCGGGGCCACGCCGCGCAACGGACTGCGCAGATCTGCCACCACCGTTTCGCCGCGCAGCTCGACGACCGCATCGGCGACCCCACCGTGGGCTCGCACCTGTACCACGCACTCCAACGGCCCGGCCGGCGCGACGCCGGAGGTGAACACCGGCCTGTCGCCTTCCAGGGTGGCGACGTCGAGCTCGGCGAGATCACCGACGCGCACCGTTCCGGTGCCGGCGTCAATGCCTGTCACATATCTGGGAGCTCCGTCCGGGCCGGGGCCGGCGATGCCGAGACCCTTCCGCTGACCGATGGTGAAGCCGTGCACACCGTCGTGTTCGGCCAGCACGGTCCCGGCGGAGTCGACCACCGCACCACGCCGGACACCTATGCGGGCACCCAGAAATGCTCTGGTGTCCCCCGAAGGGATGAAACAGATGTCGTGGCTGTCAGCCTTCTCGGCCACCGACAGTCCGCGCACGGCGGCTTCTTCGCGGATCTGTGACTTCGGGGTGTCGCCGATCGGGAACATCGCGTGCCGCAGCTGCCCCGCAGTCAGCACCGCCAGCACATAGGACTGGTCCTTGTCGCGGTCAACGGCCCTGCGCAGTCGACCTGCCGACAGCCGCGCGTAATGACCGGTAGCCAGTGCGTCAAATCCCAGCGCCAACGCCCGCGACGCCAGCGCGGAGAACTTGATCCGCTCGTTGCAGCGCACGCAGGGGTTGGGGGTCTCGCCGCGGGCATAGGAGGCCACGAAGTCATCGATCACATCCTCACGGAAGCGGTCGGCGAAATCCCAGACATAAAACGGGATGTCGAGTACATCAGCGACACGTCGCGCGTCGCCGGCGTCCTCCTTGGAGCAGCAGCCCCGCGAGCCGGTCCGTAGCGTCCCCGGCGTGGCAGACAGCGCCAGATGCACACCCACAACGTCGTGTCCGGCGTCGACCATCCTCGCGGCGGCCACCGCGGAATCCACGCCACCGCTCATCGCGACCAGCACCCGCATCTCAGCAGGCCCCGCTGCTCTTCGGGCAAGCGCTCACTGCTGCCCCGAACTGGCCAATGCAGCATGGCGGGCCCGTTCGACCGCCGCCGGCAGTATGTCGAGAACTGCATCCACATCGGCGTCGGTGCTGGTGTGCCCCAGCGACAGGCGCAGCGAGCCGCGCGCACTGACCGGGTCGGCGCCCATGGCGGTCAGCACATGCGAGGGCTGGGCCACCCCGGCAGTACAAGCCGAACCGGTGGAACATTCGACTCCCTTGGCGTCCAGCAACATCAGCAGGGAGTCGCCCTCACAGCCGCGGAAGGTGAAGTGCGCATTGCCGGGGAGCCGGGCTCCGCTGCAAGGGGCGCCGTTGAGATATGCGTCGTCGATCGCCGCCAGCACACCGTCGACCAGCCGGTCGCGCAGCGACCGCATCCGGGCACTGGTCGCTCCCATGGCTTCGACCGCTGATTTCGCGGCGGCGGCCATACCTACGACACCGGCCACATCCTGGGTACCCGAACGCACGTCCCGCTCCTGGCCGCCGCCATGCAGCTGCGGCACGCACGCGGCGTCGCGACGCAGCAGCAGCGCGCCCTCGCCGGTGGGGCCGCCGAACTTGTGCGCAGCCACCGTCATCGCCGCCAGGGCGCTCGCGGAGAAGTCCACCGGAATCTGGCCGACCGCCTGGATCGCATCGCTGTGCATGGGGATATCGAAGTCAGCAGCAATGGAAGCCAATTCGGCGATCGGCATGATGGTGCCGACCTCGTTGTTCGCCCACATCACTGAAATCAGGGCGACGTCGGTGGGATCGGCGAGGGCGTTGCGCAGCGCGGCGGCGCTCACCGCACCGACCTCGTTGACCGGCAACCACGTCACCTCTGCGCCTTCATGTTCGACAAGCCACTGCACCGCGTCGAGGACCGCGTGATGCTCGACCGGCGTCGTGACGATCCGGCGGCGCTGCGGATCGGTGGCACGGCGCGCCCAGAAGATGCCCTTGACCGCCAGGTTGTCACTTTCGGTGCCGCCCGCGGTGAAGATCACCTCTGACGGGCGGGCACCCAACAGGTTGGCCAGCGTCTCCCGCGATTCCTCCAGCCGGCGGCGGGCCACCCGCCCAGAGCCGTGCAGTGAGGAGGCGTTGCCGACCGTCGCCAACTCAGCCGTCATCGCCTCGATCGCGTCGGAGCGCATCGGGGTGGTAGCGGCGTGGTCGAAGTACACCGGCTTGAGAGAGGACACCGACACAGACATAACCGTTCCACAATAGCCGTCGGGCGACCCCTCGCACGCTCCCCGACCCCACTGCTGACCCCACTGCCGATCCCACTGCCGATCCCACTGCCGATCCCACTGTCGACCCCACTGTGCCTACCCGGCCAGCGCATGGCCTTGCGCACAGCCGGACCCCGCTACCAGCGCCGACCGCGAGTTGGCGCCGCGCACGGCGAGTTCGCAGCGAGCCGCCAGCTCGCGGCGGTCTGCACCCGGCAATTGCAGCGACTCGACCTGCACATGGACGAGGGTGCGCCGGGCGGTGACGACGCGCCTGATCGACATCAGCAGCGTGTCGTCACCCACGAACGCCGGCACAGTGGACGGTCGGCCGTCTCGGTGCCGGTAGCTCAGCCGCAGCGGCTGCACTGGCCGGCCGGCATCGATTGCCGCCTGAAACATCGCCGGGCGAAACCGCCCGTACCCCAGGCCGCACCAGGTGGTGCCCTCGGGAAACGCCACCACCGTGTGCCCGGCCCGCAACCGATCGGCAACGGCGGCCACCACCGAGGGCAGCCTGCGCAGCCGGGCCCGGTCGATCGGTATGACCCGCATGATTCGGACGATCGGTCCGAGCGCCGGCCAACTGGTCAGGTCTGCGCGGGCGACGAACGACCCCGGCAGCACGGTGCCGATGGCGAAGATGTCCAGCCAGGACACATGCCCACTGACCACAAGCACTCCACGCAGGTTCCGTATCGGTCCGCCCGACACCGACGTCCGCACGCCCAGGCTTCGCAGCATCAGTCGGCAATATCCCCGCTGCAGGTGCGATCGCCCCGGCATCGGCACTGCCAGGAGCCACATTCCCGCGAACATCGCGAGGGCCGCCACCACGCGCAGCGCGGTGCGCAGCACGACCACCCAGCGTCGGCCCGGGGCGTCTGCACCGACGCGAACGCACCCGGCGTCACATGTCGCCGGCTGCAGCCAGGCATGTTCGGGCGTGGTCGTCACGAGGCCGTCCCACCGGCGATCGCGCTGGCCGCACCGGCTGACCGGAGCCGGCGAAGGTAGCGGGCATCGGCGTTCCGTTTGTCCAGCAACGCCGGGAAATCGCCGACTCCGAAATCGGGGTCGTGGGCGGGCTCCCCGCATATCTGCGCGCCGAGCCGCAGATAGCCGCGCATCAGCGGCGGCACCGACACACGAGCCGGTGCGTCGATGTCGTCCAGTCCGCGTCCGTCGATGACCACCGGGCGGTGGGGACGAACCGTGTATTCGGCGGGGGCCGCGTGGCGCCGCATGACGAAATCGCGCACACCCCGAAGCCGGCTGCCCGCAGCAGTGTGTCCGGTTGGATCCGCTACCGGGACGGAGACGCATCCGGTGACGTAGTCATAACCGCTCCGATCCAGGTAGGCCAGAATCCCACCCCACATCAGCAGGACCACGGCGCCATTGCGATGGTCTGCCCGCACGACGGCACGGCCCATCTCGACCAGCGAGGGCCGCAGCGAGTCGAGCGGGGACACATCGAACTCGGTGGCGGTGTAGAGCCCCCCGGCAGCGATCGCACCGGGTGGCGGCAACATCCGGTAGCAGCCGACGAGTTCGCTGGTGTCGTCGTCGCGCACCAGCAAGTGATCGCAGTACTGGTCGAAGTGGTCGGCGTCCAGTCCGCCGTTTGATCGGCCGCCATTGATTCCGCCGCCATTGAATCCGCCGCCGTCTGATCGGCCGCCGTCGACCGTCGTCTCGGTCGGCACGGTGAACCCGGGTTCCGAGGCGAACACGTCGTGGCGCAGCCTTTGCGCCGCCTCGATTGAATCCGCGTCGGTGCTCAGTAGCAGGGAGTATCGGGGAAGCCGCGGTACGGAACCCCGCGGGGCCCCCAGGTCACCAGTATCGGATGGGATGAGTACAGAAGCAGTGCTCATAACCTGCACGGTCGCTGAGCAGGTCGGCGTGCCGGCAATCGATGCGTGACGTGTTCATGAGCGCTGGGTGACGGTTCGGGGCGGGCTTGAGGGCGAATCCCGTGCCACGCGAACGAACCGGGGCCCCTGATTCATTGCGAAACGGGGCCCCGGTGGCTGCTGACGCAGCGAGAACTAACCCTTGCGGGCCCGGACCGCCTCGGTCAGCTGAGGGGTCACCTTGAACAGGTCACCGACGATGCCGAGGTCGGAGATCTCGAAGATCGGCGCCTCTTCGTCCTTGTTGACCGCGATGATCGTCTTCGATGTCTGCATACCGGCGCGGTGCTGGATCGCTCCGGAGATCCCCAGCGCGATGTAGAGCTGCGGAGACACGGTCTTGCCGGTCTGGCCCACCTGGAACTGGCCCGGGTAGTACCCGGAGTCGACCGCGGCACGCGATGCGCCCACGGCGCCCCCCAGCGAGTCCGCCAACTCTTCGACGACGCCGAAGTTGTCGGCACTGCCGACGCCGCGACCGCCCGAGACCACGATGGTCGCCTCGGCCAGCTCAGGACGATCACCGGCGACAGCCGGCTCGCGCGAGGTGATCTTCGTCGCGTTGTCGGCCGCAGCGGGCACATCGACGCTGACGACCTCGCCGGCACCGGCGGCAGGCTCGGCCTCGACGGCGCCGGGGCGCAAGGTGATCACCGGGGTGTCGCCGACAGCCTCGGCCTCAACGGTGAAGGCACCACCGAAGATGGAATGAACACCCACCGGGCCCGCTTTGACGTCAACGACGTCGACCAGAAGGCCCGAGCCGATGCGGGCCGCCAGCCGACCCGCGATCTCCTTGCCGTCGGCACCGGCGGCGAGCAGCACGCCTGCGGGAGTGGCCGACTCGGCCAGCGAGGCCAACACGTCCACATAGGGTGTGATCAGGTAATTCTCGACCTCGGCGGACTCCGCCACGTAGATCTTGGCGGCGCCGGCGGCCTTGAGCCCCTCGACGAGCGGCTCAGCCGTGCCCGGCGTGCCCACTACTACTGCCGACGGCTCGCCCAGCGCACGGGCGGCAGTAATCAATTCAGCGGTGACCTTCTTCAGTGCACCTTCGGCGTGCTCCACGAGCACGAGTACTTCAGCCATGGGTTTCTTTGCCTCTATGTCTGTCGGTGGTTGATGTCTGTCGGTGGTTGATCGGAGATTTCCAGTGACTGGCTAGATGATTTTCTGAGCGACCAGGTACTCGGCGACCTTGCTGCCGCCTTCGCCCTCGTCGGTAACCTTCTCGCCCGCAGTCTTGGCCGGCTTGGGAGTCGACGAGAGCACCTTGGAGCCTGCGTTGGCGACACCGACTTCGTCGGCCTCCACACCGATCTCGGCGAGGGTCAGAGTGGTCACTTCCTTCTTCTTGGCGGCCATGATGCCCTTGAAGGAGGGGAAGCGGGGCTCGTTGATCTTCTCGCTGACGCTGATCACTGCGGGCAGCTGGGCTTCGACGCCGAACACGCCATCGTCGGTCTCCCGCTCGCCGAGGACCTTGCCGTCCTCGATGGTGACCTTGCGCAGGTGAGTCAGCTGGGGCAGACCCAGGTACTCGGCAACGATCGCGGGAACCGCGCCGCCGACGCCGTCGGTGGCCTCGTTGCCGGCGATGACCAGCTCGGTGCCCTCGACGGTGCCCAGCGCGCGGGCCAACGCCCAACTGGTCTGGATGACGTCGGACCCGTGCAGGCCGTCATCGAGGAGGTGGACCGCCTTGTCGGCGCCCATCGACAGCGCTTTGCGGATCGCCTCGGTGGCGCGCGCGGGCCCGGCGGTCAGCACGGTCACCGTGCTGTCGCCGCCCTCGCGCTCTTTGATCAGCAAGGCCTCCTCGACGGCGCGCTCGTTGATCTCGTCGAGTACGGCGTCGGCGGCCTCGCGGTCGAGGGTCCAATCGCCCTCGGAGAGCTTGCGCTCCGACCATGTGTCTGGAACCTGTTTGATCAGCACCACGATGTTCGTCATGACTCTGGTTCGTCCTCCTGGAAGGGGCCGGCGACCGGCCTGCAATATCACGGTTCACGTAATCGCCACCATATTACCCGCTAGTAACATGTGGTGGTTCGCAGAATCACCATAGCTTGTCGAAATTCACAAACCCCCGGGCCCGCGAGCACCCTGGGTGCGGCCAACAGTTCGCCTCCACGCGGATACGGGTTAGCCTGCCTTGCAATGAGCGCATCTGTTACCGGGGCCGAGACGCCCGCCGAGCCTCCGACTGCCGCCCCCATGGCGCTGACCGGCGAGCGGACCGTACCCGGCCTGGCCGAGGAGAACTACTGGTTTCGCCGCCATGAAGTGGTCTATCGGCGCCTGGCAGACCGCTGCATCGACCGGGACGTACTCGAGGCGGGTTCCGGGGAAGGCTACGGGGCTGACCTCATCGCCGAGGTCGCCCGCCAGGTAATCGGCCTCGACTACGACGAATCGGCGGTGGCCCACGTCCGCGCGCGGTATCCCCGCATAGACATGCGCCAGGGCAACCTCGCCGAACTTCCACTACCGACGGCGTCGGTCGACGTCGTGGTCAATTTCCAGGTGATCGAACACCTCTGGGACCAGGGGCAGTTCGTCGCCGAGTGTTTTCGGGTTCTGCGACCCGGCGGGGTCCTGTTGATATCGACCCCGAACCGCATCACCTTCTCCCCTGGTCGCGACACTCCTGTCAACCCGTTTCACACCCGCGAACTGAATGCCATCGAACTCACCGAGCTGCTGGAGTCGGCCGGCTTGGAAATCGAAGGCATCCACGGCCTCTTTCATGGCCCCCGCCTGGCCGAGCTGGACGCTCGCCACGGCGGATCGATCATCGACGCCCAGATATCGCGCGCGCTGGCCGACGAACCATGGCCGGACGACCTGCTCGCCGACGTCGCATCGGTGACCATCGACGACTTCGAGATGGTGGTTGGGGGCCCATGGGTGGACGCGACGGTGCAGGACGGCACGTTGGTTGACGGCACCGCGCCATCCCGGCCAGATGCCGGCGCAAGGGACAACCGCAACATTGATGACAGCTTGGATCTCGTCGCGATCGCGGTGCGCCCGTGACGCCGGTGCCGGGGCTCTTCACACTGGTCCTGCACACCCATCTGCCCTGGCTGGCCCATCACGGCCGCTGGCCGGTCGGCGAAGAGTGGCTTTACCAGTCCTGGTCGGCGGCCTATCTGCCGCTGGTGCGGGTACTGCGCACCCTGGCGGCCGAGAACCGCAGACACCTGGTGACCCTCGGCGTCACACCGGTGGTGGCCGCGCAGCTGGATGACCCGTACTGCCTCAACGGTATGCACCACTGGCTGGCCAACTGGCAGCTGCGCGCACTGGAGGCGGCAAACATCCAGACGTCTCCGGGAGCTGGGCCGAGTTCACCGACTTCAAAGCCAGAAGCATTGCGAAAGTTGGGACTTCGCGAGTACACCGAGGCCGAGCGTGCGCTGACGGAATTCGACACACTGTGGCGTCACGGCGGCGGCCCGGTGTTGCGCGAGTTGCTCGACGGCGGAGTCATCGAGCTGTTGGGCGGCCCGCTGGCGCACCCGTTCCAGCCCCTGCTGAACCCGCGGTTACGCGAGTTCGCGCTGCGCGAGGGACTGGCGGACGCCAAACAGCGGTTCGCTCACACGCCGATGGGCATCTGGGCTCCGGAGTGCGCTTATGCGCCCGGAATGGAGGCCGGTTACGCCGCCGCCGGTGTGGGCCACTTCATGGTGGACGGACCCTCGCTGCACGGCGACACCGCTTTGGGGCGGCCGGTCGCCGCTTCCGATGTCGTGGCGTTCGGTCGCGACCTGAAGGTCAGTTACCGGGTCTGGTCGCCCAGGTCCGGCTATCCCGGCCACGCCGCCTATCGGGATTTCCACACCTACGACCACACCACCGGACTCAAGCCCGCCCGGGTGACCGGACGCAACGTGGCCTCCGATGCCAAGGCGCCCTACGACCCTGAACGCGCCGACGCCGCGGTGGACGCTCATGTGGCCGATTTCGTCCACACCGTGCGGCAGCGCCTGACGAGCGAGAGTGCCCGCATAGGCCGGCCGGCCCACGTCATCGCCGCCTTCGACACCGAACTGTTCGGACACTGGTGGTACGAAGGCCCCGTATGGCTCGAGCGGGTGCTGCGCGCGCTGCCGGCCGCCGGGGTGCGGGTTGGCACACTGTCGGACGCGATTGCCGATGGTTACACCGGCACGCCGGTGGAGCTGCCGCCGAGTTCCTGGGGTTCGGGCAAGGACTGGCAGGTGTGGGCAGGCGAGAAGGTGGCCGACTTGGTGCAACTCAACGGCGAGGTGGTCGACACGGCGCTCAATACCGTCGACAAGGCCCTCGCCCATCCCGGGTCGTCGCGGGTGCTGGCTTCTCCTGGCCGATGCTCGGGACCAAGGGATTTCGTCGCTGATCAGATCCTGCGCGAGACGCTGCTCACCGTGTCGAGCGACTGGCCGTTCATGGTCAGCAAGGATTCGGCGGCCGACTACGCTCGCTATCGCGCCCATCTGCATGCGCATGCCACCCGCGAGATCGCCGGAGCGCTGGCATCGGGTCGGCAGCAGCAGGCGCGGCGCTTGGCCGAGGGCTGGAACCGCGCTGACGGGCTGTTCGGAGCGCTCGACGCACGGAGACTGCCGAGCGCCTGAAGATGAAGATCTTGCTGCTGTCCTGGGAGTACCCGCCGGTGGTGATCGGCGGACTCGGTCTGCACGTGCACCATCTGGCCACCGAACTCGCCCTGGCGGGCCACGATGTCGTGGTGCTGAGCCGCAGACCGACGGCTACCGACCCGTACACCCACCCGACCACCGACGAGTTCGCCGAGGGGGTGCGAGTGATTTCCGCCGCCGAGGACCCACACGATTTCAGCTTCGGCGCCGACATGATGGCCTGGACTCTCGCCATGGGGCACGCGATGATCCGCGCCGGCCTCGGCCTGGCCGACTGGCGGCCAGACGTGGTGCACGCGCACGACTGGCTGGTCGCTCACCCGGCCATCGCGTTGGCCCAGTCGTTCGACGTACCAATGGTTTCCACCATTCACGCCACTGAAGCGGGCCGGCATTCGGGCTGGGTTTCGGGCGCAGTGAGCCGACAGGTCCACGCACTGGAGTCGTGGCTGGTCCGCGAGTCGGATTCGCTGATCACGTGTTCGGCGTCGATGCGGGACGAGATCAGCACGCTGTTCGGCCCAGAACTTGCCGACATCTCGATCATCCGAAACGGGATCGACACCGAGGGTTGGCCGTTCGCGGCACGTCGTCGACATCGCGGACCTGCCGAGCTGCTGTACTTCGGCCGCCTCGAGTACGAAAAAGGTGTGCACGACGCGATCGCCGCGCTGCCCCGCATCCGCCGGTCCTATCCCGGCACGACGCTGACGATCGCCGGCGAGGGCACCCAGCTCGAATTCCTCAAAGAACAGGCCCGCAAGCACCGGGTCTTGAAAGCAACGAATTTTGTTGGCCTCGTCGATCATTCGCAACTGCTGTCACTACTGCACCGCGCCGACGCTGCGGTGCTGCCGTCCCTCTACGAGCCTTTCGGCATCGTTGCGCTCGAAGCCGCCGCGGCAGGGACACCCCTGGTTACCTCCACCGCGGGTGGCCTCGGCGAAGCCGTGATCGACGGTGAGACCGGGCTGTCCTTCCCCCCCAACGACGTGGCCGCACTGGCCGAAGCGGTCGGTGCGGTTCTCGGCGGCCCGACCGCCGCGCAGCGGCGCGCCGAGGCGGCGCGTGAGCGGATCACCACGGGCTTCGCCTGGCAGGGGGTGGCCGCCGATACCTCGCAGGTGTATCTGGCCGCCAAACGCGCCGAACGCCGACCACACCCGCGACGGCCTATCGTCGAACGCCCGCTTCCGGACCGGTGAACGTCAGCGAGAGGCCTTCTTCCGTTCGATGTCCGCCAGCGCCGCGGCCAGCTCCGCCCGCTGTTGCGCCGATGTATCCCACGAAGTCTTTCGATTCTTGATCACCTTGGCGGGCGCACCGACGGCGATCGAGAAGTCCGGTATCTCGCCCTTGACCACCGCGTGGGATCCCAGCACGCAACCACGCCCAACGCTGGTCCCCCGCAACACCGTTACCTTGGTGGCGATCCAGGTGTCGGGCCCGATCCGCACCGGACTCTTGAGGATGCCCTGATCTTTGATCGGCAGTTCGATGCTGTCCATCCGGTGATCGAAATCGCATACGTAGCACCAGTCGGCCATCAGCACCGAGTCGCCCAACTCAATGTCGAGGTAGGTGTTGATGACGTTGTCGCGACCGAGCACGACCTTGTCGCCGATGCGCAGCGAACCCTCGTGGCAGCGGATGGTGTTCTTGTCCCCGATGTGCACCCAGCGACCGATCTCCATCTGCGACAGCTCGGGGGTCGCCTGCATCTCCACGCCCTTGCCGATGAACACCATGCCTCTGGTGATGATGTGCGGGTTGGCCAGCTTGAACTTCAGCAGCCGCCAGTACCGGACCAGGTACCACGGCGTGTACGCGCGATTGGCCAGCACCCACTTCAGCGATGCCAGGGTGAGGAAGCTGGCTTGTCGCGGGTCCCGCAGGCGCGAGCCCCGCCAACGTTTGTGCAGCGGCGCGCCCCACATCGTCGTCATGGGCCGAAAGCCTACGCGAGCGCGGCGCCATCATTCCCGGGTCGCTACGCTCCTGCCCACCGGCAACATTCCCGGGTCGCTGCGCTCCTGCCCACCGGCAACATTCCCGGGTCGCTGCGCTCCTGCCCACCGGCGACATTCCCGGGTCGCTGCGCTCCTGCCCTCCGGCGACATTCCCGGGTCGCTGCGCTCCTGCCCTCCGGCGACAACCGGTTACCCTCACGTGGGCTCGAACAACATCCGCCCGCAGTGGACCGCTGCAAAATTCTGAGAGGACCCCGTGCTCCGGCGAATCATCGCGTTGACCGCAACAACGGTGGTCACCGGCGCCCTAACCGGTTGCGGCAACACTGATTCCTGGGTGGAAGCCCGCGCGGCGACAAGTTGGGCGGCTCAGTACTCCGACGCCGGGAACAGCAGCTACTCACCGGTCAACGCAGCCGACACGCTACGACTGGAATGGTCGCGCTCGGTCAAGGGCGACCTCGCAGCGCAGGTGGCCCTCAGCTCCGACAACGAATTGGCCGTCAACGGCCAGACTGCAGGGGGCTGCTCACTGATGGTCTGGGAGACCGACAATTACGCGCGGCAGCGCTGGTGCACCAGGGTGGTCCAGGGCGGGGGCATCGCCAGCCCGCTCTTCGATGACTTCGGCAACCTCTACATCGGTCAGCCCGGCACAGTGTTGTCGTTTCCGCCGACCCAGTGGATCCAGTGGCGCCGTCCGGTGATCGGGATGCCGATGACCACACGCATCCTGTCGCCCGGCAGCCTGCTGGTGGTCACACACCTGGGTCAGGTACTCGTGTTCGACGCCCACCGTGGCACCGTCACCGGCACTTCACTGGATCTGGTCGCCGGCCTCGACCCCACCGACTCCCAGCGCGGACTCGACGACTGCGCTTCGGCCCGCCCGGAATGCCCTGTCGCGGCGGCCCCCGCCTTCTCCGGCGCAACCAACATCGTCGTGCTGACCCTGTGGGAGCCGGGCGCCGAAAACGCTGTGGTCGTCGGTCTGCGGTATCGGCCGGGGCACACCCCACTGCTCACCCGCGAATGGACCAGCGACGCCGTCGGCGACGGACCCCTGGCCAGCCCGGTGCTCTCCGCCGACGGCGCAACGGTGTACGTCAACGGCCGCGACGAGAGACTGTGGGCGCTCAACAGCAACGACGGCACCGAAAAATGGTCGGTTCCGCTGAATTATCTGGCGCAGACCCCGCCGTCGGTCACCCCTGACGGTTTGATCGTCGCCGGCGGCGGGCCGGGAGCCCGACTGCTGGCGATCCGCGATACCGGCGAGCAGGGCGAAGAGGTATGGAATCGCGAGGACACCGCACCGCTGTCAAGCTCGAGCCTCGCCGGGGTCGGCTACACGGTGGCGCGCGACAGCACCGAAAACCCGGAGAACCCAGACAGCGAAGAAGCCCCGGCCGGATTGAACTTGGTGATCTTCGACCTCGGCGACGGTCATACCGTCAACAGCTACCGCCTGCCCGGCGCCACGGGATGGCCGGTCGGAGTGTCCATCGGGCATGACCGACGCGTGGTCACCGCCACCAGCGACGGCCAAGTCTACGGATTCGCTCCGAGCTAGGTTGATTGCGCGAGGAGGGGCGCGATCGCGCTGCGTGGCACTGTCGCCTGCAGGGCTCCCCCGGCGCCGCCCAGCATCTGGCCCTGACCGAAGAAGAAGATCAGCGAATCGTCGGTAAGCGCGAACTCCTGGTATTTGGCTGGGTTCAGGCCGTCCGCTGGCGAGATCATGGCGTCTACGCCGATCTGCCTGGACAGATCGGCGTGCACGATCGGAAAGATCACGTCCAGGGGCTTGGTGTCGGGCTTGAAGAGGCTGTCGAAGCTGATCGGCGACCCCGTCGCGACGTCCCAGTTGAAGGCCTTGTACCAGGTCTGGGGATGCGCGCCGCCGACGTTTTCGTAGACTTCGAACACCACGCTGCGGGTGCCACCGTCATCTGGACCGGACCGGTAGGCCGTTCCCCTGCCGTCGAGGACGTATGGCAAGTTCCAGGCCCCCGGCCCGTCCGAGACGTTGACGAAGCCGTCGCGGGTTTGCGTCAGATATGCCGTCAGAGCCTGCTGGTCGGGATAGTCGGCCGGGAACGCGTAGCTCAACCGGTAGGTGGGGTTCTCCGCGTGCACATGACAGATCTGGTCGGCATCGACCGTGCCGCCCAGGTCTGAACAGGCGGACTGGGCCGCAGCCGCCGGAGCGGCCGCCCAGCCCGCCACGACACCGGCAGCTAGAACAGCAGCGGCGAGAATGCGCATTGCGGGCCTTCCGTCAGATAGGCACCGATCGGAGCACGGCGCGGCTGTTGCCAGGGTACTTGCCCGATCACCTTGACGGACGGCATACGAATGCTGTTGCCCGGCTGGCCGGCCCGGAACCCAGGCGGGCGATGACCACCGTCAACTGCGTTGAGCCACGCAATCGAAGCCGCGCGCGCAGCGCATCGGGGTCCAGGTCGACCCCACGGACCAGGATTTCCACGGCTCCCACGGCGCGCGCCGAAAGCGCCCGGCGCAGGTTTCGTTCGCTGAACGGCAACTGCTCCAGGACCTCGAAACCGCGCACGCCGTCGGGTAGTCGGTCGCCTGACAGATAGGCGATGTCACGATCGAGTTGCCATAGATCGTGCCGGGTCCCGTAGTGGCGTACCAGCCCGGCGCGGACCACGGCGCCGTCGGGGTCGACGATCCAGCGGCCGGCCGGCCCTACCCGGCAATGGTCAGGATCCGCGTCGGTGATCTGTTCGGCGTTGTCGAGTATGGTGGCCCGCCGATGCACGCTCGTATCGGCGAGGCCAGGCGACCAAAGGCAGGCTTCGCGGACACTGCCGGCCAGCGACGTCACCTCCACCTCACCCGCGAATCCCAGCTGCCGCAGCACTGCGAAATCCACTCCGGGAGCGCATTTGACGACATAGTCGCGACGCTGCAAGACCTCCAGGAGCCGGTCCAGCGGAGGCACGTAGGCGCCAGGGTCGAACCGTCGCCTGGAGCCGCTCCGCCGCGCGGGGTCGACGACGACGACCGCATCGGCGGTCACCGGCCTCAGCGCATCCGCTCGGCAGAGCGTGACCGGGGCGCCGCCCAGCCCCAGGTTATGGCCGGCCATCGCCAATCGCACCGGATCGATGTCACTGCCGAGGACTAGATCGGCGCAGTCGCGTAGCGCGGCGAGCTCGGTGCCGATAGAGCACGTCGCGTCGTGGACGGTGGCACCGGCGAGTCGCTGGGCGCGGTGTTGGGCGACGGGCCCGGCGGTTGCCTGCTGCAGCGCCTCATCGGTGAACAACCACTCCGAAACGTCAGCGACATCGGCGAACTTCGCGGCCGCTTTGCGACGCAGCATCACCGTCTCCACGACCACGGCGGCCCGATCGGCGAAACGCTTTCGTGCTGCGCTGATATCAGCGACCAGCGTCGGTCCGGTCAGGCGATAACCGGCGACCTCATCGCACGCCCGCTTCCCCGCATCGCTGCGGAGATACCGCACATCGTCGAGGCCGAGAGCTAGGACGGTTTGACCCCGGTGACCATGACGTTGTAAAACCAGCCCTTGGGAACCACGCGACGCCAGAGGTTGGCATCCACCCAGGACAATGTCGTCCAACTACCGAATGCGAATTTCGCCCAGCCCCAACCCAGCTTGCCTGGCGGTACCGTCGATTCGAACGTCCGTATCGGCCAGCCGAGCATCGCCGCGCTGAACTCTTCACTGGCGGTCTGCACCTGAACCGCTCCGGCGTCGGTCGCCATTGTCTCCAGCTCGGCCGGATCGAACGTGTGCAGGTCGACGATCCACTCCAGCGCAGCGGCCCGGGAGTTCTCGTCGAGCTCCTCCTGCGGCCGGCGCCAGGAACCCAGCCCGGGAAGCTTCATCGCCCGCACGGTTGTCTTCCAGGTCAAATCGGCCAGCGTGCGGGCGTACCGATTGCCGACTGTGGTCGGTTCGCCGGCAAAGACGAACCGTCCGCCGGGCTTGAGCACCCGCAACACCTCGCGCAGCGACAGCTCCACGTCGGGAATATGGTGCAGCACTGCGTGCCCGACGACTAGATCGAAGGTGTCGTCGCCATACGGGATTCCCTCGGCGTCAGCGACGCGGCCATCGATGTCCAGGCCCAAAGCCAGACCGTTGCGGGTAGCCACCTTGACCATGCCCGGTGAAAGATCGGTCACCGACCCGCGGCGCGCCACCCCCGCCTGGACCAGGTTGAGCAGGAAGAACCCGGTGCCACAGCCCAGTTCCAGCGCCCGATCGTAGGGCAGCTCCCGCTGCACCTGCTCGGGCACGGCCGCGTCGAAGCGGCCTCGGGCATAGTCGACGCATCGCTGGTCGTAGGAGATCGACCACTTCTCGTCGTAGCTCTCGGCTTCCCAGTCGTGGTAGAGCACCTGGGCTAGCTTGGTGTCGTGCCTGGCAGCATCGACCTGCTCCTGGGTCGCATGCGGCTGGGGCGCCGGGTCGCTGACATCAGAACTCGTCATGAAGGGCAGCCTAACGTCCGCTCGCATCCGCTCCTCGGCCGAGAGGCTCATCGGGTCCAAACGCGGCTTTTGCCGCCGCCAAGACCGCCGGTGCAGAGTTCAGGAAACGACTCGCCCAGGCGACCGCCGCGTCGTACACCGCGTCCGGTGCCACCATTTCGTCGATAAGCCCCAGCTCGAGCGCTTCGCGCGCATCGACGAAGCGTCCGCTGAACACCAGGTCTTTGGCCTTGCTGTCGCCCACCGCAGCGGCCAGGCGCGACGCGCCGCCACCGGCGGGCGCCAACCCCGCCAGGATCTCTGTCGCGCCGAATTTCACGTTGTCTCCGCTGACCCGCCAGTCCGCCGCCAGCGCCAGCGTCTGGCCCGCGCCCAGCGCGTATCCGGTTATTGCGGCGACAGTGGGCTTTCCCAGCGCGGCGAGCGCGTCGACCGCACGCTGACAGACCCGCTCAGCCTCCTTCGCCTCGGCCTCGTTCAGCGTCTGCCGCTCGGGCATGTCCTCGCCGACCGAGAAAATCTCGTGGCCGCCGAAAACGACGACCGCGCAAATATCGTCACGGGTGCCCAGCTGCGCGGCAGCCTCGATGATTTCCCGGCAGACCTGACGGGTCAATGCGTTGGTGGGCGGCCGCGACAGCAGCAGCGTGGCGATCTGGACCCGCTCGGTGCCCTCGGGGCGGGCGGCTCCCTCGGTAACGACTCCCTCGCCGAAAACGACGCTGACGAACTCACTCACGCGGGCGGCGCGCCATCGGTGTAGCCGCGCGGGGCGCGGCGGTTTCGCACCTCGTTGTAGCGCTCACTGTTGAAGAATTCGATCTCCCAGTTTCCGCGCTCATCGGTGGCGAGGTGCGGTTCGACTTTCGAGATGTTGCGCTCCAGGGCTAGCACCTCGGACACCGTGTGGCCGTTGAGCGCGTCGAGTTGGGTCCACGTCGGCGGTAGCAAGAAGCTACGGCCTTCGGCGAAATCGTCGAGCCCGGCCTGCGGGGTCACCCAGTCGGCCTTGTCGGTTTCGGTGTTGTCGCCATCGGCGCGCTGCCCCATCGGGAGCGCGCCGACGAAGAAAAATGTGTCGTAGCGTCGGGTTCGTTCTTCTTTCGGCGTCACCCAGTTGGCCCAGGGACGCAGCAGGTCGGCGCGCAGCATCAGCTTCTCTGAGCGCAGGAACTCCCCGAACGACAGTGTGTTGTTCTCCAGGGCTGCGCGCTCGTCGCGGTACACCGAGGCATCATCGACAAGCAGGTCCGAGTCGTCGGCGGCGCCGGCGAACAGCACCCCTGACTCTTCGAAGGTCTCCCGGGCCGCCGCGCACACCAACGCCTCGGCGAGTTCCGCCTCCACGCCGAGCCGATCGGCCCACCATTGCCGGTCCGGCCCGTGCCAGGCGACGTCGGCATTGCGGTCCCGGTCGTCGACGCCTCCGCCGGGGAACACCATCACTCCGGCCACGAAGTCCATTGCCGAGTGTCGGCGCATCAGGAAAACTTCGAGGCTCTGGTCACCATGAGCCTGGTCTTCGGGTGCCATCTGCCCGGGTGCGATCTGTCCGGGTGCCGTGTCACGGATCAACATCACGGTCGCGGCTGGTCGCGGAGGCAAGGGCGTCGACTCTGTCATTTCCGTCTCCTACGTCGACTCTGTTATTTCCGTCTTCGGTGTCGCCCTGTCATTTCCGTCTTCGGTGTGCAGCGCGACTACGAGTGCGCCGGGCGAAGTAGCGTCCGTCGGTGACCTCCAGCGCGATCGACTGTCCGAATGCCTTCGACAGGTTTTCCGCAGTCAGCACGTCGGTCAGCAGACCAGAGTCCAGCACGTTGCCCTCGGACAGAATCAGGCAGTGCGAGAAGCCCGGCGGGATCTCCTCGACGTGGTGGGTGACCAGCACCATCGCCGGAGAATCCGGATCGGCCGCCAGATCACCGAGCCGCGCGACGAGTTCTTCACGGCCGCCCAGATCGAGTCCGGCAGCGGGCTCGTCGAGCAGCAGCAGCTCCGGGTCGGTCATCAGCGAGCGCGCGATCAGCACCCGCTTGCGTTCGCCTTCGGACAAAGTGCCGTAGACCCGCTCGGCGAGGTGCTCGGCCCCGACGCTTTCCAGCATGTCGAGTGCTTGGTTGTAGTCCATCTCGTCGTAGCGCTCGCGCCACCGGCCGAGTACGGCATAGCCCGCCGAAACGACCAGGTCCCGCACCACCTCGTCGTCAGGCACCCGCTGCGAAAGCGCCGAACTGCTCAGGCCCACACGCGCGCGCAGTTCGGCCATGTCCACCCGGCCCAGCCGCTCTCCAAGCACGTAGGCCGTGCCCGAGGAGGGGTGCTCCATCGCCGCCGCGATGCGCAGCAGCGAAGTCTTTCCTGCGCCGTTGGGCCCGATGACGACCCAGCGCTCATCAAGTTCCACCGACCAGGTCACGGGCCCGACCAAGGTCCGGCCTCCGCGCGCCAAGGTGATCTTGGCGAAATCGATCAGCAGGTCGGGATCGGCGGCTTCTACCTCTTCTTCGGACCTGTCCACTTGCACCCGCCCATCGTAGTCAGGTGGCTTCGGTGCGCTGCTGCGCGCTGGACGGCTCAGGACGGCGCGGGACAGCTGAGCCTGGCCGGCCTCTGTTCATGGCAGCGCTTCCAGTGCCTGCTTGCTCTCGAGGTCACGATAGGCGGTCGCCAACCTGATGTGATTGGCGACGTTGATTTCCCAGCCATAGTTTTCCAGCGGCGTGGTAAGCCATCCGATGCAGAAGCACCAGGCTGCGGCGAGCCGGTGTTCGGCGCGAAGGTCCTCGAACGAAGGCGCATCGGTCACGCCCGCCGCAGCCAGGCGGCTCCGGTAGTACGCGATCAGGTCGTCTTCATTGCCCCGACGATCGGCGACCGACAGGCCGGTGATGATGAGATAACTGACATCGTGCATGCAGAAGCCCCGTGCGGTGAGCTGCCAATCCAGCAGGCCGCGGCGACCGTCGGGTAGGGCGAATGTGTTACCGATGTGGCAGTCCCCGTGTACGAGGGTGGCCGGAAGAGCGGCTTGGTGCGCCTGAGCCACCGCTACCTTCTTCAGCAGGGAGTCGGCGGTTTCGTCTACCGACTCGAGGAGCTCTCGCTTGAACTGTCGGCTCTGCACCTCCCATGAGATGAGCATGGGCACTCCGGCTTGGTGCGAAAACAGTTCGTGGATGGGTCCGCTGGTGTGCGGTTGCACCCACGCGAGGTCGGTTTCGAATCTCGGCGACTCCCAGTAGCGGGCGTGCAGTAGTGCCAGCTGATCCAGGAGCCGCTTGATGTCGTCGGCGTCGGTAGGGGCGAGCACATCAGGAAACTCCGCCCCTTTGACGCGAAGGTCCTCCATCACCAGGCCAAACGAGCTGGTCGCCCGATCCCGCACCGCGCCCAGACACTGTGGCATCACGACCGGCAACTCGTCGGCGAGCCTGCGATAGACGTTCACCTCGTTGTCGTAGAGCGGAAGGTCACCCAGCCCGGGGCGGGCCACCTTGATCGTCAGGCGTGTGGGCAGTGCGGGTATCACCGTTGCGGAGTAGTCGACGTCGAAAGTGATTCGCCTGGCGGTGGACACTCGTTGTTCGCCATCGGTAGACAGCGCCGCATCCACGAGTCGAATGGCCGCGACCCCCACGCCCGGATGCTTCGCACAGATCAGCCGCCGCACCAACTCGGCATCGAAATCGTCCGGCTGCAGGGGTATCGATCGTTCAGTCAATGCAGTGTCTCCCTCCGCGGCCACGCCCACACCACCTTAAAGCACCCGCTTTAGAGTAATCAAAGCAGCTGCTTCATCCAGGCCGCGGAATGTGCTTTGCTGATGGCGTGACCAACGCTGCGCGGAGCGGCCGTGGCCGACTCTGAGACCAACGCGCGCGACCTGTTGATGGATAGCGCCGAGATCTTGATCGCCGAGCGCGGAATGGGTGTCAGCCTCCGCACGATCGCCGCGCACGCCGGTCAGCGGAACAACTCGGCGGTGATCTACCACTTCGGTAATCACGACGGCCTGATCGCAGCCACCCTCGATCGCCGGATGAGCGTGCTCGACGCCCGTCGGAAAGAGTTGCTGGACAAGTTGGAGGTCCACTCGGACTACACCGTCGACGACGTTCTGCACGCCATCATCGAGCCGGCTCTGGAACTGCCTTACCTTTGCGGATCATCGCACTATGCACGTTTCGTCGAGCAGATCCGCACCCATCCCGTCATCGCAGAGGCTGTTCCCCGAAGCGAGAAGTGGCCCGCCACAATGGAGCTCGCGCGTCGGATATCTGATCTCCTGCCCGCAGAAGAGGGCCGCGACCTGCCCCGGCGGATTCGCATGATGACAACATCGATGTTCGCACTCATGGCGGACTACGAACGGCGCGGCGAACTCGATTCGCCCCGCGGCCGAGGGCGCGCCAGCCGGGAACTCGTGGCCGTCTTGTCGGCGATGCTGTCTGCTTGACGCTGAAAGTCGTTGCTGCAATATCAGACATGTCGGGCCATGGCAGTCGCGGCCGACGCGGAAGGAGCGTGGAATTGAATCCGTTTCCACCGGGCGCCCGCTGGGCGGTCGTGGCTCTGGCGGTCGTGGTTGTGATAGGCGCGTGCAGCGCCCCCAACGACAACGCCAGGACCGGCCAGGCGGCTGACCACCCTGCGGGTGACTCCGGCAGCAGCCTGCGGGTGCTGGAGGGCAATATCGACGAAAATGGGCCGGGCTGCTCGGCGGCGGTGGGAATCCAGGGTGATGTCGCATGGGCCGGAAATCTTGGCATCGCGAACCTCACCAGCGGAACTCTGATCGGACCGCAGACGGTGTTTGATATCGCCTCGGTGTCAAAGCAATTCACCGCCACTGCGATCCTGCTACTAGTCCAGGAGGGCAAGCTCACGCTGGAGAACCCGCTATCTGACTACGTGGCCGGCCTACCGCCTTGGGCCGGCGCCGTCACAGTCGGACAGCTCATGCACCAAACCAGCGGGATCCCTGACTACGGTGATCTGCTTGCCGCCGCCGGGTACCAGGAGAGTGACCGCACCACACAGGGCCAAGCCATCCAGGAGTTGGCTGGCGCGCCGATGTTGGAGTTTCGGCCGGGCGCCCGATTCGAGTACTCCAACTCCAACTATGTTCTGCTGGCAGAAATCGTCCATCGGGTCTCAGGTGAACCGCTGCCTCAATTTCTGGGTGAGGAGATCTTTCAGCCCCTGGGCCTGACCATGGTGATGGATCCGGTTGGGATGCTGCCGAATAAGGCCGTGTCCTATGAGAAGGGTGCGTCCGGGTACGAGGTGGCCGACTCCGGCTGGGAGCAGGTCGGCGACGGCGCCATACAGACCACGCCCAGCCAACTCGTCCGCTGGGCCGACAACTACCGCACCGGCAAGCTGGGCGGCCCCAAGCTGATTCACGCCCAACTAGCAGGGGCGGTGGACACCGAGCCCGGAAGCGATGCGCGCTACGGCGCGGGAATCGATCTACTCGCTGACGGCACACTGGCACATGACGGCAGCTGGGCCGGATTCATTGCAACATTCCGAATCAGCAAGGACCGCCGCACGTCTCTGGCCATCAGCTGTAACAGCACTGAACACGACATCGCCGCCATGGCCGATGCCCTCTGGCAGCTCTGGACATAGGCCCGTCCCGCTCGTGTTCTGGCGCGGCGGCCGGCCACTAGTCGCGTATGTCGACCCGGCGCACCATGCCGTCGACGGCGTCGGCCGCCTCGATCTCGCCCCGGGTGACCCCCAGGATGAACAGCACCGTGTCGAGGTACGGGTGGCTCAACGATGCATCGGCCACCTCGCGCAGCGCAGGCTTGGCGTTGAACGCCACCCCGAGACCCGCCGCCGACAGCATGTCGATGTCGTTGGCGCCGTCCCCGACCGCCACGGTCTGCTCCATCGGCACCCCGGCTTGTTCTGCAAAATCACGCAGAGCCTTGGCTTTTCCCGGCCGGTCGACGACATTGCCGACGACCCTGCCGGTCAGCTTTCCGTCGACGATCTCCAATTCGTTGGCAGCAACGAAATCCATCATCAGGTCATGCGCCAGAGGCTCGATAACCTGCCGGAATCCGCCGGACACGATGCCGCAGTGATAACCCAACCGGCGCAATGTGCGCAGCGTGGTGCGGGCTCCCGGGGTGAGTTCGATCTGTTCGGCCACGTCGTCGAGCACCTCGGATGGCAGACCTTCGAGCGTGGCGACCCGGCGGTGTAGCGACTCGGCGAAGTCGATCTCGCCACGCATCGCTGCCGCGGTGACCTCGGCCACCGCGGCCTGCGCGCCAGCGTGCGCGGCCAGCATCTCGATGACCTCCCCCTGGATCAGCGTGGAGTCGACGTCGAAGACGATCAGCCGCTTGGCGCGCCGCGACAGACTGTAATCCTCGATCGCGATGTCGACGCTTTCCTCGACGGCCACCCGGGCCAGCACTTTTTGCAGCTGATCGCAGGCGCCCGGAGGCACCGACACGCGCAGTTCCAGGCCCGTCACTGGATAGTCCGAAACCCCGCGGATGACGTCGATGTTCACCCCCAAGGTGGCCGCCTCCCGGGCCACCACGCCGAAGGCTTCGGCGGTAATCGGGCGACCGAGCACCACGATGGTGTGCGTAGAGGGCTGCCGCATCACCGGAATACCGTCAGTGCCCTCGATGCTGACCTCGAGTCCCACCCCGTGGATGGCCGACTCCACCTGCGCGCGAAGTTCCGCTCCACCTGCGACCTCGGCGGGGCCGGCGACGAGCACACCCAACGTCAACTGACCGCGGATGACCACCTGCTCGACGTTGAGAAGATCCACCCGGTTCCGGGACAGCACTTCGAACAGGGCCGAGGTGACACCTGGCTGATCACGGCCGGTGACGGTGATCAGCAGCGACGATCTGATGCGCTCACCCCCGGGTACCGCCCAACCGCTCCGTCAGCTGCGGGCGCTCTCGTCACTGAGCCGGGCCAGTTCACCGTCTCCGTGCCCATGGGCACGGCCCACGTGCGCCTCGGCGCGCATCCGTTCCACCATATGTGGATAGTGCAGCTCGAAGGCTGGACGCTCCGAACGGATCCTCGGCAGCTCGGTGAAGTTGTGCCGTGGCGGCGGGCAGCTAGTGGCCCACTCCAGCGAATTGCCGTAACCCCACGGATCATCGACGGTCACGACCTCGCCGTAGCGCCAACTCTTGAAGACGTTCCACAGGAACGGCAGGGTCGACACACCCAGAATGAACGCGCCGATTGTCGACACGATGTTCAGGGTGGTGAAGCCGTCGCTGGGAAGGTAGTCCGCGTAGCGGCGAGGCATACCTTCGTCGCCGAGCCAGTGCTGCACCAGGAAGGTGACGTGGAAGCCGATGAAAGTCAGCCAGAAGTGCAGCTTGCCCAACCGTTCGTCGAGCAGACGGCCGGTCATCTTCGGGAACCAGAAGTAGATGCCCGCGTAGGTGGCGAACACGATCGTGCCGAACAGCACGTAGTGGAAGTGCGCGACGACGAAGTAGCTTTCCGTCACATGGAAGTCCAGCGGCGGGCTGGCCAGCAGCACACCCGACAAGCCGCCGAGCAGGAACGTCGCGATAAACCCGACCGAGAACAACATCGGCGTCTCGAACGTCAACTGACCCTTCCACATCGTGCCTATCCAGTTGAAGAACTTGATGCCTGTCGGAACGGCGATCAGGAACGTCATGAACGAGAAGAACGGCAGCAGAACGGCTCCGGTGGCGTACATGTGGTGTGCCCACACCGCCACCGACAGTGCCGCGATACCCAATGTGGCGTAAATCAGCGTGGTGTAGCCGAAGATCGGTTTTCGGCTGAACACCGGGAAGATCTCACTGACGATGCCGAAGAACGGCAAGGCGATGACGTAGACCTCCGGATGGCCGAAGAACCAGAACAGATGCTGCCACAGCAGCACACCGCCGTTGGCCGGGTCGTAGACGTGCGCCCCAAGATGCCGGTCGGCGGCCAGGCCGAACAGCGCCGCGGTCAGAATCGGGAAGATGAGCAGCACCAGGATTGACGTCACCAGAATGTTCCAGGTGAAGATCGGCATCCGGAACATCGTCATGCCG
>JAHZIT010000068.1 GCA_022601275.1 Actinomycetes bacterium
CGCTCCGAACTCATCGCTTCGCGTACCGACTCAGGCGATGCGTGCTTGTCGACGAGCGCGGCGACAGTGTCGCGCAGCATTTCCCGCTCTGCCGTCATGCGGTCAGTACCTCCAGAACTCGGCGCCGATGCCAGGTCGGGTCTCCCCATGCAGGGCGCAACGCCTGCGTCCGCACGAGCAGCAGTGACAGGTCGTGCTCTTGGGTGTAGCCGATGGCACCGTGCGTCTGCAGTGCGGCACGCGCGGCGAGCAGAGCCGCGTCTGCAGCGGCCACCTTCGCGGCGCTGACATCGCGGGTGGCGCAGGCAGATGCCCCTCGCTCAGATTCTGCCAGGGACAGCGCCGCTCCGTAGACCAGCGGCCGAGCCAGCTCTATCGCGATGAGTACATCGGCGAGCTTGTGCTTGATCGCTTGGTAACTGCCGATGAGTTTTCCGAACTGGGAGCGTTGCTTGGCATATTCGACCGCAGCATCCAGCATCGCCTGGCCCGCCCCGACTAGCTGAGCCGCCGTCGCCAACGCGCCGAACTCGAAAGCCCTTGCGACATCGGCCGAATATGCGTCGCCGGATGCGCTGACGTCGAACAGGTGTCGGCTGCGGTCGATGGACTCGTGCCTGGCGCCCGCCTCGCCGTCTAGCACCTGCCCATCCCGGGCGAGCAGGACGAGGCCGGCGGCGTCGGCGTCGACGGCGCGGGGTACCAGCGGCGGCATCGCCACTGTTGCGATCAGTTCACCGGATGCCAGCGCGGCGCTGCGCTCGCCCCCTTCGCCGGTACCGGAAAGCAGGAACGGTGCGACCGCAAGGGATTCGGTCACCGGGCCGGGGACCGCCCAACGACCGATCCGCTCCATTGCCACCATGAGGTCGGTCGGATGGGCAGCCATTCCGTCGAACCTCTCGGGCACCATCAGTGCCGGCACGCCAAGATCCGCCAGCTGAGCCCAGACCTTGCGTCCGGGTGCAGTGTCACCCTCGGCCCACGCTCGGACTGCGCTGGGCAGGTCGGCGGCGCCCAGGGCAGCGTCGATACTGGCAGCGAAGTCGCGCTGCGGTTCATCTATCTCAAAGTTCACAATCGTCTACTTTCGGGGCAGGCCCAGAAGCCGCTCGGCGACTATGTTGCGCTGAATCTCGTTGGTGCCTGCATAGATTGGTCCGCCTAACGCGAACAACAGTCCGTCGGCCAGGGGAGTCGCCAGTTCACCGTCGCCGCCGCACAAATCCAAGGCCGTCTGGTGCAGCGACACGTCGAGGTCAGACCAGAACACCTTGGTCACCGAGGACTCCGCGCCCAGCTCACCGCCGTTGGCCAGTCGGGTAACGGTACCGAAGGTGTGCAGCCGGTAGGCCTGTGCCTTTATCCATGCATCGGCAACCCGACCGGCGAATGCCGGGTCGGGATTGTCGCGCCATTGGGCCACCAGCTTTTCGGCGGGTGCGAGGAAACGCCCAGGGCTGCGCAGCGACATCCCGCGCTCATTGCTTGAGGTGCTCATGGCTACCCCCCAGCCCTCGTGTACGCCGCCGACGACGTCCCGGTCCGGCACGAACACGTCGTCGAGAAAGATCTCGCCGAATCCGGTGTCGCCTCCGAGTTGGGCGATCGGTCGTACGGTGACGCCGGCGGATTGCAGGTCGAACATGAAGTACGTCAGTCCCTTGTGGCGCTGCGCTAGAGGGTCGGACCGGAATAGTCCGAAAGCCCGTTCCCCGAAGACCGCCCGCGAACTCCAGATCTTTTGCCCGTTGAGGCGCCAGCCCCCATCGGTCCTGGTCGCCGTCGAGCGCAGCGAGGCGAGATCGCTTCCGGACTCCGGCTCGGACCAGGCCTGGGCCCAGATCTCCTCGCCGCTGGCCATTTTCGGCAGCACCCTATCGAGCTGCTCTTGTGTGCCATGCGTGAACAATGTCGGTGCCAGCATCGATATGCCGTTGGCGCTGGCCCGACCCGGGGCGCCGGCGCGGAAGTACTCCTCTTCGAACACCACCCACTGCAGCAGCGTCGCATCGCGGCCACCGTAGTTCTCCGGCCAGGTGATCACCGATAAGCCGGCGTCGAAAAGCGCCCTGTCCCAATGACGGTGTTGTTCGAAGCCTTCTGCGGCGTCATAGGACTTGGTGGGGAAGCTGCTCTTGTTCGACGCGAGGAAGTCCCGCACCTCGGTGCGGAATTCGCACGTGGCCTTATCGAAGTCCAGGTCCAACTGAGGCTCCTTCCGTCTGTTGCGCGAGTTCGCGAAGCTGGGGCTTTACCACCTTGCCGCCTGGGTTGCGGGGCAGCGCATCGATGAACGTCACTGATCGCGGGATCTTGAAGTTAGCGAGATGTTCTCGGGTGTAATCGATCACGGTCTTTTCGTCGAGTTCGACGCCGGGCAGGGTAACCACGAAGGCCTTGCCGACCTCGCCGAGCCTCTCCTCTGATATTCCGATCACCGCGGCTTCGGCGACGCCCTCGAGCCGTGCAAGCACCTGCTCGATCTCGGCGGGGTACACGTTGAAGCCGCCACAGATGTACATATCCTTGAGCCGGTCGGTGATTTTGAGGTTGCCCGCGTCGTCCAGTTCGCCGATGTCGCCCGTGTGAAGCCAGCCCTTGTCGTCGATAGCCGCAGCGGTGGCTTCGGGGTCATCCAAATAGCCCAGCATGACGTTGGGCCCGCGCAGCAGCACTTCTCCTGTGGCGGCGCCGCTGTCCCCTGCGATCCGCATTTCGAAGTCCGCGATCGGGCGCCCGGAGGTCGTGGCCACGGTGACGGCGTCGTCGTCGGCGCGGCACATGGTGCCGAATCCGCTGGCTTCCGTGAGCCCGTACGCGGTCAGCACGGTGTCGATATCGAGTTCGTTCTGCATCCGCTCGATCAGCACGACCGGGATCGTGGCGGCCCCGGTAACCGCGAACCGTAACGACGTCAGGTCGTAGTCGCTGCGACTGGGATGGTCCAGCAGAGCCTGGTAAATCGTTGGGGGGCCGGGTAGCACGGTGATCCGATGGTCCTGCACTGCCCGCATCGCCTGTTCCGGGTCGAAGGTCAGCTCCGGGAGCAGCGTCGCGCCCGTCTGCAGGCAGGCCAGGATGCCGGCCTTATAGCCGAAATTATGGAAGAACGGGTTGATGCAGAGGTAGCGGTCCGCACTGGTGATCCCCCCGCACGCCGCCCATGCTGCAGAGGCGTCCAGCGACTGGCGGTGCGCGCACAGCACGCCCTTGCTGCGGCCGGTGGTGCCTGAGGTGAACAGGATGTCGGAGACGTCATCGGGACTGACATTTGCGGCCCGGGCATCTACCGAATCAAGGTTGGCACTTGCTGAATCACTGTTGGCACTTGCCGAATCAAGGTTGGCACTTGCCGAATCAAGGTTGGCACCGCGGCCCATGAACTCGTCCCACGTGCCGTCGGTCTTCTCGATCGGGACACGCACGACGTGGCGCAGCGCGGGCAGGGCCGCAGCGACTTCGGGGCGGCCGATGCCGGCCGCCTTGTCAGCTCCCAGGAAATCGCCCGATGCGAACAGCAGCTGCGCGGCCGTGCGGGCGAGGATGTCAGTGGCTTCACTTTCGGTGTAGCGCGTGTTCAGGGGAACAAGGACGCCGCCGGCATAGTGGGTGGCCAGGCAGGCCACCACCCAATGCCAGGTGTTCGGCGACCAAATCGCGACACGGTCGCCCGGCCGGACGCCCAGTTCGATGATCGCCGCGGCGGCCTGCCTGACCTCCGAACGCAGCTCGGCGAACGTCAGCGTTCTGTGAGCCGAAACCACCGCGGGGTGGTCGGGAAGCTCGCGCGCCATCCGGTCAAGGACCGCGGGAGTGGTTCTCAGCTCTGACATTCCCGGGTCGTCCCCTGTCCCTCTAACAAAGCAAGTGCTTGGTAGGTTAGCCTACAGGGGTGATAGAGGTCCAGGAGTTCAGGGCTGAGGTCCGCGACTGGCTCGCCGACAACCTCGTCGGTGAATACGCCGCGCTCAAGGGCCTGGGTGGGCCCGGCCGCGAGCACGAAGCGTTCGAGGAACGTCGGGCATGGAATCAGCATCTGGCGGCGGCAGGCCTCACGTGCCTGGGTTGGCCGGAGGAGGACGGCGGCCGCGGACTGTCCGTGGCGCACCGCGTCGCGTTTTACGAGGAGTACGCCAAAGCCGATGCCCCCGACAAGGTGAACCACTTGGGCGAGGAATTGGTCGGGCCTACGCTCATCGCCTACGGGACCCCCGAGCAGCAGAAGCGATTCCTGCCCCGGATCCGCGACGTCACCGAACTGTGGTGCCAGGGCTACTCCGAACCCGGCGCGGGAAGCGATCTCGCCAATGTTTCGACGTCAGCTGTGCTGGACGGCGACTCATGGGTCATCAACGGGCAGAAGGTATGGACCTCGCTGGCGCACTGGGCGCAATGGTGCTTCGTGTTGGCCCGGACCGAGAAAGGCTCTCAGCGCCACGCCGGTCTGTCCTACCTGTTGGTTCCGCTCGATCAGCCGGGCGTCGAGATACGACCTATCATCCAGCTGACCCGCGATTCAGAGTTCAATGAGGTGTTCTTCGATAACGCCCGCACCGAGGCCGGTCTGGTGGTCGGTGAGCCGGGTGACGGCTGGCGGGTGGCGATGGGGACGCTGACGTTCGAGCGAGGCGTCTCAACATTGGGCCAGCAGATCCGTTATGCACGTGAGCATTCCAACTTGGTCGCGCTGGCAAAGCGCACCGGTGCCGTCGATGACCCACTGATCCGTGAGCAACTCACTCGATCCTGGGCGGGGTTGAAGGCAATGCGGTCCTACGCGCTGGCGACCATGGACTCCGAGAGAGGAAGTTCAGCCGCCGGAATAGACAGCGTCTCGAAGCTGCTGTGGTCCAACTGGCATCGCGAGCTCGGCGAGATCGCGATGAATGTCCGAGGCATGGCTGGTCTCACCCTCGACGGAGGTGAGTTCGACGAGTGGCAGCGTCTGTACCTGTTCTCCCGCGCGGACACGATATACGGCGGATCCAACGAGATTCAGCGAAACATCATCGCCGAGCGGGTGCTCGGACTGCCCCGGGAGGTCAGAGGGTCGTGAGTCTGGCGGTAGCACCTAAAGAGATTGACGGACACGGTCTGTTAGCCGGAAAAGTGGTTCTGGTGACGGCCGCTGCGGGCACCGGGATCGGCTCCGCAGTTGCCCGCCGCGCCCTCATCGAGGGCGCCGATGTGGTGGTTTCCGACTATCACGAGCGTCGACTGGGGGAGACCCGCGACCAACTCGCCGGATTGGGCCTGGGCCGGGTTGAGAGCCTTGTGTGCGACGTGACCTCGACGGCCGCAGTCGATGCGATGATCACGGGCACGTTGGGTGCGCTGGGCCGATTGGATGTACTGGTCAACAACGCAGGGCTGGGCGGCCAGACACCGGTCGTCGACATGGCCGACGATGAATGGGACCGCGTTCTCAACGTGACGCTGACGTCGACGATGCGCGCGACTCGGGCAGCGCTGCAGTATTTCCGGTCTGCGCCGCACGGTGGGGTAATCGTCAACAACGCCAGCGTGTTGGGATGGCGCGCGCAGCATTCGCAGTCTCACTATGCGGCGGCCAAGGCCGGGGTGATGGCTCTGACCCGTTGCAGCGCAATCGAAGCCGTTGAATACGGTGTGCGGGTCAACGCGGTGTCGCCCAGTATTGCGCGGCATAAGTTCCTGGAGAAGACCAGCAGCTCCGAATTGCTCGACCGGCTCTCAGAGGGGGAGGCTTTCGGCCGTGCCGCCGAGCCGTGGGAGGTCGCGGCCACGATTGCCTTCCTGGCCAGCGACTACTCCAGTTACCTCACCGGTGAGGTGATCTCGGTGTCGAGTCAGCACCCATGACCGTTTCGCGCCCGGCCGCCGGGTCAAATACGCAGGCAAACACCAGACGTAATGAACTCCTGCAACTCGCCGCGACGATGTTCGCGCAGCGCGGGCTGCGGGCCACCACCGTGCGTGACATCGCCGATTCGGCGGGGATTCTCTCCGGCAGCCTCTATCACCACTTTTCGTCCAAGGAGGAGATGGTCGACGAGGTGTTGCGTGGCTTCCTCGATTGGTTGTTCGAACGCTATCGGCAGATTGTCGAGACCGAGCCGAATCCTCTGGAACGGCTGAAGGGCCTGTTCATGGCCTCCTTCGAGGCGATCGAGACCAGACACGCCGAGGTCGTCATCTACCAGGATGAGGCTAAGCGACTGGCTCTACAGGACCGGTTCGCCTACGTGGATGAGCGCAACAAAGAACAGCGCAAGATGTGGGTCGAGGTGCTGACCGAGGGTATGGCGCAGGGCTACTTCCGTCGTGATGTCGATGTCGATCTGGTTTACCGATTCATCCGCGACACCACCTGGGTTTCCGTTCGGTGGTATCAGCCGGGCGGGCCGCTGACAGCGGAGCAGGTTGGTCAGCAATACCTCGCCATCGTACTGGGCGGCATAACAGCAGAAGTGGCATGACGAGGAGAGGAGTCTGAAATGGCAGGCACCACAGGGGCTACGGGGGTTTCACAGGCCTATGTTGTTGATGCGGTGCGCACCGCGGTCGGAAAGCGCAATGGGTCGCTGGCCGGCGTGCACCCTGTCGACCTCGGAGCCGCGGCGTGGCAGGGCTTGCTGGAGCGGGTCGACGTCGACCCGGGCGCGGTCGACGACGTCATCGCCGGCTGTGTAGACGCGATCGGGCCGCAGGCCGGCAACATCGCCCGGCTGTCGTGGCTGGCCGCCGGCTTCCCCGAGGAGGTACCAGGCGTCACGGTCGACCGCCAGTGCGGTTCGAGCCAGCAGGCCATCTCCTTCGGGGCGCAGGCCATCATGTCAGGCACGGCCGATCTGATTGTCGCCGGCGGTATGCAGAACATGAGCCAGATTCCGATCAGCTCGGCGATGACTGTCGCCGAACAGTTCGGTTTCACGTCTCCGACAAACGAATCGAAGAGCTGGCTGCACCGCTACGGTGACCAGGAGATCTCACAATTCCGCGGATCGGAGCTGATCGCCGAAAAGTGGGATCTGTCCCGTGAGGAGATGGAGCTGTATGCGCTGAACAGCCATGAACGCGCGCGGGCGGCGATCCGCGCCGGGCACTTCGCAAACGAGATCCTCCCGATCGATGTGGACGGGGAACGCTTCGCGATTGACGAGGGCCCGCGCGAGACTTCATTGGCGAAGATGGCCGGCCTCAAGTCTCTCGTTGAGGGCGGTCGGCTTACCGCGGCCATGGCCAGCCAGATCTCAGATGGCGCCAGCGCCGTCTTGCTTGCTTCGGAGGGAGCGGTCAAGCAGCACGGACTCACGCCGCGAGCCCGGATCCACCACATCAGCGCGCGCGGCGCCGACCCGGTTTTCATGCTCACCGGTCCTATCCCCGCAACACGCTACGCGCTGGAAAAGACCGGGCTGTCGATCGACGATATGGACACCGTCGAGATTAACGAGGCATTCGCGCCCGTGGTGCAGGCGTGGCTCAAGGAGACCCGGGCGGACCCGGAGAAGGTCAATCCGAACGGTGGTGCGATCGCGCTCGGCCACCCCCTAGGTGCAACCGGCGCAAAGCTTTTCACCACGATGCTGAACACGCTCGAGCGCACGGGCGGCCGCTACGGACTGCAGACGATGTGCGAAGGCGGCGGCACAGCTAACGTCACCATCATCGAGCGCCTCTAGCCCCTTCGGCCGGATCCATGGGCGACAAGACGCAAGACTGCCCCGCTGGATGTGACACATAGCGAGGTTGTGTCTGCTCGCCGTGAGCATCAATGGTCGTGGACGACGACACCGCGGATATTGCGGCCGGCGCGCATGTCTTCGTAGCCCTCGTTGACTTCGGCAAGTTTGTATTCGCGAGTGACGGTTTCATCCAGCAGCAGCTTGCCCTCTCGGTGCAGGCTGACCAGTCGAGGGATGTCGGCGCGCGGGTTGGCCTCACCGTAGAGGCTGCCCAGTATGCGCTTCTGGTAGAGCGTGAGCATCATCAGCGAGAACGATGCCGTCGTATCGGTTATCGCCGCTACGGCCGTCACCACCACGGCGCCGCCTTTACGGACGATGTTGGCGGCCTCGTCGATCATGGAGCCCTCCAGCAGTCCCATGGTGAGAATTACCGAATCGGCCATCACTCCCCGGGTCAAATCTGCCACCAGCGCGGTGGCCTCGGCCATCGATGTGACGAAATGGCTGGCACCGAACTGGAAGGCGTTGGCGCGCTTAATCTCGACCAGGTCGACCACGATGATCTTCTCGGCACCGGCCAGCCGTGCCCCTTGGATGGCACCGCTGCCGATGCCGCCACAGCCAACCACCACGACGGTGTCACCGGGCGCGACAGCGGCGGTGTTCACTGCTGAACCCCAGCCGGTGGTGACGCCACAACCCAACAAGCAGGCGCGGGAGAGCGGCAGGTCGTCGTCTATCTTCACCACCGAGGCCTCGGGGACCGTCCCGTACTGAGAGAACGTGCCGACGAGTCCCATCGCACCGATGTTCTGTCCGCGCGCCCGGCGGCGGTAGGTGCCGTCGAGTTGAGTGCCCGTCATGATCTTCGCGCCGAGGTCACAGAGATTCTGCTGGCCGATCGAGCAGAACCGGCACCGGCCGCACACTGGCAAGAACGAGGCGACGACATGGTCGCCGGGTGCGAGGTCCGGTACCCCGGGCCCGACCTCCTGCACGATGCCTGCGCCTTCGTGGCCGCCGATCATCGGAAGCGGCGTGGGCAGGTCACCGGTCCGTACGTGCTCGTCGGAGTGGCACAGACCAGTGGCGGCCCAAGCCACCAATACCTCGCCATCGGCCGGCGGATCCAGGTCGATCTCCTCGATGGACCAATCGGCGCCGAATTCCCACAGGATGGCGGCGTTCGTCTTCATTCGGCCGAGTCTAGGAAGCCCTGCCGTTCGGCAGGGGCGTATCGGCTAATGGATTCGGCTGGCTGCCGACTCGAGGTGCTGCACCGCCTCGGCGACTATCGAGTCGACGAGTTCGGCACACGATGGCAGGTCGCCGATGATACCGGCCACCTGTCCCGAAGCCAGCACACCGGCATCGGTGTTGCCCTCGACCAGACCGGCCTTGAGCAGCATCGGGGTATTGGCCGCCATCACCACCTGCGACCAGGTCAGCTCCTTGCCATGGCGCATCTGGAGACCGTCTTTGATCATCGAGCGCCATGACATCTGAGACATCTTCTTGAATCGCTGTGCGTTGCGCACCGCGGCGGTGAAGCCGCGCAGCCGGGAGCCGCTTTCAAGCTTCTCGACCAAGCCGGTGCGCAGCACCCGATGCGGCATGCCGTCAACCCGGGTGGACACCACGGTTCCGTCCAACGCAGCGGTCAGATAGCGCTGCTTGACCGCGTCGGGGACAGTCGAGTCGGAGGTGAGTAAGAATCGAGTCCCCATAGCGACCCCGGCTGCTCCGTAGCTCAAGGCGGCGGCCAAGCCCCGGCCATCGAAGAAGCCGCCGGCCGCTATCACGGGCATGCCCGTGTCGGCGACGGCGTCGAGCACCGACGGCAACAGCAGCGTGGTGGCGATCGGTCCGGTATGGCCGCCGCCCTCACCGCCCTGCACGATGACGGCATCGGCGCCCCAGCCCGCGACTTTCTTGGCGTGTTTGGCCAGCCCGACCGATGGAATGACTATGACGCCTGCGTCTTTGAGTCTGGCGATGAGTTCCGGTTTGGGTGCCAGGGCGAAGGAGGCGACGCTGACTCCTTCGCTGATCAGGAGGTCGACGCGCTGGCTGGCGTCCCCGGCGTCGGCGCGGATGTTGATGCCGAAAGGCTTATCGGTCGCGGTCTTGACCTTGGCGACCGCAGTCCGGAGCTCGTCGAGTGTCATGGTGGCAGATGCCAGGATGCCCAACCCACCCGCATTGGATGTCGCTGCGACCAGGCGGGCGCCCGCCACCCAGCCCATGCCGGTTTGGACGATGGGATGCTCGATGCCGACCAGTTCGGTCAGCGGAGTCTTCAGCCTTGCGCCCGTCATGCCGTGACTTCTTTGACTATCTTGACTTCTTTGTCGCGCAGCGACTTCGGATCGATGACCTCCCGAATGAGCCGCCGCTCCTCAGCGGACGGCAGCCGGGTGGTCTCCGCGGTGGCCAGCCCGTGCACCTCGAAGGAGGTGTTCTCGGCTACCTGCCCGGCCTCGACACCCGGGTGTAGCGACACAGCCCGCATCTGGTGTTCTGGGCCGTTGAAGTCGAAGACGCCGAGGTTGGACACCACACGATGCACGTTGACGAAGCGGTACGCGGGATTTTCTGAATCGATTTTGTCCCAACCGATCCCGGACACGATGTCGACGGAGTCGGCGAACACCCGCGTGGAGTGGTTGCCGACGAAATAGCTGGTGGCGTGGTTGATCGTGTTGCCTGGTGCGCCCCGGACGCCGAACATCTGGCGGGTCGGATGTTGCAGCGGCCCGAATGCCGACAGGTTCTGGTTGCCGTAGCGGTCAATCTGGTTCGCGCCCATCACGACATGGCGACGGCCCCATGCCAGTGTCTCGAAGACCCGACCGAAAGGCATCCAGCCCTCGATCGCGGCTGCTGCGCCGATGGCCGGAGTATCGGCGATGATTCGGGCTTCGCCGTCGGTCAGCAGGATGTCTGGCGAAAATGTCAGCCGCGCCAGCCTGGCGCCGATCGAGACGACGGTTGTCATCGGGCTGATCATGATCTCCCCGGCATCGCGGAAGAGCTCGGCGCACGCCACGGTGCACACCTCGGCGCGGGTCACGGAAATCACTTGGCTACCTCCATATCTGCCTCCGACGTTGCCGCGAATTTTCCGATTGCTGCCTGGTAGTCGGCCTCGCTGCCGGCCAGGTACGTCTCGACGAAAGCTTCCCACGTCTGGTCGGATCCGGCCGCTCGGGCATAGTGGCGCTGGAATTTCTCGTCGCGCCGGTAATCTGGCTCGGCCGTGGTGAAGTGGGCACCATTGGGCACCTCGACGACGGTGTCCACCATCATTCGATTGATCAACAGCGCTTGTGGTGGAACAGAATTCACGAGTTCTTCAGTGGGCACGACCCGCTCGACCGAGAGGTAGCGTTTCTCCGCGGCCATCAGGAACAGGTCGTCGAAGTAGGGGTCGATTCCGGTGTAGGCCGCATTGCCCTGTGCGTCGCCGATATTCATGTGCACGAACGCCGCGTCCAGCTTCAGAGCGGGCATGGCGACGAGCTCCTCGAATGCCCCGTCGGTGGCGTAGGGCGAGCACACCGTTTTGAGCTCGTCACCCCAGAAGGATCGGACGTCGCTGCCGAGCCCGGCACGAATCGGGAGGAACGGCAGCCGCTGCGCCGCGGCTTGAAGCCCACAGCGCAGCATGCCCTCGTCCATCTCGCGTGACTCGATGCTCCCCGAAGTGCGGGCCTTTGCGAACCAAGGGTCGTAGAACGGCGGCGAGTCCAGTGACACGAAGCCGTAGTAGGCCCGCCTGACCTTGCGTGCCGAGCACAGCAGGCCGAGGTCGGGGCCGCCGTAGGTGACTACGGTGAGATCGGTGACGTCAGTGCGCAGCAGGGCACGCACGAACGCCATCGGCTTGCGCCGGGAACCCCAACCGCCGATGCCGATGGTCATACCGCTTTCGATGGACGAGACCGCCTCGTCCAACGTGCTCGTCTTGTCAGGCATGCTTCCCCTTGTCTGTGCCGGCGAACGCGTCGCGGTGCTCATCGGCCACCCCGGCGAGGTTCAGCTCGAACGTGAAACCCTGTTCCATGCGATAACTGGAGTTCACTTTCTGGACGTCTATGAGGTTCAGCGCTTCCTTCGCGGCGCGGATCACCCGAGTGTCCTTGGCGGCGATGTCACGGGCGACGCTGAGCGCGGCCTCGTCGAGTTCTGCCCGCGGAACCACCGCGTGTACCGATCCGAAGTGGTGCAGCGTTTGGGCGTCCACTGTGGCCGCGGTGAAGAACAGCCGTCGCATCATGTGCTGGGGTACCAGGCGTGATAGGTGAGTGGCGGCCCCCAGCGCACCGCGTTCAACCTCGGGCAGTCCGAAGGTCGCGTCGTCGGAGGCCACCAGCACATCAGCGTTGCCGACGAGTCCGATGCCCCCACCAACGCAGAAGCCGTTGATCGCGGCGACGACCGGAACCTGGCACTCGTACACCGAACGGAAAGCGTGAAAGCAGCCGCGGTTGGCATCGAGTAACGCAGTGAATCCCGCCCCCTCTGCCTTCGTCCGTTGCATCTCCTTGATGTCCACACCAGCGTTGAATCCGCGCCCCTCGGCGCGCAGGATTACCACGTGGGTGTTGTGGTCTCGGCCTGCGGCGGTGATGGCATCACCGAGTTCAAACCAGCCGTGCGACGGAATCGCGTTGACGGGCGGGTAGTCGACGGTGACCGAGACGATGCCCGGCTCCACAGTTTTCGAGGCGATGGTCAACGGGACTCCTGGGTGTCCTGGGGCGGCTACCTAAGCAAGCACTTGCTTGGTACGCTAGCACAGTGACTGACACCGTCGACAGCGCTCTTCGCTCCATCCGGTTCGGGCTGGCGGGTCGCGTCGTGCTCGTGACCGGAGGGGTACGCGGCGTCGGCGCTGGTATCAGCAAGGTCTTCACCGACCAGGGTGCGACTGTGGTGACTTGCGCGCGCCGCCCGGTGCAGGGTCTGCCCTATGAGTTCCATTCCTGCGACATCCGTGACGACGAGTCGGTCAAGGGGCTGGTCTCGGCGATCGTGACAGACCACGGCCGCCTGGACGTGGTGGTCAACAACGCGGGAGGGTCGCCCTACGTGCTCGCGGCCGAATCGTCAGCCAAGTTCAGCAGGAAGATCATCGAGCTCAATCTGCTTGGTGCGCTGTCGGTCTCGACGCACGCCAACGCAGTGATGCAGAACCAGATTGCCGGCGGATCAATCATCAACATCACCAGCGTGAGCGGCCGACGTCCAACTCCGGGAACCGTGGCCTACGGTGCGGCCAAGGCCGGCGTCGAGAACATGACCAGCACGCTGGCGGTCGAGTGGGCTCCGAAGGTACGGGTGAACTCGGTGGTGGTCGGCATGGTCGAGACGGAGCAGTCGGAGCTGTTCTACGGCGACGCCGATTCCATCGCCGCGATCTCAGGCAACGTGCCACTCGGCAGGCTCGGCAGGCCCGAGGACATCGGCTGGGCCACCGCGTTTCTCGCCTCGGATGCAGCGTCGTACATCAGCGGTGCATCGCTTGAGGTGCACGGTGGAGGAGAACCGCCGCACTACCTGTCGACCACAACCGCCGACATCAAATAGTGCATCAATCACGCCGCGACGAAATGGGAGAATAGGAAATGGGATTGCTGGACGGCCGCGTGGCCATCGTGACGGGCGCAGGTGGCGGGATCGGGCGAGCGCACGCTCTGGCGTTCGCGGCCGAAGGCGCACGGGTCGTGGTCAACGATATCGGCGTAGGACTCGATGGCTCGGCCGCCGGCGGGGGCAGCGCCGCGCAGGGTGTCGTAGACGAAATCGTCGCCGCCGGTGGCGAAGCCGTACCCAATGGGGCCGACGTCGCGGACTGGGCGCAAGCCGAGGGCCTCATCCGGACCGCTACCGACAGTTTCGGCTCTTTGGACATCCTGGTGAACAACGCGGGCATCGTCCGCGACCGGATGTTCGCCAACACCAGCGAAGAAGAGTTCGACGCCGTCACCGCCGTGCATCTCAAGGGGCACTTCGCCACGATGCGGCACGCCGCCGCATACTGGCGCGCGAAGTCCAAGGCGGGCGAGAGTGTGGATGCCCGCATCATCAACACCAGTTCCGGTGCAGGCTTGCAAGGCAGTGTGGGACAGGCGAATTACAGCGCTTCCAAGGCGGGGATAGCGGCCCTGACGCTGGTCGCGTCCGCCGAGATGGGCCGCTACGGGGTCACCGTCAACGCGATCGCACCGTCGGCGCGCACCAGGATGACCGAAACCGTCTTTGCCGACATGATGGCGACTCAGGACGCCGATTTCGACGCAATGGCGCCAGAGAACATCTCGCCGCTGGTGGTGTGGCTGGGCAGCGCAGAATCCCGAGACGTCACCGGCCGGGTGTTCGAGGTCGAGGGCGGCAAGATCCGGGTCGCGGAAGGGTGGGCCCACGGCCCGCAGATCGACCGGCATGCCAGATGGGATCCGGCCGAACTGGGGCCGGTGGTCACCGATCTGCTGGCCGAGGCTCGGCGCCCGGTGCCGGTCTACGGCGCTTGATCAGGCGGGATCGCAGATGAGTATCGGAATCTTGCGGTCGGTGTAGGTCCGGTAGTTGGCGAAGTCCGGATACAACGCATCGAGCTTGGGCCAGTACTCGTCACGTTCGGCGTCGGTCGCGTCGCGAGTGGTGAGTTCGAGAACCTCGTTCTTGATCTGGAAAGTGACCCTGGGATCAGCCTGAACATTCAAGTACCACATCGGGTTGTTGGCGCGGCCGCCTTGCGAGGCGACAAGTATCACCCGATCCCCTTCGCGCAGGAATATCAGCGGGCTCTCCCTGGCTTCGCCGGACTTGCGACCGGTGGTCGTCAGGATTCCGACAGGAGGGGGAGCGCTGAAACGGTTGGCCCCGCCACGCCACTTGGACCCGAGTCGGCCGCCGGTGGCTTTGAACGCCCAGGTGTTGAACCGCGACATCCACTTGATGCCGATTCCGACCGCCTTTGAATTGAGTCCTTCAACCTGCTTGGGGCTCAGGGGACGTGGTTGTTTGGCCATCTGTGGATCCTATCGGGTGAGGAACGGCCGGACGTCGGCCCGGATATGGTGGATTTGCGCCTTCCCGGTGGGGTCGTCGGCCGGAATGCGGAACGTCTCGTCGATGTGGGCACCGATGCGACGTCCGGCCACCGCCGGTTTGGTCGACAAATCGAACCGGGCCCGCACCGTGTCGCCGTCGATGGTGAACTCCGGCACCGTGATCGACTTGATCACTCGGTACTGCAGACCGCGATTAAGACTGCGGCGCAGATGATCTCCCGAGAAACCGGTCTTCAGTCCGAACTCGATGCGCGTGCAGTCGTGCGTGAACGGCACCGCGGCGGCGTCGTGGCTGGCCAGTGCATCGATATAGGTCTGAGCCGCAGCGATGCGGTCGGCTGCCGATATCACGGGCACACCCGCTAGATCCGCTCGATGATAGTTCCGGTGGACAACGCTCCACCGGCGCACATCGTGATCAGTGCAGTGGTCTTGTCGGTGCGCTCCAACTCGTGCAGCGCCGTGGTGATGAGTCGGCTGCCAGTACTGCCGACGGGATGGCCCAACGCGATGGCGCCACCGTTGACGTTGACGGTAGCCATGTCTGGCTCGTGCACCCTGGCCCACGACAGCACCACGGACGCGAAGGCTTCGTTGACCTCGGTGATGTCGATGTCACCCATTTTCATCCCCGCCTTCTCCAGAACCTTCGCCGTGGACTGAACGGGGCCGTCGAGGTGGTAGTAAGGTTCGGCGCCGATGAGCGCTTGGCTGACGATGCGGGCCCGCGGTTTCAGGCCCAGAGCCCTGGCCTTCTCTTCGTCCATCCACAGCACCGCGGCGGCACCGTCGGAGATCTGGGAAGACGTTCCCGCAGTGTGGATACCGCCTTCCAGAACCGGATTAAGAGACGACAGACCTTCTAACGTGGTGTCGCGGAGGCCCTGATCGCGTTGCACGAAAGCCCGCTCAGAGGTTGGCTGCTTGTTCTCGTCGAGGACCGGCGCCTCGATGGGGCTGATCTCGCGGTCGAACCGGCCCTCGGCCCAGGCCTGCTTGGCCTTGCGCTGCGAGTCGAATCCGAACTGGTCGATTTCCTCGCGGGTGATGGCGCGGCGCTTGGCGATCCGCTCTGCGGCGGTGAACTGATCGGGTAGGTCTATGTCCCATGACTTGGGCCGGATGATGCTGCGATCAGGGCCGGCGTTGGCGCCGAGGCCGACGCGGCTCATCGCTTCGATACCGCAGGCGATGCCGACGTCGATGGCGCCCGCGGCGATCAGGCCGGCGACCAACCCGTTGGCCTGCTGCCCGCTGCCGCACTGGCAGTCGACCGTCATCGCGCCCACCTGATCGGGCAGCCCGGCCACCAGCCACGCCACCCTGGTGATGTTGTTGGACTGCTCGCCGAACTGTGTCACGCACCCACCGATGACCTGTTCGACATGGTCGGCCTGGAAGCTGGAGTCCATGCCCGCCTTCTCGACGAGCGCCCGCTGAGTAGCCCCGAGCAACTCGGTAGCGTGCAGTCCTGATAGCCATCCTTTCCGCTTGCCGATGGGGCTGCGAGTGGCTTCGACTATGACAGGGTTACCCATACGCGCCAGGCTAGAACACGTTTCATAACGCTGACAAGCCGCGATGCAGCCATGCCTTTGATCTGCGTAGGAGGCATGTTTTACTGGCACTAGAACACGTTGCAATTGAGGAGTGCATACTGTGACTTCCCCGCAGGGCTCATCGCCTGACATTCATGCCCCCGAGATCCCGTCCGGCTTCGACTTCCTCGATCCCGACGTCAACCTGGCCGGCTTGCCCGAGGCCGAGCTCGCCGCGCTGCGTCGGTCGTCCGAGCCGCTGCACTGGGTCGATGTTCCCGGCGGCACCGGAGGCTTCGACGATAAGGGTTACTGGCTTGTCACCAAGCACGCGGACGTCAAGGAGGTCTCCCGTCGCAGCGACATCTTCTCCAGCTGGCAGAACGGCGTGATCCCGGTCTGGCCGAAGGACATGACCTTCGACAAGATCGAGATGCAGCGCAGCGTCATGCTCAACATGGATGCGCCGCACCACACCCGGCTGCGCAAGATCATCTCGCGCGGGTTTACACCGCGTGCGGTTGGACGGCTCGAGGAGGAACTCGCACAGCGCGCTCAGGCCATCGCCAAGACCGCGGCCGCCGAGGGAAGTGGCGACTTCGTCGAGCAGGTGTCATGCGAGTTGCCGTTACAGGCCATCGCGGGTCTGCTCGGCGTACCCCAGGAGGACCGCGACAAGCTGTTCCGCTGGTCCAACGAGATGACTGGTGCCGAGGATCCCGAGTACGCCGACGTCGATCCCGCGCAGTCCTCGCTGGAGCTGATCATGTACGCGATGGCGATGGCCGACGAGCGCGGCAAGAACCCGACCGACGACATTGTCACGGCGCTGATCCAGGCCGACCTCGACGGCGAGAAGCTCTCTGACGACGAATTCGGCTTCTTCGTCGTCATGCTTGCCGTCGCGGGCAACGAGACCACCCGCAACTCGATCACTCACGGCATGATCGCGTTCGCCGACCACCCCGAGCAGTGGGAGCTGTTCAAGAAGGAGCGCCCGGGTACCGCAGTCGACGAGATCGTTCGCTGGGCAACCCCGGTCACGTCGTTCCAGCGAACCGCCAAAGAGGACACCGAATTGGCCGGCGTGCAGATCAAGAAGGGGGAGCGGCTGGTGATGTCGTACCGGTCGGCCAACTTCGATGAAGATGTTTTCGATGACCCCCAAACCTTCAACATTCTGCGGGATCCGAATCCGCACGTCGGGTTCGGCGGTACAGGTGCGCACTATTGCATAGGCGCCAACCTGGCCCGGATGACCATAAATTTGATCTTCAACGCAGTGGCCGACCATATGCCCGACCTCAAGCCGATCAGCGAGCCGGAGCGGCTACGGTCGGGCTGGCTCAACGGAATCAGGCATTGGCAGGTGGATTACACGGGCGCCGATAGCCTCGAGGCTCGCTGAGCACAATCGGATCAAGGAGGAATCGGGTGGATTTCAGTCCCGATGAAGGGCAGCAGGCGGTCGCCGATGTGGTCACTTCGGTGCTCGACCGCGAAAACAGCTGGGAGGCATTGGTCGCCGGCGGCGTGCCTGCTCTGGCTGTGCCGGAACGACTCGGCGGCGACGGTGTCGGGCTGGCCGAGATTGCGACCGCGCTGACCGAGATCGGCAGGCGAGGCACGGTCAGTTCGGCGCTGGCCACCCTCGGTTCCACCGCGGTACTGCTGGATATGGGTTCCGAAGCCCAGCAGGACCGTTATCTGGCCGGCGTCGCGAAGGGCTCGATGCTGACCTTCGCTCTGGGTGAGCCGGGCGCATCGCTGCCTGATCAACCGGCGACGACCCTTGTCGGGAACACGCTCAACGGCACCAAGGTTGCCGTGGGCTACGCGGAACAGGCAGATTGGATCATCGTCAGCACCGATAGCGGCGTTGCGGTCGTCTCCGGCAAAGCCGACGGATTGACGGTCACGAAGACGCCGACCTCAAACGGCTCTGACGAATTCGTAGTCTCGTTCGTCGATGTTGCGGTCGGGGCTGCCGATGTCTTGGAGGGCGCAACGGCGCGCCGGGTCAACCAACTGGTCTTGGCGATGATCGGCGCCTTTGCCGCCGGCCTGGTGGCCGGTGCATTGCGGCTCACCGCCGACTACGTGGCTACCAGGGAACAGTTCGGTCGGCCGCTGTCCACTTTCCAGACGGTGGCGGCTCAGCTTTCTGAGGTCTATATCGCATCTCGCACGATTTCTTTGGTGGCCACATCGGCGGTTTGGCTGCTGGCCGAGGGAGATGATTCCGAATCAGACGTCGACAGCGAACTGGCGATCCTCGGATACTGGCTCACCTCGCAGGCGCCGCCTGCGATGCGGACTTGTCATCACCTGCATGGCGGCATGGGTATGGATATCACCTATCCGATGGACCGCTACTACTCCTCGATCAAGGACCTGACCCGACTGTTGGGCGGCCCCACTCACAGGCTGGATCTTGTCGGGGCCTCGACATGGGCGGGAGCATAAATGTACATAGAACTGACACCCGAGCAGCGGAAGCTGCAAACCGAACTGAGGCAGTATTTCTCGACGCTCATCACGCCCGCCGAGGCCGAGGAGATGGAGTCGAACCGGCATAACGAAGCCTATCGGGCGGTGATCAAACGGATGGGCGCCGACGGCAAATTAGCGGTCGGCTGGCCCAAGGAGTATGGCGGTTTGGGCTTCGGTCCCATCGAGCAGCAAATCTTCGTCAACGAGGCCAACAGAGCGGATGTCCCGTTGCCATTGGTCACTTTGCAGACAGTGGGACCCACGCTGCAGGTGTACGGCACAGAGGAACAGAAGAAGAAGTTTCTGCCCGGAATCCTCTCAGGTGAACTGCATTTCGCCATCGGCTACTCCGAACCTGAAGCCGGCACTGACCTTGCCGCGCTACGAACGACGGCGATCCGGCACGGCGACGAGTACATCGTCAACGGACAGAAGATGTGGACCACCGGTGCCCATGACGCCGACTACATCTGGCTTGCGTGTCGCACCGATCCGAATGCCGCCAAGCACAAGGGCATCTCGATTCTCATCGTCGACACCAAGGATCCAGGCTTCTCCTGGACTCCGATCATCCTGTCCGACGGCGCTCACCACACGAATGCGTCGTACTACAACGATGTCCGAGTTCCTGCTGAAATGCTGGTTGGCGAGGAGAACGGCGGATGGAAACTCATCACCACTCAGCTCAACCATGAGCGGGTCGGCCTGGGTCCGGCAGGACGCGTCGCCGGCATCTACGACCGGGTCTGTGCGTGGGCTTCAAAGCCGGGGTCGGATGGTGTCACTCCGATAGAGCACGGCGACGTGCAGCGGCTGCTGGGGCAGATCAAGGCAATCTGGCGGGTGAATGAACTACTCAACTGGCAGGTGGCTGCTTCCGGCGAGACCATTGCGGTCGCCGACGCCGCGGCCACGAAAGTCTTTTCCACCGAACGTATTCAGGATGTCGGCCGGTTGGCGGAGGAGATCGTTGGCAGGTACGGCAACCCGGCGGATCCGGACACCGGAGAAATGCTCGACTGGTTGGACAAGATGACCAAGCGCAATCTGGTGATCACCTTCGGCGGGGGTGTGAACGAGGTGATGCGCGAGATGATCGCTGCCGCCGGGCTGAACGTGCCGCGGGTGCCACGTTGAGCGGCGATGAGCGCTTGCGCGAAGAGCAGGCGGGCGCAGATGAGCGCTTGCGCGAAGAGCCGACAGGCGTGGAGGACATCAAGGCTGCCGCGGAGCGGGTCAAGGCCGAAGGGAAGAGCGAGCTGCGGACCGGTCGCCATCCGGTAAACCAGCCGATGATTGACCACTGGCTGGACGCGATGGGCGACCGGAACCCGATTTACGTCGATGAGGCTGCCGCGAAGGCGGCCGGCCATCCGGGAGTGGTCGCACCGCCGGCGATGATCCAAGTGTGGACGATGATGGGGCTAGGCGGTGTCCGCCCCGACGATGATCCGCTCGGCAAAATGCTCGCATTGTTCGACGATGCCGGGTATGTCGGCGTGGTCGCCACCAACTGTGAACAGACCTATCACCGCTACCTTCGCCCCGGCGAGGAAGTGGGCGTCGCTGCTGAGCTGGTCGATGTCGTCGGCCCTAAGCAGACTGCGCTGGGCGAGGGCTTCTTCATCACGCAGAAGATCAGCTGGCTCAGCGGCGACCGGGGTGATGAGCTGGTCGC
>JAHZIT010000069.1 GCA_022601275.1 Actinomycetes bacterium
GCACTGCGGCGGCAGGCCGCGGACACGTCCAAACATCTGGCGTTATGAATCTCGACGCCGCAATGCGGGCGGCCATGGCGCAGGCTGATCGGGTCAAGGGCCGCACCTACCCGAATCCACCTGTGGGCGCTGTGATCCTGGATAGCGACGGCGAGGTCGCAGGTGTTGGTGCGACGTCACCAGCCGGCGGCCCGCATGCCGAGGTGTTAGCTCTGCGCCGGGCCGGCAGCCGGGCGGTCGGCGGTACGGCGGTCATGACCCTGGAGCCTTGCAACCATTTCGGCCGTACCCCGCCATGTACCGATGCACTTGTGGCAGCACAGGTTTCGTCGGTTGTTTTCGCCGTGCCGGATCCCGACCCAATCGCGGCCGGCGGCGCGGCCCGGCTGACTGAGTCCGGGATCGACGTCACCGCCGGGGTGTTGTCCGAATCGGTTGGCGGAGGTGCACTGCGGGAGTGGCTGCACAAACAGCGCACTGGATTGCCCCACGTGACGTGGAAATTCGCCACCAGCGTCGATGGACGTAGCGCCGCTGCCGATGGAACGAGCCAGTGGATCACCAGCGAGGCGGCACGAGCCGACGTGCACCGTCGACGCGCCGCCGCCGATGCGATCGTGGTCGGAACCGGCACGATCTTCGTCGACGACCCCAAGCTGACCGCCCGGCTGCCTGACGGCAGCCTGGCAGAGAACCAGCCACTGCGGGTGGTGGTTGGAGAGCGCGAGATTTCTCTGGATGCAAGGGTTTTAAACGACGACGCACCGACGATGGTGATCCGCACCCGGGATCCTCACGAGGTCATCAAAGCGCTGTCGGACCGTACTGATGTACTGCTGGAGGGCGGTCCGACACTTGCCGGCGCGTTCCTGCGCGCCGGGGCGATCGATCGGATTCTCGCCTACGTCGCACCGATTCTCCTGGGAGGCCCCATCGCCGCCGTCGATGACGTCGGCGTGCTCAGCATCGCGCATGCCCAGCGGTGGCGGTTCGATGGAACCGATTCTCTGGGGCCGGACGTGCTGCTCAGCCTCAAACCGGCCTAGTAACCGGAACGCGATTGGCCTGTTATCCAATCGTTTCCAACATTTCCTCAAGACGATATTTCTCGACCTGGGTGTCCGGTTTCACACCCCGTTTCGGGGGCGGCGAGGGGGGTGTTGGCGCCCCAGTCTCGGTACACTTGTCCCAGAAGCCGGTCATAGATTTCGGGGTCCCGGCGTACGGATAGCGCCTTCACCGACGAGTGGCGCATCGTTGAGCATGACCACATGAGCATGAATACATGAGCATGAACACGTGAACGAAGGACAAGGGCATGACTGCACTTCAGGACGGGCTGAACGTCAGCTCGGTTCCCCCACGCAGCTTCACGGCCGTGATCCGTGAGGTGTGGCGGGGTCTGATCACTGAGAAATCCAGGCCGGTCGACAAACCTCAGCTCATGGCGCGCGGGCTCGAGCGCTGCTGAGGCTCGCGGCCGGGTTCCGGCTCCTCGGCTTGATCGTCGCGGGCGGCGATGAGCAGCCCAAGCACGGCTCCCACCACACACACCACCGCGGTGATGGTGAAAATCTCGGCATACTGCAGCACGTAGGCTTCGCGGATCCTGCCGGCCTCGGCTGACAACCGTTCGGCGAGTGTGTCGCCGGTCGCACTGGCCGGAAGGCTGGCCAGATGCTGATTGAACCGGTAGAGCCCCCATGCGCTCAGCGCCGCGATGCCGATCAGCATGCCGATCATGCGGGCGACGACCACCGCTGCCGAGGCGATACCGTGCTGAGCAGCAGGTACCACCCGCAGCGTCGCCGACGTCAGCGGGCCGATCACCAGCCCGAGACCGAGGCCGGCGATGGCCAGATCGGTGTCCAGCGTGGGCAGGGTGAACAGGCCGAGGTCGTGGCGGGCCGCCAGGAGGTCGACAGGCCAGTGCGAGATCAGGAAATAGCCTCCGGCCGCGATGAGCAGGCCGGCGAAGGTGATGATCCGGTCGCCGATCCGAGTGGCCAGCCAGCCGCCGAGCAGCGCCCCGACGGGCAGCGCGACCAGGAATCGCAGCAGCAGGAAGGCAGCTTCGTTCTGGTCCTGGCCGAGGACGCCCTGACCGAAGAGCTCGACGTTGACCAGAGTGACCATCAGCGCGGCTCCGGCGGCCAGTGATGCACCAAGTGCGGCGAGGAAAGGCCTGAAGTGCACTCCCTTGGGTTCCAGCAGGCGAGTGCGGGCGAATTTCTCCCAGACGAAGAACGCGACGGTGGCCACCGCCGCGGCGATCAGCACCGGCAGTCCCCAACTGGGCAGCACGTCCTTGCCGTCCGGCTCGGGGTTGTAGAGCCCGATCACCGCCAGGCCCAGTGCTATGGCCAGCAGCAGGCCGCCGACCACGTCCACCTTCTCGGGCTCATCGGTCTTCTGCCTACCCGGGAGGCTGAAGTGGATCATCACCATCGCGATCGCCGCCAGCGGCACATTCACCCAGAACACGGACTGCCAATGCTGAAACAGCCAGACCAGGGAGATTCCGTAGATCGGGCCCAGCACGCTGCCCAATTCCTGGGCGGCACCCACACCGCCAAGCACCGCCGCGCGATTGCGGGCCGCCCACAGATCGGCGGCCAAGGCCAGCGTCACCGGCAGCAGCGCGCCGCTGGCGGTGCCCTGAATGATGCGGCCGAGGACCAACACGGTCAGATCGGTGGACAGCGCTGTGATCACCGATCCGACCGCGAACCCGGTCAGGCTCACCTGGATCAGCATCTTGCGGCCGAACCGGTCTGAGGCCCGGCCCAACAGCGGCATCGCCGCGATGTAACCGAGCAGATAGCCGGTGATGATCGGAGTGACCCGCTGAATCTGATTCACGCCGATGCCGACGTCGGCCATGATGTCGGTCATGATGGTGACGACGACGTAGGTGTCGAGCGCGCCCAGCACAACGGCGAGACTGCCCGCGCTGATCGCGATTCGGCGGTTGGTGGACGTCAGTACCGACGTCGACTTGGTGGCCGGAGGCAGACCGTGCATCACACCGCCGGTTTGTCGACCGTGACCGGCTCGCCCCACTTCGACAGCGTCATGGTGACGCTGTTGCCGGGGCTGGGCTCCAACCGGGCCTGCATCAGCTCGTGGTCACCGTCCTCGGCGATCCAGACAGTGCCGGGCACCGGACCTGTCGCACCGATCTGAGGGGCGATCTTGTTGACCGCATCCGCGGAGACATTGCCGGTGATGCGCACGGTTTCGACGCCTTCCACAGTCTCGCGGCCCGCGGCGGTGGCGTCGGAGAAGTTCAGCAGCAGGTTGGCCAGCCCGACGTCAGGATTAAGGATTGCCGCGACGTCATAGATGTCGGAGGCGGGCCCGAAATTCGACAGGCCGCCCCCTGCGGTGATCGCCGCGTAGAGGTCGCTGTCGGACACCACAAACTCGACGTCTTGGAGCCGTTGGCCCAGAAAGACGATGTCGGCGGTGCCCTTGGCGGCCACCGCCGGGGTCTGGGTCAGATCGCCGACAAGGGTTTCGACCGGCAGATCGGGGATCTGGCCCTGCACGGTGAGCTTGAGGTGCGCGCTGGTCTGGTCCTTGGTGGTCTGGCTCGACGCTGTCAGCAGGGTGGCCGGGTCGGGGAGGTCTTTGGCGGAGTCCTTCGACGAATCCGAGCATCCTGCAACGAGGGATACAACGGCGACAAGAGCGGCGAAGATCGCCAGAAGGCGGTTCTGCATGCCTGCATCGTAATGGTTGCGTTCGCCTTGGCTGGTGCCGTCTTCACCGGGGCCGGTGGCGGCAACATCTGGGCCGGTGCCGTCAACATCTGGGCCGGTGCCGTCAGCATCTGGGCCGGTGTGGTCGACATCTGGGCTGGCGCCCTCAACGTCTAGGCTGGTGACGTGTTCACCGGGATCGTCGAAGAGTTAGGCGAAGTCGTCGGCAGGGAGCACCTCGGTGATTCCGCTCGCCTGGTCATCCGGGGGCCGATAGTGACATCGGACACCGGGCATGGCGACTCCATCGCAGTCAACGGCGTGTGCCTGACGGTTGTCCACGTTTCGGCCGACGGCTCGTTCTCCGCCGACGTCATGGACGAGACTCTGAACCGGTCGAGCCTGGGCGGCATCGATGTCGGGAGCCGGGTGAACCTGGAGCGCGCCGCGGCTCTGCAGAGTCGGTTGGGCGGGCACATCGTGCAGGGTCACGTCGATGGAACCGGCGAGGTTCTGTCCCGGACACCCTCCGAGCACTGGACCGTGGTGCGGGTCGCGTTGCCGCCCGCACTGTCCCGCTATGTCGTGCAGAAGGGGTCGATCACCGTCGACGGTGTGTCGCTGACCGTGTCCGCACTGGGGTGCGACTGGTTCGAGGTTTCGCTGATCCCGACTACGCTGGATCTCACCACGCTGGGTCGCGCCGACGTGGGTGCCCCGGTGAATCTCGAGGTAGACGTCATAGCCAAGTATGTTGAGCGACTGCTCTCCCCGAATCATCCCGCATAGCCAGAGAAGCGCTGGAGAAATGCGCGGGTGGGGGACTCCTCCTCGCGGCGCCCGGCCGCCCGTGCTGTCCTGCGGATGGCCGGGGATTGGCCGCTCCCTAGTCGCACGGCTGGCTCTTGGCACTTTCTCAGGTCACGCTCAGGCGGCTTGCGCATAATCATGGTCAGCGCCCGAGAGAGCGCCCGCCGGAGCCGTGGAGACTCCGCTGCGGACGTGTTGAGTGGAGGCGGTCGGGATTTCCCCCCGATACCTGACCGCCTCCAACAACACCATTCGAACCGATAAAGAACCACTCGAACCGACAAAGATTCGGCCCTGAGCACCCGCACAGTTCTGCGGATGACCGGGGCCGATTGGTGCTGGCAGCCCGGCGGGCAATAACAGGTCCTCGCTCGTGGTTCATACTGAAGGGCAGTCCTCGAGGGAGGGACTTGGGCGCTTTGTAGGTTCTGGCGCCGAGACCGGCAGGGTGGTGAAGATGACGAAGCTTGATTCGGTCGAGCGGGCGGTGGCCGACATCGCCGCGGGCAAGGCCGTGGTCGTCATCGACGATGAGGACCGCGAGAACGAAGGCGACCTGATCTTCGCAGCCGAGAAGGCCACCCCCGAACTCGTTGCTTTCATGGTCCGCTACACCTCGGGGTACCTGTGCGTGCCGCTTGACGGCCAAATCTGCGACCGGCTTGGTCTGCTGCCGATGTACGCCGTCAACCAGGACAAGCACGGTACCGCTTACACCGTCACTGTCGACGCGAAAAGCGGTGTTGGAACTGGCATTTCGGCGTCTGACCGTGCCACAACCATGCGGCTACTGGCCGATCCGGCCAGTATCGCGGGCGAGTTCACCAAGCCGGGCCACGTAGTCCCGCTGCGGGCCAAGGACGGCGGCGTGCTGCGCCGTCCCGGTCACACCGAGGCCGCGGTCGATCTGGCCCGCCTCGCCGGTCTGCAACCCGCCGGCGCGATCTGCGAGATCGTCAGCCAGAAGGACGAAGGGGCTATGGCGCAGACCGATGAACTGCGGATCTTCGCCGACGAGCACGGCCTGGCTCTGATCTCGATCGCCGACCTCATCGAGTGGCGGCGCAAGCACGAAAAGCACATCGAGCGAGTCGCCGAAGCGCGCATCCCGACCCGCCACGGTGAGTTCCGGGCCGTTGGGTACACCAGCATCTACGAAGAGGTCGAACACGTCGCCCTGGTCCGCGGCGACATCGCCGGTCCGCACGGTGACGGGCATGATGTATTGGTGCGGGTGCACTCCGAGTGCCTCACCGGTGACGTGTTCGGATCCCGTCGTTGCGATTGCGGCCCGCAGCTGGACGCTGCGCTGGCCCTGGTGGCCCACGAAGGTCGCGGGGTGGTGCTGTACATGCGCGGCCACGAAGGACGGGGTATTGGGCTGATGCACAAATTGCAGGCCTACCAACTCCAGGATGCCGGTGACGACACCGTCGACGCCAATCTCAAACTGGGACTTCCGGCCGACGCCCGCGACTACGGGATAGGGGCGCAAATCCTCGGCGACCTCGGTGTGCGGTCGATGCGACTGTTGACGAACAACCCGGCGAAGCGGGTCGGCCTGGACGGGTACGGTCTGCATATCATCGAGAGGGTCCCGCTGCCGGTGCGTGCCAACGCCGAGAACATTCGGTACCTCATGACCAAACGAGACCGCATGGGTCACGATCTCGTTGGCCTGGAGGATTTCGATGAGGCCCTGCCCGGAGAGTTTGGCGGCGCCGTATGAGCCCTGCTGCGGGTGTCCCCGAGTTGCCCACGATCGACGCCTCTGGCATCACGTTGGGCATCGTGGCCAGCACCTGGCACGAGACGATCTGCGATGCACTGCTCGAGGGAGCGAAAATAACTGCGGCAGCTGCGGGTATCGCGAATCCGACGGTCGTTCGGGTTCTCGGCGCCATCGAGATCCCGGTAGTTGCCCAGGCATTGGCGGCCAATCACGACGCCGTGGTGGCGCTCGGGGTGGTGATTCGCGGTGCGACGCCGCATTTCGACTATGTCTGTGACGCGGTCACGCAGGGGCTGACACGGGTGTCGCTGGATACGTCCACGCCCGTCGCCAACGGGGTGCTCACCACCAACACCGAACAACAGGCGCTGGACCGGGCGGGGCTGCCGGAATCGCTAGAGGATAAAGGTGCCCAGGCGGCAGCCGCGGCACTCTCCACCGCGCTCACACTGCGCCGGCTGAACTCATGAGAACACGCAACGGCGAGAGCTGGGACATTGAGGTCAAGCCGCACCTGACACCGATTTTTGCCTACGGAACGGCGGCCATAATCCTGGCCTCGCACATCGTGGTCGGTGTGCTGCTCAAGGCATCCTCGACGGGAGTGATCTTCCGCACCGCCGACCAGGTTGCGATTGCGGGGGTGGGAGCGGTCATCGCCGGGTTCGTTTGCTTGTTCGCGCGACCTCGGCTGCGGGTCGGGCCGGCCGGGGTCGCAGTGCGAAATCTATTCGGCTACCGGCTTTTTCCCTGGAGTCAAGTCCGTGGTGTGTCATTTCACCCCGGCGCACGTTGGGCGCGGCTCGACCTGCCCGACGACGAGTATCTGGCGGTGATGGCAATCCAGGCCGTGGACAAGGGGCGTGCGGTAGAGGCGATGGACCGGGTTCGTGCCGCGCTGCGGCGCTACCAGCCCCACATCACGTGACCGGTTTCTCGGGCGCACCTTTCTTGGGCGCCCCCCAGTAGCCTGGGTTCGTGCCCGATCCAGCGACATACCGACCCGCGCCGGGGTCGATACCCGTCCAACCGGGTGTCTACCGATTCCGCGATGCGCATGGCAGGGTCATCTACGTCGGCAAGGCCAAGAGCCTGCGCAGCCGGCTCAATTCCTACTTCGCCGATCTTGCCGGCCTCGCGCCGCGGACCCGCCAGATGGTGACAACCGCCGCCGGGGTCGAGTGGACCGTCGTCAACACCGAGGTCGAGGCGCTTCAGCTGGAGTACAACTGGATCAAGGAATTCGACCCGCGTTTCAATATCCGATATCGCGACGACAAGTCCTACCCAGTGTTGGCGGTCACGCTCAACGAGGAATACCCGCGGCTGATGGTTTATCGCGGTCCACGCCGCAAGGGAGTTCGCTATTTCGGCCCGTACTCGCACGCCTGGGCGATCCGCGAAACGCTGGACCTATTGACGCGAGTTTTTCCAGCGCGAACGTGCTCAGGGGGAGTGTTTAAGCGGCACAAGCAGATTGAACGACCGTGTCTGCTCGGATACATCGACAAATGCTCGGCGCCGTGCATCGGTCGAGTCAGTGCGCAGGAGCATCGTCAAATCGTGCTCGACTTCTGTGACTTTCTCGCAGGTAAGACCGACCGCCTGATCCGCGACATGGAACAGCAGATGAATGCCGCCGCCGCTGAGTTGAATTTCGAGCGGGCCGCCAGGCTGCGCGACAATATCTCCGCGCTGCGGCGGGCGCTTGAGAAGCAGGCAGTGGTGTTGGGTGACGGCACCGATGCCGACGTTGTGGCCTTCGCCGAAGATGAGTTGGAAGCGGCAGTGCAGGTGTTCCACGTTCGGGGCGGGCGCGTCCGGGGGCAACGTGGATGGGTCATCGAAAAGTCTGGTGAGCCGAGTCAATCCACCACGGAATACCTGGTCGAACAGTTCGTGACGCAGTATTACGGCGATCAGGCCGAGCTCGGCGCTGCGGTCGACGAGGCCACGAACCCGGTGCCGCGGGAGGTTCTGGTACCCGTCTTAGGGGGCAACGCCGAGCAGCTGGAGACTTGGCTGAGTCAGCTGCGGGGTTCGCGGGTGTCGCTTCGGGTCCCGCAACGCGGGGACAAGCGGGCGCTCGCCGAGACAGTCCAGCGCAACGCGCAGGAGGCGCTAGCCCAGCACAAACTGAAGCGGGCCGGCGACTTCACCGCGAGAAGCTCTGCGCTACAGAGTATTCAAGATTCCCTTGGCCTCGAAGACGCGCCGTTGCGCATCGAGTGCGTCGACGTCAGCCATGTGCAGGGGACCGACGTAGTGGCCTCTCTGGTGGTGTTCGAGGATGGACTGCCGCGGAAGGCCGATTATCGGCACTATGCGATCAGGGACGCGGCCGGCGATGGCCGTTCCGACGACGTCGCCTCTATCGCGGAAGTAACCCGTCGGCGGTTCCAATACCACCTGCGCGATGCTCAGCACTCCGGGGCGGAAGCCCGCCCCGAACATGGTTCTGCCGCAAGCGCTCGTCCGGCCAGGTTCGCCTACCCGCCTAACCTGTTCGTCGTCGACGGCGGAGCCCCCCAGGTCAATGCCGCTGCCGCGGTTCTCGAGGATTTGAACATCGCCGATGTCGCGGTGATCGGGCTGGCCAAACGTTTGGAAGAGGTGTGGGTGCCGGCCTACGAGGGGACGGTGCAGGAGCCGGTGATCCTGTCGCGCAACAGCGACGGGATGTATTTGCTGCAACGGGTGCGCGACGAAGCCCACCGGTTCGCCATCACCTACCATCGCAGCAAGCGCTCCAAACGCATGACCGCGTCAGCGCTCGATTCGGTGCGCGGACTGGGGGAGCATCGCCGCAAGGCTCTGGTCAGCCACTTCGGGTCGGTGGCGAGGCTGAAACAAGCCAGCCTCGAGGAGATCACCGCAGTACCGGGAATTGGAGTCGCGACGGCGCGGGCCGTGCTCGAGGCGCTGGGTTGTCCGGCCGACGACCCGCGGGTCGGGGAAGCCGGGCCTGTTTCCCTGGTTGCCGGGGATGCCGAAGTCCATGCCCGAGTCGATGCCGAATCCGATGCCGAATCCGATGCGGAATTCGATGCGGAGCCAGACTCTAAGGTTGATTCGGGAGTGTCGGCTCCGGATATCGGCAATGATCAGAACAGAGTATCGGGATGACAGAGCAGGGAATGTACGAGGAACTGCGTGAAGGGTCTGCCAGTGCCGGCGCCGGGGGGCAACTGGAATCCAATGGCATCGACGTGGTGCTCGTCACTGGCCTGTCCGGTGCCGGCCGGGGCACCGCCGCCAAGGTACTAGAAGATCTCGGCTGGTATGTCGCCGACAACCTGCCGCCTGAACTGATCGCTCAGATGGTCGATCTGGGACTCGCCGCGGGTTCACGTATCACCCAGCTTGCGGTGGTGATGGACGTGCGCTCCCGGGGCTTCACCGGCGATCTGGACTGGGTGCGCAGCGAACTGGCGACCCGAAACATCACGCCGCAGGTGCTGTTCATGGATTCTGCCGACGACATCCTGGTGCGGAGGTACGAGCAGAATCGCCGAAGTCATCCGTTGCAGGGCAACCAGACCCTTGCCGAGGGCATCGCCGCGGAACGGGCGATGCTGGCACCGGTGCGAGCCGCCGCCGACCTGGTGATTGACACCTCGGAACTGTCGGTTCCCGCGTTGCGTGAGAGCATCGAGCGGGCATTCGGTGGCGAGACTGTGGCGCACACCAACGTCACCGTGGAGTCTTTCGGGTACAAGTACGGGTTGCCGATGGATGCCGACACCGTGATGGACGTCCGGTTCCTGCCCAACCCGCATTGGGTTGACACTCTTCGCCCGCACAGCGGGCAGCATCCCGAGGTCCGCGACTACGTGCTCGGCCAGCCCGGCGCCGTCGAATTCCTCGATTCCTACCATCGGCTGTTGGGTGTCGTGATCGAGGGATACCGTCGGGAGGGGAAGAGATACATGACCGTCGCCATCGGGTGCACGGGCGGCAAGCATCGCAGCGTGGCGATGGCCGAGGCGCTCTCGGATCGTCTGCAGGCCGGGGATTTCCTGACAGTTCGGGTGCTGCACCGGGATCTGGGTCGCGAATGAGTGCCCGAATCGTCGCGCTCGGTGGTGGCCATGGGCTCTACGCCACGCTATCGGCGGCACGCCGGCTCACCCCGTATGTCACCGCAGTAGTCACCGTCACCGACGACGGGGGTTCGTCTGGCCGGCTGCGCAGCGAATTAGATGTGGTGCCACTAGGGGATCTCCGAATGGCGTTGGCAGCGTTGGCTTCCGACAGCCCACATGGTCGGCTGTGGGCGACGATAATCCAGCATCGGTTCGGCGGCAGCGGCGCGCTGGCGGGCCACCCGATCGGCAACCTGATGCTGGCGGGTCTCATGGAGGTGCTTGCAGACCCCGTCGCGGCGCTCGACGAACTGGGCCGCGTTCTGGGCGTCAATGGCCGGGTGCTCCCGATGAGCCCGGTTGGGCTCGGTATCGAGGCCGATGTCGTGGGCCTGGAGTCCGACCCCCGGGTCAGCCGCGCGATCCGCGGTCAGGTGGCGATTGCCACCACCGTGGGCAAGGTCCGCAGAGTGCGGCTGCTACCGGGCGATCCGCCCGCGACCCGACAGGCGGTCGATGCGGTCATGAACGCTGACCTGGTGGTGCTCGGACCGGGTTCGTGGTTCACCAGCGTCATCCCGCACGTCCTGGTGCCGCAGCTGGCGGCGGCATTACAGGCGACTACGGCTCGACGCGCCCTGGTGCTCAATTTGGTGGCCGAGCCGGGGGAGACGGCGGGTTTCTCCGTCGAGCGACATATCCACGTGCTCGCCCAGCATGCGCCGCAGTTCACCGTGGATGACATCATCGTCGATTCGAGCCGGGTGCCGAGTGACCGCGAGCGGGAGCAACTGCGCCGGACCGCGGGCATCCTGGACGCCAACGTTGAATATGCTGAAGTTGCGCGACCTGGTACACCTTTACATGACCCGGCGAAGTTGGCCGCGGCGCTGGAAAGGGTTCGTGGGCGGCCGATGGCGCCGACCGGACCGACCCAGACGACACCGCCGACTGCGCCCGCACCGACAGCGAACGGACCGAGAGGTGACGACCCGTGGCGATGACAGCCGAGGTCAAGGATGAGCTCAGCCGGTTAGTGGTTACTTCGGTGAGCGCACGCCGAGCCGAGGTGGCTTCCCTGCTGCGTTTTGCCGGCGGGCTGCACATCGTGTCGGGGCGGGTGGTGGTCGAGGCTGAGGTTGACCTGGGCGTCATCGCGCGTCGGCTACGCAAGGACATCCACGATCTCTACGGCTACAACGCGGTGGTCCATGTGCTGTCTGCCAGTGGCATCCGCAAGAGCACGCGGTACGTGCTGCGGGTCACCAGCGACGGTGAGGCGCTGGCGCGGCAGACGGGCCTGCTCGACCTGCGGGGCCGACCGGTGCGTGGCCTGCCCGCCCAGGTAGTCGGTGGCAGCGTTGCAGACGCCGAGGCCGCCTGGCGCGGAGCATTTTTGGCGCACGGGTCGCTCACCGAGCCGGGACGTTCGTCAGCGCTGGAGGTCAGCTGCCCGGGCCCCGAGGCGGCGTTGGCACTCGTCGGCGCGGCCCGCCGCCTCGGCGTCAGCGCGAAGGCCCGCGAGGTACGGGGCAGCGACCGGGTGGTGGTCCGCGATGGTGAGGCAATCGGTGCGCTGCTGACGCGCATGGGCGCTCAGGACACCCGGCTGACCTGGGAGGAGCGGCGGATGCGCCGCGAGGTGCGGGCGACCGCCAATCGGCTGGCCAACTTCGATGATGCCAACCTGCGCCGATCCGCTCGTGCCGCGGTCGCCGCCGCAGCGCGGGTAGAACGTGCGCTGGCGATTCTCGGTGATTCGGTGCCCGACCACTTGGCCGCCGCGGGCAGCCTGCGTGTCGCCCACCGGCAGGCATCGCTCGAGGAACTCGGTCGGCTGGCCGATCCGCCGATGACTAAAGATGCTGTGGCAGGACGCATTCGACGCCTGCTATCGATGGCAGACCGCAAAGCCAAACAGTCCGGTGTGCCCGACACCGAGTCGGCCGTGACACCGGATCTTCTGGAAGACGCCTGATCGTGGGGGCCGGCCTCACAGTTGGGGCGGCCTATCCGGACCCGCCGTTCAATGCGATGCCGGACGACACCGGCCTCGACATTGATCTGATGACCGAACTTGCCGGTGCGCTCGGCGAGTCCGTCAAGTTCGTCGCCTACCAGGATGCCGACGGATCCGGCCGCGGGGATTTCGACGGTATCTTCGATCGACTGTGCGCCGGCGGCTATGACTGCGTCGCCACGGGCGTGACCGTGACGCCGGGCCGGCAACGCAGGGCGGAGTTCCTTGCGCCGTACCTGATCTCTGGGCAGGCGCTGGCCGTCGACACCGGTCGGCTGCCGCACCTGCAGGGCGTCGATGATCTGGCGGGTCTGACCCTCGGTGTGCGGCGCGGCGACACCGGTGAGCCGATCGCCGAGCGTCTTGTCGCCGATGGGAAGGCCGCCCGGTTGCGCCGCTACGACTACGGCGCCATTGGCACCGCGATCAGCGACCTGAGCACCGGCCACTGTGATGCCGTGATGGCCCTGGCTCCGGTGCTGACCGAACTGGTGAAGAAAGTGCAGCGAGTCAGCCCGGGTGTTCAGGTGGTGCAGCGCGGTCTTTCGGTGGAGCACATCGCGATCGCGGTGGCGCCGGCTGACCAGACCCTCGCCCGGCGACTCCGGGATGCTCAAGCCGAGCTGGAAGACGACGGCACGTTGCAGCGAATCCGGCGCAAATGGCTGGGCAACCCCTACCTCGACCAAAGTTTGGCAGCGCTCTGAGGTCGGCTCGGGACAGGCCGCGCGCCGGTGTACCGCCAAGCACTAGGCTGGTCGATGAGCAGTTCGCTGGACGCATCAACAAGATCGAACGCAGCAGTTGAACAGATACAGCAGTTGAACATATACAGCAGTTGAACAGGTACAGCAGTTGACTGGATAAAGAGGAGAGACACGTGACGATCCGGGTAGGCGTGAACGGCTTCGGCCGCATCGGACGCAATTTCTTTCGCGCGCTGGATGCCCAGCGAGCCGAAGGAAAGAACACCGACATCGAGATCGTGGCCGTCAATGACCTCACCGACAATGCCGCACTGGCTCACCTCCTGAAGTTCGACTCGATCCTGGGCCGTCTGCCCTATGACGTCAGCCTTGAGGGCGACGACACCATCGTCGTCGGCGATATCAAGATCAAGGCGCTCGAGCACAAGGGGCCGCTTCCCGAGCTTCCCTGGGGAGACTTGGGGGTAGATGTCGTTGTGGAGTCGACCGGTATCTTCACCGACGCGCGGGCGCGCGGACACCTCGAGGCCGGCGCCAAGAAGGTCATCATCTCCGCGCCCGCCAAGGACGAGGACATCACGGTCGTGTTCGGCGTCAACGAGGACAAGTACGACGGCAGCCAGAACGTCATCTCCAACGCGTCCTGTACCACCAACTGCCTGGGGCCGATGGCCAAGGTACTCAACGACGAGTTCGGCATCGTCCGGGGATTGATGACCACTGTCCACGCCTACACTCAGGACCAGAATCTTCAGGACGGTCCGCACAAGGATCTGCGCCGGGCCCGCGCGGCCGCACTGAACATCGTGCCCACCTCCACCGGCGCGGCCAAGGCCATCGGGCTGGTGATGCCCGAACTCAAGGGCAAACTCGATGGTTACGCGCTGCGGGTGCCAATCCCCACCGGTTCGGCGACCGACCTGACCGTCGAGCTGGCCAAGTCTGGCACCGCCGAGCAGATCAACGCTGCGATGAAGGCCGCGGCCGAGGGCCCGCTCAAGGGCATCCTCAAGTATTACGATGCGCCGATCGTGTCCAGTGACATCGTCACAGACCCGCACAGCTCGATCTTCGACTCGGGACTGACGAAGGTCATCGACAACCAGGCCAAGGTCGTCTCCTGGTACGACAACGAGTGGGGCTACTCCAACCGCCTGGTCGACCTGGTCGGCCTGGTCGGCAAGTCGTTGTAAGTCCGATGGCTTCGTCGTCCATCAAGTCTCTCGATGACCTTCTGTCCGAGGGGGTAGCGGGGCGGGGCGTGCTGGTGCGCTCGGATCTGAACGTCCCGGTCGATGGGGATGGCAACATCACCGACCCGGGCCGGATCATCGCCTCGGCGCCGACTTTGAAGGCGCTGAGTGACGCCGGCGCCAAAGTTGTCGTGGCCGCACACCTGGGCCGACCCAAGGGCGAGCCGGACCCGAAGTTATCCCTTGCCCCGGTGGCCGCCGCGCTGGGGGAGGAGTTGGGCCGTCACGTCCAACTGGCCGGTGGACCCGATGGCTCGCCGGTGGGAAGTGACGCACTGGCCCGCGCCGAGGGCCTGACGGACGGCGACATCTTGCTGCTGGAGAACATCAGATTCGATGCCCGGGAGACCAGCAAGGATGACGCCGACCGCGCCTCCCTGGCCAGCGAGCTCAGTGAACTCGTGCGCGCTCCGGACGGTGCAGCCGGCGCCTTCGTTTCGGACGGGTTCGGTGTGGTGCATCGAAAGCAGGCCTCGGTGTACGACGTCGCCGGGTTGCTGCCGCACTACGCGGGCACGCTGGTGGCAACCGAGGTCAAGGTGTTGGAGCAGCTGACCGCCGCAGGTGAACGGCCCTACGCTGTTGTGCTGGGCGGATCGAAGGTCTCAGACAAGCTGGCAGTGATCGAGAAGTTGGCCACCAAGGCGGACAGCCTGGTGATCGGCGGCGGGATGTGCTTTACATTCCTTGCTGCACAGGGTTTTTCGGTGGGGAACTCTCTCCTCGAAGAGGGCATGATCGAGACCTGTCGCAAACTGCTCGATACCTATGGCGATGTCTTGCATCTGCCGGTGGACATCGTGGTGGCGGAGAAGTTCTCCGCCGATTCACCCCCGGAAACGGTGGCCGCCGATCAGATTCCCGACGCCATGATGGGTCTGGACGTGGGACCGGAATCGGTGAAGCGGTTCACCGCGCTGTTGTCCAATGCCAAGACCATCTTCTGGAACGGCCCCATGGGGGTCTTCGAGTTCCCCGCC
>JAHZIT010000070.1 GCA_022601275.1 Actinomycetes bacterium
CCCGTATCCGTGTGGGTACGACTGGTACTGCAATGGCAACACCTGGGGTGTCAATCTGCTCGTCGATCCCGGACGGCCCGGTATCGACCCGCCCGGCCCCCCAGTGAATCTTCCGAGTGGGGGGTCAGCGAATCGTCCGAGTGGCGGGTCAGCGAATCTTCCGAGTACAGGGTCAGCGAATCGCCCCAGTCGTTCCGGTCGTCCCGGCCGCGGATGAGTGAGTCAGGCTAGGTAGCAGAGGAGCGGGTCATGCTGTCTCAGAACACATTCGCGCGGCGTGTGGTGCCGGCTGTTATAGGTGCCGGCGCTGTGTTCTTCGGTGCGGCCGTGCCCGCCCAGGCCCAACCCGATCCGCCGAACTGCACGACGGCCGACCTTGCCGGGGTCATGACCGGCGTCGCCGCGGCTACGTCGGCGTATCTGTTCACCCATCCACCCGTGAACGAATTCTTCACCACTCTGCGGGACATCCCGGACGACGACAAGGAGGCGGTGTTGGTCGCCTACATGGACGCCAACCCGCAGGTGCTTGCAGAGTTGAAGGCCATGCGGCAGCCGGCCGCGGACTTCCGGAATCGCTGCGGCTGAGCTGGCCGCCTCAGCGCTGGGACGCTGCTACCGCGTCGGCCAGTGCCGCCGGGATCCCCGGCACTCGACCGACCGCGTCGAGAAGGCTGTGCACGCACAGGTCTGCGATGAACTCCGCGTCCAGGGAGGAGTCCATCAGCCGCTGGCGGCACATCTCGATCGTGAACGCCAGCCAACCGTAGATGGTGGCCCGCAGGTCCCGCTCCACCTTTGAATCGATCGGCCCCGCGACTTCGGTGACGCGGTCGATGATCCGCTCAGCCTGCCGGTCGTTGTCGATGTCCTCGATGCCGCGCAGCACCGGGTCCGACCCGCTCATACCCAGGTAGGCGGCCCACGCGCCGTGCGGGTGCTGTTCGTCGTAGTGCAGGTAAGCCAGCACCCCGGCGCGGACCTGCGCGAACAGTGTCTTGCCGGGCAGGGAAGGGGTGTCGGTGGCCTCGAACAGTCGCTCGCCTTCAGCCCGTACGACAGCCGCGAAGAACGCCCGCTTGTCGGGAAAGTAGTGATACATCAGTGCCCGGGAGACGCCGGCTCGCTCGGCGATCTCGTCGATCCGCACTTCGTCGTAGGGGCGCTGGCCGAAGACCTCCGCGCCGAGTGCGAGCAGTTCGTTGCGCCGTTCGTCAGGCGAGAGACGGCGCCGGGAGGTGACCATGGACACCATCCTACTTGACACATGTATAACAGCGGCGGAGGCTGGAAGCATGACTGTCGTACAGGACCGGACCTGCTACCCCGCGCTGCCCCACCCCAGCCGGCGAATTCCGGTGCTGGGCGACGTGCTGGCCTTCCGTGCGGACAGCCCGTCGCAGTCGATGCTCGACCTAGTCGAGCTCGGGCCGATCTTCGAGTTTCGGTTCCTCGGTGCGCGGTACGTCATCGCTGCGGGCGCCGACGCAGTGGCCGAGCTGAACGATGAGAGCCGGTTCTGCAAGCACGTCGGTCCCGATATCGAGGCGCTGCGCATCCTTGGCGGTGACGGCTTGTTCACTGCCTACAACGATGAACCCAACTGGCAGATGGCCCATGATGTGTTGATGCCGGCGTTCAGCCAGCAGGCGATGCGCCGTTATCACTCCATCATGTTCGACGTTGCCGACGAGCTGACCGCGCGCTGGGATGACAGAGCCGCGCGCGGCGAGGCGGTCGACGTGTCGGCCGACGCGACCAGGACGACGCTGGAGACGATTGGGCGCTGCGGGGCCGGGCACTCGTTCGGCTGCTTCCGGTCCGAGGCGCCGCACCCGTTCGTCGAACACATGGTGGCCGGCCTCAAGGGATCTGACGTGGTCGGCGTGCTGCGGGAAAGTTTTCTGCCGAACTTTTTTGCCCGACGTGCCGAGCGCCGGGTGGGCTATCACGCCGCGAAGCTGCACGCGATCGCTGACGAGATCATCGCCGAGCGTTTGCGCTGCGGCCTTGGTCATCACGATGATCTGCTCGAGCTCATGCTGGCTTCGGACCTGGAGCGGCCCAACATCCGCTATCAGCTGATCAACTTTCTGGTGGCAGGCCATGAAACCACCTCTGGGGCTGTGTCTTTCGCGCTGTACTACTTGTCGCAGCACCCTGAAGTGGTGGCCCGAGCGCGAGCCGAGATCGCCGAGGTCTGGGGAGACGAGGAGCGGCCCGATTTCGAGCGGATCGCCAAGCTCAGATACCTCCGCAGAGTGTTCGATGAGGCGTTGCGATTGCAGCCGACGGTTCCGGGCTACTACCGGGCTGCCCGGGAGGACACCGTGTTGGCCGGTGTGCACCCGATGCGCAAGGGGGACTGGGTGCTTGCCGTGACGATGGCGCTGCACCGCGATCCGCGGTGGGGGGCCGATCCTGACTCATTCGACCCGGACCGCTTCGCGCCCGAGAATGTCAGGTCACGTCCGGCAGGTCTGTACAAGCCGTTCGGCACCGGCCCACGATCGTGTATCGGGCGCCAGTTCGCGCTACATGAGGCGGTGCTGTTGTTGGCCGTGCTCTTGCGCCGTTATGACCTGATCGCCGATCCCGATTATCAGCTGCAGGTTTCCGAGCGATTGACCCTGATGCCGAAGGACTTCCGGCTCCAGCTCCGCCGCCGCTAACGTCCCCCCGGCCCCGCGAGCGCGCGCGTCCCCCCGCCCCGCGAGCGTCCCCCCGGCCCGCGAGCGCGCGTGTCTGCACGCCAACACGCCGCATCCGCTGCGCATACGCGTGCGCTCGTCGCCGCTCAGAGTGCCCGTAACGTCCGCTGATAGCGGCGCATGCCCGAGATCCAGCGTTCGTAGTCGGTGCCCTTGTGCCGGTACATCTCCAGTAGTTCGGGATGTGGCAACACCATGAACCGGCCCGACTGCACCGCTTCGACGGTCACTGCGGCAACCTCAGCGGCGCTGATCACCTCCGCTGACCTCTCGATTGCTGACGCTCCGAGCTGCGCGTCGGGGTCATCGATGTCCCGGATCGTCTGCAGTAACGGGGTTTCCACTCCGAGTGGGCACACGCAACTGACACCGATGCCATCATCGCCGTAGGTGATCGCCAGCCATTCGGCAAATCCCACCGCCGCATGCTTGCTCACCGCGTACCCCGCCGCGCCCAGCTGGGTCAACAGTCCGGCGGCTGAGGCGACTGACACGAAGTATCCCGATCCCACCGACCGCCAATGCGGCACCAGCAGTCTCGCCGCCCGGATATGTGCCCGCAGGTTGACGTCGAGCACGGCATCCCAGTCGGATTCGGCCCCCAGGCCGGACTTGCCGATGACCCCGGCGTTGGCGACGTAGATATCCACTGGCCCGAATGTGCTGCCGGCGAGGGTGATCAGTGCCTCGATGTCGGTGTCGTCTGCGGCGTTGGCCCTTAGCGCCACCGCCTGGCCGCCGGCTGAGCGGATCGCCGAGGCCGTCGACTGGGCACCGGGCTCATCGAGGTCGCTCACCACGACCCGGGCGCCGTGGGACGCGAACTGTGAGGCAAGCGCTTGGCCGATGCCCGACGCGCCTCCGGTGACGATGGCGACCTTGCCGTCGGGTTCCATGCCCCGAGTGTGCCCTCGTCGCCGCCGAGCGCGCGCAAATGTACGCCTGGCGCGGCGTGTCGGCGTGCAGACACGCGCGCTCGCGGAACAGGAGGCAGGGGAAAGGGGGCAGGGAACAGGGGGCAGGGGGGTGGGGCAGGTCAGCCGAAGTGGACGCCCTGCGCCAGCGGTAGCTCCGAGGAGTAGTTGATGGTGTTCGTGGCGCGCCGCATGTAGGCCCGCCACGAGTCCGATCCTGACTCGCGGCCGCCGCCGGTCTCCTTCTCGCCGCCGAATGCGCCGCCGATCTCCGCGCCCGAGGTGCCGATGTTGACGTTGGCGATCCCGCAGTCGGACCCGTCAGCGGCCATGAAGCGCTCCGCTTCGCGAACGTCCTGGGTGAAGATCGCAGATGACAGTCCCTGTGGCACAGCGTTGTTCAACGCAATCGCGTCGTCAAGGGTGTCGTAGGTCAGCACGTAGAGAATCGGAGCGAATGTCTCGGTGTGCACGACGTCGGTCTGGGCGGGCATCCGCACCACTGCGGGGGTCACGTAGAAAGCTCCCTCGTCCCCGACGTCGTGTCGCTCACCGCCGATCACCTCCCCACCCTCGGCAACCGCCTGCTGCAGCGCGCCCACCATGTCCCGATACGCCGTCTCATGGATCAGCGGCCCGACCAGCGTGCCGTCGACAGAAGGATCTCCCACCGGCAGCTGCTGATACGCCGCCACGATCCGAGCCACCAGTTCGTCGGCCACCGACGAGTGAACAATCAGCCGGCGCAGAGTGGTGCAGCGTTGACCGGCGGTCCCCGCCGCCGAGAAAACGATGCCGCGCACTGTCAGATCGAGGTCAGCGGCGGGCGTGACGATCGCGGCGTTGTTGCCGCCGAGCTCGAGCAGCACCTTGCCGAACCGTTGCGCGACGCGCGGGCCGACCTGCCTGCCCATCCGCACCGACCCGGTGGCGCTGAGCAGTGCGACGCGGCGGTCATCGACGAGCTGCTCACCGATCTCGCGTTCGCCAAGCAGAAGTCGGCTCACGGTGCGCGGCGCGCCGACGTCGTCGCAGGCCCGCTCGATCAACGCCTGGCACGCGAGAGCGGTCAGCGGAGTCAGCTCCGAGGGCTTCCACACCACGGTATCGCCGCAGACCAGCGCGACCGCGGTGTTCCACGCCCACACCGCAACGGGGAAGTTGAACGCGGTGATGACGCCGACAACACCTAGTGGGTGCCAGCATTCCATCAACCGGTGGCCCGGCCGCTCGGACGCGATGGTCTTGCCGTACAGCTGACGCGACAAACCGACGGCGAAGTCGCAGATGTCGATCATCTCCTGCACTTCGCCGAGTGCCTCGGAGGTGATTTTCCCGGCCTCGATGGTGACCAGCGCAGCCAACGAGGCCTTGTTCTCGACAAGCAACTCGCCGAGCCGGGCCACCAGTGCTCCTCGCAGCGGCGCCGGGGTCACCCGCCACGTGGTGAAGGCCTGCGCGGCGTCGGCGATCGCGGTATCGGCCTGCTCGGCACTGGATTCGGGCACGGTGAACAGCACGTCGCCGTTGATCGGGGTGCTGGCGGTCATGCCGGTCGAGCCGGGTGCGCCCAGTGGGACCTCCGATCCGACGGCGGCGAGCGCCTCCCGTGCCCGGGAGCGCAGGGACTCGGAGGTGGGCAGGGGGGACTTCGCGGCGGTAGTCATGAGCGGGCGACCTTCTCGTAGAGTTCGTAGGGATCGTGAATATGGTGACCGATCTGGCCGGCCATCCACTGCCGTGTGTAATTCGTCGTATCGAGACCGTCGGTGGCCGGGGTGTCGGACTCGAGGTTGGAACGGAAGATTCCGGCGGCCGACGCGGGCAGGAAGTCCTCGTAGACAACGGGCTTAGCCGGGTCGTCGCCGTGATAGTAGGCCAGCTTCGTGGCAGCCATCTGCGCGTCGGTGTCCGGGAAGTGCTGGTCCCACACCGCTGCAGGGTCGGGTGCTGACATTGCTGCGTCGAACCGCCGGCGCCCCGCCGGCGTCAAAGCCACCCCGCGCTGCTCCACCTCGCCGAACCGCACCCTCAGCGTGCCATCGTTGACGCTACCGTCGGGAGAGCGGAACCGGCGCGGCTCGGCCAGCGCCCGAAACGACGTCTGGCGCAACAACACCTGCGGCCCCTCGGTGCGTGGCGGACCCTGGATGTCGTCGATCATCGCGACACCGCGCGCGGTCATCGCGCGGTGTAGTTCGTCGATGTCGAGCACCCGTGGCGTGAGGTGGTTGATGTGGGTCGTCGTCACACCCGCGATGTCGGCAGCGACCGCCGAAACTGACGAGAGTTCCTGGTACCACGCGAGGTCGATGGGTTCACGGGACAGCGCGAACGCCGAGACGGCAGCTGCGACGAACTCGTCAGCGTCCTGCGCCGAGCATCCACCGGCGGCGGTGATCTGCCGCGCCCGGGTGATCAACGCGGGGTCGAACAATTGGCGTTGGGCCAGGAATCGCTGCACCCGGCTGCTCAGATCGGAGCTGAAGAAACGTCCGTCGGCGGTGGCCAGCATCGAGGTGAACACCCGGAAAGGGTTGCAAGCCAGCTCATCTGTGTCGACCGGACGGAACGCCGTAGATACCACCGGGACGGGGGAGGCGGCTTCGCGCAGGTCGTAGTAGCCCACCGGGTACATCCCGAATGCTGCGAAGAGGTCGGCCACCTGCGCGAGTTCGGAGGCGTTGCCGACGCGGATGGCGCCGTGGCGTTCGGCGGTGACCCGCTCCAGGGAACCGAGCCGTTGCGCATCGGGGTGTGCACCGACGAATGCGCTGTTCACTTCCGAGCTGACATCGACCAGCGTGTGGTAGGCGGGAACCTCAGCGCCGTACATCGCAGACAGGCCCGCGGCGAATTGCGCCCGCAATCGCCAGGTTTCGATGCGCCGGCTCATCGCGCCGGCCCTTTCGTCCGAGGCTGACCTGTCAGATGCTGACCTGTCCGATACAGGGTTCTCCGAGGCCGACCTGCCGGATACCGGGCTCTCCGAGGCTGACCTGTCGGATGCACGGCTGTCAGATACAGTGCGGCCATGACCGACTCCGACGAAGCCCGGCCGCAGCCGTCGCTCGACGAGATCGATCGGGTGCTGGCCCGTGAGCTGGTCGCCGACGGCCGGGCGACGTTGGCCCATCTGGCGGCCACCGCGGGTCTGTCGGTATCGGCGGTGCAGTCCAGGGTCCGACGGCTGGAGTCCCGGGGAGTGATCACCGGGTACGCGGCCCGGATCGACCCCGAGGCCGTCGGCAGCATGCTGTCGGCGTTCGTCGCCATCACCCCTCTCGACCCCTCTCAACCCGATGATGCACCCGCCCGGCTGCAGCACATCCGGGAAATCGAGGCGTGCTACTCGGTGGCCGGGGAGGAGAGTTACGTCCTGCTGGTTCACGTCGAGACGGCGCGGGCGCTGGAGGGTCTGCTCCAGCGAATTCGTACCGCGGCCGACGTGAAGACCCGCAGCACCGTCATATTACAGAAGTTCTACAGCGAAAGACGCTTCGTACCGGATTAGTTACGTCGCTAGGTGCATCTGAATGGAACACCTCCTGTGCCGTCCGGGGGGCGGCCAGATCAAGCCGCCACCTCCGTCGATAACCGTGAGGCTGGCCAATCGGACCGTAATAACCCCGAGCCCTGCCGATCCTGACAGCAAAAATACCGCTACTATGGTGGTATGACTGATGTTATTCCGGTCGTGGGCCGCGCGACGTCGCACGAGATAGCTCCGGCAGAGGTGCGGGCGGTCTTGGAACGCAGCATCCTCGCCGACGGTCTGGACCTTGTCCTCGACATCGACCGCTCGAGGGGGTCCGAACTGGTCGATGCGCGCACCGGTCGCACCTACCTGGACATGTTCACCTTCTTCGCATCCTCGGCGCTGGGCATGAACCATCCCGGTCTGGCCGACGACGACGAGTTCCGCGCGGAGCTGGCCGCGACCGCACTGAACAAGCCGAGCAATTCCGACGTGTACAGCGTGCCGATGGCACGCTTCGTCGACACATTCGCCCGGGTGCTCGGCGACCCAGCGCTGCCTCACCTGTTCTTCGTCGACGGTGGCGCGTTGGCGGTGGAGAACGCCCTGAAGGTCGCTTTCGACTGGAAGAGCCGACTCAACGAGGCGCACGGCCTGGACCCCGCGCTGGGCGCCCAGGTCCTGCACCTGCGCGGGGCATTCCACGGCCGCAGCGGCTACACGATGTCGCTGACCAACACCGATCCGAACAAGGTGGCGCGCTTCCCGAAGTTCGACTGGCCCCGCATCGACGCGCCCTACCTGCGCCCCGGAGCGAATATGGAAGCGGTTGAGGCCCAGGCGCTACGGCAGGCCCGGGCGGCTTTCGAGGCCGCTCCGCACGACATCGCGTGCTTCATCGCCGAGCCCATCCAGGGTGAGGGCGGTGACCGGCACTTCCGGCCCCAGTTCTTCACCGCAATGCGCGAACTGTGCGACGAGTTCGACGCGCTGCTGATCTTCGACGAGGTCCAGACCGGCTGCGGAATCACCGGAACCGCCTGGGCCTATCA
>JAHZIT010000071.1 GCA_022601275.1 Actinomycetes bacterium
CTGCCGCCGCAGTGCCGCCACGGCGGCGGCAGGGTCGTCAGCGCTGTATACCGCCGAGCCGGCCACGAAGCAGTCGACACCGGCCTCGGCGGCCTGCTCGATGGTGTCGTCGTTGATCCCACCGTCGATCTCGACGACGACGGTCAGGTCGCCCGATTCGATGAGTCGGCGCAGGATTCCGACTTTGGGCAGAACCCCGGCGATGAACTTCTGACCGCCGAAACCCGGTTCCACCGACATGATCAGCGCGGTGTCGAAGTCTCGCAGGATCTCCAGGTACGGTTCGACCGGCGTGCCGGGCTTGATGGCCAGGCCCGCTTTGGCGCCCGCGGCACGGATGTCCCGGGCCACGCCCACCGGGTCCTCTGTTGCCTCCGCGTGGATCGTGACGTTGTAAGCGCCGGCCTCTGCGTAGGGCGGCGCCCAACGCTGTGGATCGTCGATCATCAGGTGACAGTCCATGGGAATGTCGGTGACCTTCAGCAGCGATTCGACGACCGGAAGACCAAGGGTGAGGTTGGGAACGAAATGGTTGTCCATCACATCGACGTGCAGCCAGTCGGCGCCGTGCACCGCGGCTGTCTCATCGGCTAACCGGGCGAAGTCAGCGGCCAGAATAGAGGGCGCTATCAGCGGTTCTGAACCTGTTTTCGGCGCGGCACGCATGACCGTCAGCCTACTTGCAGCGCCGCGGCGAACATCGCGTCGGTACCGTGCCGGTGAGGCCATAGCTGAACGTACGGGCCGGGCCCGAGTTTATCGGCCGGTTCGAACAACGGCCGGGCGTCCAGCGCCTGAACCTGATGCCGCCGCAGTGCATCGGCGACCACCCCGACAGTTTCGACCAGGTGCGGCGAACACGTCGCATACAGCACCACCCCGCCCGGCCTGGTCAGCTGGATTGCCGATGCGAGCAGTTCTCGCTGTAATTTCGCGAGTTGCGGCACATCACCCGGCTGGCGGCGCCACCGAGCCTCGGGCCGACGGCGCAACGCTCCCAGACCCGTGCAGGGCGCATCGACAAGCACCCGGTCGAATCCGGGCTCCAGACCGGACTGACGGCCGTCGACACACACCACCTCAACCGGCAGGCCCCTGGTGTTCTCCACAACAAGGTCGGCACGGTGCGGTATCGGCTCCACTGCGGTGAGGCCGAAGTCATCGACACCGGCCGCTTGCCCTATCGCGGCCAGCAGCGCCGCCTTGCCGCCCGGCCCCGCGCAGAGGTCCAGCCACCGTCCCCCATCGACGCCCTCCAACGGCGCCAGCGTCAACGCCCGGGCCACCAACTGGCTGCCCTCGTCCTGGACCAGGGCCGTACCGTCGCGGACCGCCGCGAGCGACCCGGGATCGCCGCCGGCCAGATGCACCGCATAGGGCGAATATCGGCCGACGGTGCCGTGGACCTCCCGGGCCAACTCCGCCGCGCTGAACACCGTCGGCCTGGCCGCAAGGTGGACTTCGGGCCGTTCATCGTCGCTGGCCAACAATTCCGACAGCTCCCCGGCGTCGGCGCCCAACGCATCCACGAAGGCCTGCGCGACCCAGCGCGGATGGGCGTGTGTGAACGCGAGATTGCCCACCGAATCGGTCGACGCCGGCGGCGCGAGCTCCTGGACCCAGTCACGTTCGTCGCGCGCGGCGATCGTACGCAGCACACCATTGACGAATCCTGCTCGCGCTGTGTCGAATTCGACAGCAGCCTGCTCAACGGTGGTCGACACCGCCGCATGGCGACCCACGCGGGTTCGCAACAGCTGGTAGCTGCCCAGCCGAAGCAGGTCCAGCAGCACCGGATCGATCTTGTCGGTCGGGCGGCCCGCAGCCCGCACGATGACCGCGTCGAGTAGACCACGCGTCCGGCAGGTTCCGTAGGTGAGTTCGGTCGCGAAAGCCGCGTCACGCCCTTCGATCCCGCGTTCTCGCAGGATCGCGGGCAGCGCCAGGTTCGCGTAGGCGTCGCGCTCAGAGACCGCCCGCAACACATCGAACGCCGCGCGCCGGGCCGGGTCGAGTTCCTTGCGACCGGATCGAAGTCGCTTGCCGGGTCGGCTCATCGGGCATGTTCGCCGTCGGCCAACCGAGCACCGCGGGCCCAGTCCGCGGCGATCATCGGCTTCTTGCCCGGTGGCTGGATGCGGTCCAGCAGAACCGATCCAGATCCGGTGCCCACCCGCACACCGTCACGGGTAGCTCGAATCTCACCCGGCTCCAAGCCTTCCGGCCCGTCGGCGGCGGCATAGTCGATGAGCTTGACCGGACCTACCTTGAATCGCAGATCCCCGATCATGGTCCAGGCGCCCGGGTGGGGTGTCACAGCGCGGATTCTGCGCTCGATCGCATGCGCGGGCAGACCCCACCGAATCCTGGCGTCATCGACGGTGATCTTGGGTGCGACGGTTACCCCGTCTGTCGGTTGGGGCACGGCCGTGAGGATGCCGTCGGCGATCCCGTCGAGGGTGGATTCCAGCAGTGCGGCACCCGATACTGACAGCCGACCCAGCAGATCCCCCGCAGTGTCGGTAGCGCGGATGGTCTCGGTGACCACGCCGTAGACCGGTCCGGTATCCAGACCGCGCTCGATCTGGAATGTTGTCGCCCCCGTCACCGCATCCCCGGCCGCAACGGCTGCCTGCACCGGGGCTGCGCCCCGCCATGCCGGAAGAAGAGAGAAGTGCAGGTTGACCCAGCCGTTGCCGGGTACCCCGAGCAGCCCGTCGCCCAGCAGCGCACCGTAGGCGACGACAGCGCAGCAGTCCGGGGCCAACTCCGCCAGTTCGGCAACGAATTCAGCGGAATTGGGACGCGGCGGCCGCAGCAGCGGAATTCCTAGCGGAACGCACTCGTCCAGGGCAAGTTGCGCTACTGGCGAGGGGGCGGGGCGGCCGCGACGCCCCGCCGGGGCATCCGGGCGGGTCAGCACCGCGACGACATCGTGCCGGGTCGATTCCAGGAGCCGACGCAACGAGGGCAGTGCCGGCTCGGGTGTGCCGGCGAAGACAACGCGCACCGAGCCAGTGTAGGGAGCCGTTCAGCGGCGCTCCGGGCGGTCCGGGTTATTTCGGCGTCTGGTTATTTCGGCGTCTGGTAGTACTCCCGCTCGGCAACACCGGCCAGCGGGGCAACGAACATCCACGGGATGGTGGTGAGCGACCGATTCAGGGTCGCGACCGCGTCGTTGTAGTACTGACGGGCGAACGCCAGCTTGTTCTCGGTGTCAGTCAGGTTTTCCTGCAGGTTCAGGAAGTTGTTCGACGAATTGAGCTGCGGGTAGGTCTGCCCGAGGGCGAGCAGCGGCGCCAGCGCGCTGTCGAGATCCTTCTCGGCGGCGCTGCGTTGAGCGACGGACGTGCCCGAGGTCGCGGCCGTCAGCGCTGCGTTGGCATTGGTCACCTGATCCAGGATGCCCTTCTCGTGCACGGCGAACGTCTGCACCGTATGCACCAGGCTGGGGATCAGCGAGGCGCGACGGGTGAGTTCGACGTCGATGCCGGAGAGCGCCTCGGCAACCCGAACATCCGCGCCGCGAATCTTGTTGTAGCCGGCCACAAATCCGATCAGCACCAGTACCGCCAGGATCAGCACGACGATCAACAGGAATCTCACCATGACCCACCTCCTCCGCCGCCACCGCCACCGCCGCCACCACCGCTGAAGCCGCCACCACTCGACGAGGAGGACGACTGCGAGGCGGTATAGGCGCCGATCGACGATGACAGGGCCGATTCGAAACTGTCGAAATTCGGAACACCTGAACTTCCCAAGAAACCCCAGCCCGCCGCAGTCGAGGGTGCATACCAATCCGGCTGCGGCGCGGGGGTGCCGGTGGAGGCCTGGTACTTCTTGGCCCACAGCGCGGCCGCGCCCCCGGCGATCGCGAACGGCACGTAGGCGGAGTACAGGTCTTTTCTGGCCCCGAAGTCGAAACGGGCCTCCGCCGAGTCGGTGGCCAGCATGCGATGGAATCCGCCTGCGCGCGACCACAGCTCGCGGCCTGCAGCGGTACGGCGAGTGCCGACTCCGGCGTTCCAGGACCCCGCTGACAAGATGAAGAAAGCAGCGAACGGCGCGCCCCACATGGTGGCGGGAAATCCCCACTGGAAGAACGCGCAGATCATCAGAACAAACGCCAGAGCGTTGGCGGCACGCACCCAGAGTTCCCTGCTGCGCTTGACGATCAAGCCGTCGGCCAGGGCCCATTTCTCGACGGCTTTGACCATGTCGGCCTTGGCGTTGCTGAGCATCTCGCCCGACTTGACGGTCTTCTTGGCCTCGAACAGGGCACCGGCACGGTTCACCTTCAGCGCCGAGGCCACCGCTGCGCTGACCGAATCGACGTCAGCCCACTGGCCCGGAGGGCCGACCCCGCGGACATTCCATTGCTTTTCGTCGACTTGTTCGAGGGTGACGAGTCTGCGTTCCGCCAGATAGAACAGCGTGGCGGTGAGCCCGTTATTGGGAACGGCCTCGGTGCGAATGTATTCGGTCTGAACCGGCCCCAACCCGGGCGGCGGCCCGTACTGCAACGGGAAACCCGGCGAGCGTTCGAGCGTCGTGCGATACCACAGCAATCCGCCGAGGCCGAAGAGTACGCTCAGCCCGGCTGCCCAGATCACGCCGGCCACCGACTGCCCCAGCACCCCATCCCAGGCGAACGACCACGGCACGGTGTTCTGCGGCGGTGTCGGGAGGTCCACACCCGCGCGCACCGTCACCGGTGTGCGGGGCAGCAGGTCAGTGGCCGACAGGGCCACCGTTGTGCCGCTGACGGTCAGGTCCTCGCACGCGCGGCCCACCCCGTAGCCAACCGAGCACTGCGTGACTCCGACTTCCGCGGGAAGCGTGACGGTGATGTCGGCCCGGTCGATGCGGTTGTTCCAGGAAGGGGCGATCACGTTCCAGAAAAAGACTGACGGCGCACTCGTGGATCCACCATCGGACAACGCTGCGCCGGTGGACTCGGCGAACTGCTGGTCCGCGCCGACATCGCCGGGTTCGAGGACGCCGGGAATGGTGTAGCGGATCTCGAAGACATGGGTGCCGGGTCTGAGCGTGCGATCGGGATCCCCGATCTTGGCCACCCTGAACCGCTCGCCGTCTTCCCACAGCATCTCGTACGGCGCAGGCTTGCCGTCGAGCAGTAACGCGATGATCTCCGGGGGCTGACGCACGTTGGGGTTGTTCTTGTTGGTCACGTCCCAGTAGCGGAATAGGCCGTGGCGGCCGCCGGGAAACTCGGTGGTGATCGTCTCCACGGCGTTCATCTCTCCCGCGTCGTCGATCGAGATGTCGACGTCGTAGTCGGTGATCACCACCGGGTCGTAAACAACCGAGGAGCCAGATGACTCGGTACCACCGTGGAACACCACGGGCCACATCAGCCCAATTCCGATGACAAGCAATGGGATCAGCCATTTGAACAGGCGCCTCATTCTCACCCCCTGCTCCGGTGCCGACGGGATCACCCTATGCGCATCGGGTCGATCTGCACATTACAAGCCGCTGAACTGCACGTATAGCCTATATCGAACCTCCATTGATTTTCATTCCACCGAGGCGGCTCACTCTTGACCAGCCGCCCAAAGGTCGATTACGTACTTCTAGCTCGCCCATACCCCAAAGAACTCACGGGTTCCGGCAAACCGCACCGGCCTCACAATTAGCCGCCAGGGCCGGTGGGGCAAGTTCAAACAAATTGCACGCCCGCGCAATTGAGCAACGAAGACTTCGACACCCCGACTGCCAATCCCTTCGCAATCGTCGTAGGGATTGGCGCGGGCCCTTGAGTAAGCTGGGGCGATGCGATTCTCGGTGTGGCCTGGCGCTGCGCAGCCCTGGCAGGATCTCGTCGCCCTCGCCAGACAGGCGGACACCGGTTTCTGGCATTGCGTGTACGTGTTCGATCACTTCATGCCCAGCGGTTACCTTCGGGAAGACGAGACTGGAATGCTGGAGGCCACCGGGGCGCTCGCAGCGTTGGCGGGTTCCACCTCGCGGGTTCGGTTGGCTCCGCTGGTGCTGTCGATGACTTACCGGCATCCGGCGGTGCTGGCCAACTGGGCAGCGACCGTCGACCACATCAGCGACGGCAGGCTCACCCTCGGATTGGGCGCGGGCTGGCAGGTCAATGAGCACGAACACTACGGACTGGAGCTGGGCCGGCCTGGTGAGCGGGTGGACCGGTTCGCCGAGGGGCTGACTGTTATCCGTGGCCTGCTCAACCAGCCGCGGACAACCTTCGACGGCAAGTACTACCGGCTCGACGACGCACCGTGCGATCCGAAGCCGGTGCAGTCGCCATTGCCATTGCTGATCGGCGGGACCGGCCCGCGAATGTTGCGTCTGGTGGCCCGATGCGCCGATGAGTGGAATTGCTGGTCGGCCCCGGGCAGTTTTCGGGAGACTGCCGATAAGTTGGATGTCGCGTGTGCAGAGGTGGGCCGCGACCCCTCGACGATTGTGCGGTCCACTCAAGCATTGATCATCGTGACCAACTCATCAGCGGGCGAACGCCAAGCGGCGGCGATTGCGGAGAAGTCGCCGCTGCCGATGATTTACGGCCCGCCAGCTCGCATCGTCGAAGCCGCGGCACGCTGGCGCGAGGAGGGCGTGGATGAAGTGATCATCCCTGACCGGGCGATGTCAGTCGACCAGCGCGGCGATGCCTACGACGCACTCGCTGACGCGTTAGGGGAGCTGTCCTAGCCGGGGCTCGGCCGCGTCAGGTTGAGGAGTGACTATCAAAGCTAAGCCTGGCCCGGTGGTGAACTTGCGTAATCCCACGACACGGTTTTGAGTGGCGTCATGCGAATGTAAGCGGCGCCGGGTCTCGGTGTGGTGGGCCATTCGGACTCCGGCACCCCCCGGGCCCGGGCGCCTTCTCTTGCGAGCTGAAGTGCTTCGCTTTCTTCGCGGACGATGTGTGCGTGACCCTGGAACATCACTCCCCGGATATCCGCCATCGTGGAGCCGTCTTCGAGCAAGATGCTCACGTTCGGGTTCTTTTCGACGTTGGCAACTTTGCGTGTCCCATCCCGTACGCCCATGATGATGTCGCGGCCAAGGCGAAAGTACCCAAGGGGGACGGTATGCGGGAATCCGTCGTTGTCGATGGTGCTCAGCATGGCCCAGCTCGGGCGGCTATCGAGATACTCCGAAATTTGCTCGTCGCTCAATTTCCGCGGCATCAAACCAGCGTAGCAAGACCGAGCCCGGCGCTATGCGTGGCGGTTCGGCGAAATCAACTTTGGTGCGCCAGCGGCCCCTGTAGTCATAGATACTCTGTCGCGCAGAGGCTTTCGTCATTTCACAAACCGCCGCGGTCGAAGCGGAAAGCGAAACAACCAGGCCCGCAACGCATCTATGACCACCGGCCGCGACACCGCCATCGATTCTCCCCGACAACATGGCGTTCTGCTCGAGACCCCGAAGGGCTGACGTAAGGCCGCATTCATCTGCGGCCCTCAGACCAACAGCGGCACAATGACCAGCGACAACAGCGCCATACCAGCAACGACCGGCCAAAGCGCACCGGCCAGCACAGCGAACGCTACGCGAGCAAGAGGCCTTGCTTCTGTGCTTGGATCGGAGAACGGGATGGCGCCGCCGATCACTGCCAGTGCAATAACGAGCGCGCCGCACAGGTACGTGACGAGCACTTGGATCACCTCAATCTGTTCGCGGGCTACTTCGCTCCATACTGCAGAGATACGCTGTGCTCCACCCAATGGCGGCCTAAGCCCAACCTGTGGAGTCGGTAACGGAACATGCACGGCCAGGACACTTTTCGGGTTTGGGTGGGGCCATCTCCAGCTCGTCGGACACGCTGCTGCAATTTCGACGCTCTGAGCAAGGTCGGTTCGTAACGCTGCGTAGACGAGGCCGGAAAGCCGCCGTTTGAGCACCCTAGCGGGGGGGTGTGCCATCGGCAATGCGGTGATTACCAAGACCTGGCCCGCACTTGTCTACCTGGTATTGGAATTCGGTCGACAACCAGCCCGCCGATCCTGCCGGAGCGCCGAACGTCTTGATGATTGTGTGGGATGACGTCGGCTACGGTGCCCTGCAGCCCTTCGGCGGGCCGATCGAGACGCCCGCCATGCAGCGGATCGCAGAGCACGGCGTGCGGTACTCGAACTTCCACACCACCCGGGTTGCCGGGGATACCGCATTGTGCTCGCCGACGCGCTCGAGCATGCTCAACGGCCGCAACGCGACATCGAACAACATGGCCTGTATCACCGAGGCAGCGGCGGGTTTCTCGGGTCCCCCGCTGCGCAACCTCGCCGACGAGAAACCGTCGGTGCTCGAGGAGCTCGTGATCCGGCCCCGGCCTCCAACCGCGGGCGGCTGTGGGCAGACCGGTGACAGCGAGCGATAGCTTGGTGCTTGCCGCGCGTACTGTGCCAGTGGTGCACGTTGATGTGATGACCTACCCGTTGCCTCTAGCGCAGATCGGCGACCTCGCGCGCCGCGCTGAAAGCTCGGGCTTTTCCGGTCTTCTGTTAACCGAACTTGGACGCACTGCCTACCTCAACGCGGCCGTGGCATCCCAGGCCGCGCCCGGTCTGGACCTGTCGACCGGCGTCGCGGTCGCTTTTCCGCGCAGTCCGTTCGTCACGGCGGCAACGGCTTGGGAACTCCAGGAGGCGACGGGCGGGAAGTTCCGACTCGGTCTCGGTACGCAAGTTCGCAAGCATGTGGAGCAGCGGTACGGCATGAACTTCGCGCGTCCCGGTCCACGTCTACGCGACTACGTGCTCGCCGTGAAAGCGTGCTTCGCCGCGTTCCGAACGGGGGCGCTCGATCACCACGGCGAGTTCTACGACCTTGACTTCATCACTCCGCAGTGGAGTCCGGGGTCCATTGACGCGCCCGATCCCAAGGTCGACATCGCAGCGGTGAATCCGTGGATGTTGCGTATGGCGGGTGAGGTGGCTGACGGAGTTCATGTCCATCCAATCGGCGAGCCGGGGTATCTCGCACGCCACGTCGCGCCGAGGGTTGCCGAGGGAGCGGCGAAGTCGGAACGCTCGCCGACCGAGATCGCGGTGATTGTGCCGGTCATGACGATAGTCGGCGACAGCGACGAAGAACGCCACAACGAGCGTGAACTCGTGCGCGCCAGTATGAGCTTCTACGGCAGTACGCCTAACTACGCGTTCATCTGGGACGAGGCCGGATTTGAGGGGACGACGGCCCGCATCCGCGAGAAGCAGAAGTCCGGCGACTTCGCCGGTATGGCTGCCCAGATCACCGACGATCACATCGCGACCTTTGCCACTGAGTCGACCTGGGATGGCTTGGCCGACGCACTCATCGACAAGTACGAGGCAATCGCGAATCGCATCGTCCTCTACAACGCCCTCGGTGATCCTGAGCGTTTCGAGCGTTACGGTCAGGTCGCCCAACGCATAGCACTGACGGCGTAGCCAGTTCGGCGGGTTGAAGGTCCAGGACTCCAAACGCCTCAAGCAGCGGGGAGAACCTGCGCCAGCCCTCAGGAAACCCGTATCCAGGGGTCGCAGTTCTCGGTCTTGAAGACCACTGCCGTTTCCGAAATCTTCGCGTACATCGGGCCCAACGAAGAATTCGCGTCGACTATGTCATCAGGACTCGCCGCAGGTGTGCTGTGCGTTGACCACGAGCAAAATGAGATCGGGGACACATTGCCGAAAACAAAAATCAGGGGAGTCGACGGTCCCTGCGTTTGATAGGTACCCGGCGCAATATCAGGCCCCACCTGAAAGACCCCATTTCCGGGGATTGGGCCACCCGGTTCGGCAAAAGCCGGTGCGGCAAACGCGATTGTTGCGGCACAGGCAACGAGCCCGGCCGATGCGCGAAACCCATTCGCTGGGTGCATTTTTCCTTCTCTTATCCGATTTGTCCTAGTTCCAGCGTATGCGCAGGTGCACTGGAGCACGACATGATTGGCGAAGAATGCACAACTTCCGCCGCACCTTGCAGGTGACGACTTCGACCGCGCAGTTCCGTCACTCCGGTTCAATTGACTTGATTCTACCTGGTTGATCACGAGTAGTGATGTGGCACAGCATAATCCAAGGTAACGGCGAGTCCGCTGGCTAGCCAATCTGCAACGGGTCGATCTGCACACGAACGGGCTCCTGATCGTGGCGCGCACTCTGGATCGCGCTTGCCCGGCGCAGCGCTGCCGCCAGTTCCAGGCCGCCATTGCGTGGCACCCGCACCAACATTCTGCTGACCGGCAGGTCTGCCGCAACACCGGGAGGTCTGCGAGCCCCCAACGGCAGGTCCACCGGCCCGATCCGCTCGCCCACCTGCGGCAGCTCGACAGAGTCCAACAGCGCCGAAACCGCGGCAGGGGTGCCGTCCAGCGCCGCGAGGTGCACCGCGGGAGGCAGGCCTACTTCGCCGCGTGAATCGAGTTCGAGTTCGGCATGCCCGATCGGATCCCAGCGGATGAGCGCCTGCACGGTAGCTAGAGCGGATTCCGCGACGACCACGACGACGCCGCCTTCAGCACGGCTGCGAACCAGCGCGGCTGCCGCCATCCAGCGCCGCAGCGTGTCTTCGGCCGCGCGGAGGTCCTGTCTGCCCAGCAGAGCCCAGCCGTCCAGCAACAACGCGGCGCCGTAACCATCTGCCGGCGTCGGCTCCACACCAGGAGTAGTGACCACCAATGCGGGGCGCTGCGGCACGCGGGCCACCACTTCCCCACCCCCCGACGTGATCACCGATACTCCGGGAAAAGCCCGGCCCAGCTCCTCAGCGGTGCGGCGCGCACCGACGACGACGGCGCGTACCGCAGCGGAACCGCACCGCGCGCACCTCAGCGCCAACTCCTCGCGACCGCACCATCGGCATTCCGCGCCGGAGGCATCGCGGCCAGGCAGCGAAAGGGGCCCGGTGCACTGCCGGCACCTGGCGATGGTGCGGCAGCGTGCACACGCCAGCGCGGGCACGTAGCCGCGCCGGGGCACCTGGACCAACACCGGCGAACCGGCGGCCAGCGAAGACCGAGCCGCATCCAGGGCCACCGAAGGGAGCCTCGCGGTGTGCGCGGCCGGGTCTCGTTGCTGTGCATAGGCGCTGTCCTCCAGCGCGACCACGCGCGGTGCCCGCATCCGCAATGCCTTTCGCGGCGCTACCAAGTCGTGCGCCCAGCCGCTTCGGACCAGCGCCTGCACTTCGGCGGTGCGCGCGTAACCACCGATCAGCGCTGCGCATCGCACTTGGTGGGCGCGCAACATCGCCACCTCGCGGGCGTGGGGATAGGGTGCGCGCGGTTCGGCCAGTGAATCGTCGCCGTCGTCCCACACCATCACCAGCCCCAGATTCGCCACCGGGGCGAAGACCGCGCTGCGAGTGCCGATCACCAACCGAACGTCACCGCGCAGCACAGAAAGCCAGCGCCGGTAGCGTTCGGCGGGCCCCAGGCCTGCCGACAACGCGACCACTCTGGACTGGTCCACCACGGTGACCGCGGCGGCGTACAGCCGATCCACATCGCGTTGATCAGGAACCACCGCGAGCACACCGCGACCGGCGTTCACGGTCACCGCGGCCGCCTCGGCCAGCCGCTGCAACCATGACTCACCCGGCAATGCCTGCCAACCCGCCCGCGCGGCGCGGCCGTTGGCGAGTGCGGCGATGAACTGCTCACCACCGCCATAATCGGACCAGCCCGATAATCCTGGGGGTTCAGCAGCGCCGTTCACCATCGGGTCGAGTTTCGGTGGTGGCTTCTTCTCCACGGTGGCGTGCCGCGGCGGCACCGCCAGACGCAGCACATCGGCGCGGGTTCCGGCGTACCGGGCGGCGACAGCGTCGACCAGGCGGCGCACATCGTGGGTGAGCACCCGCTCCGCGGAGACCACCTTCTCGAGCCAGCCGAGCTTGCCGACATGATCTGTTTCCGAACGTCTTTCGAGAACGAAGGCGTCAACCAGCCGGCCGTGGAAGCGCACCCGCACCCGCACCCCCGGCTGGGCGTCGTCTGATTGCTCGGCCGACACCAAATAGTCGAACTCGCGGTCCAGGTGCGGCACTGTCAACATGGGCAGTACCCGAGCGACCGGCTCGTGCTCGGCGGCATGCCGGGTCGTCATCATCAGACGAACGTACTAAACCGCAGCGCGATGACCGCTCTGCCAATGGCCGTAACGGGCGGGTGCGTACGGTTTGTGCCATGCCCCTGGATGACGCCCTGAAGAAGGTGCTCGAGGTTGTTCCGTTTCAGCTGACCACCGACGGCGGCCCGCAGCAGGCACGCGAGCGTTTCGCCGCGCTTCCCCGTCAATCAGTGCATCCCGAGGTGACCGTCCAAGAACGCAGTCTCGACGGCCCCGGCGGCGCGATCCCGGTGCGCGTCTACCGTCCCCCGTCGGACAAATCCGTGCTGCCGGTGGTCGTCTTCATCCACGGCGGCGGTTGGTCGGTCGGCGACCTCGACAGCTACGACGGAACGGCACGCCTGCACGCGGTGGGTGCCGAGTCAGTGGTCGTGTCGATCGATTACCGGCTGGCGCCCGAGCACCCGTTCCCCGCCGCAGTCGACGACGTATGGGCAGCCACCCAGTGGGTGGCCCAGTATGCCGACCACCTCGGCGCCAACCCCGATCGCCTGGCGGTGGCCGGGGACTCCGCGGGCGGGAACCTCGCTGCGGTGGTTGCGCAGCTGGCCCGCGACGCTGCAATCCCGATACGGTTTCAGCTGCTCTGGTATCCGTCCACGACGTTCGACACCTCGCTGCCGTCGTTCACCGAGAACGCCGAGGGGCCCATCCTCACCCTGGCGGCGTGCAAAGGCTTCACCCGCTGGTATGTCGGCGACTCCGATATTTCTGCCCCGCCCGCCACCCTCGTTCCGGCCGCGGGCGATCTGTCGGGTCTGCCCCCGACGTATATCGCCGTCGCCGGTCACGATCCGTTGCGTGACGACGGGGTCCGATACGCCGAACTCCTCGGCGAGGCGGGGGTCCGGGTCGAAGTCCACAACGCCGAATCGCTGGTGCACGGCTACATCGCCTACGCCGGCGTGGTGCCGGCCGCCACCGAAGCCACCGAACGCGGCCTGCAGGCCTTGCGGGCGGCACTAACCTGAGGCCATGACCGAACCCTGCCGCGGTGCCTGACCAAACCGTGCCCGACCAAACCGTGCCCGACCAAACTGTGCCCGACCACGAAGTTGTGATCGTGGGCGCCGGTTTCTCGGGCATCGGGACCGCGATCCAGCTCGACCGTTCGGGTCTCAGCGACTACCTGATCCTCGAAGCGGGCGATGGCCCAGGCGGCACCTGGTACTGGAATACCTACCCCGGAATCGCGGTTGACATCCCGTCTTTTTCCTATCAATTCTCCTTCGAGCAGAGCGTGTCGTGGTCACGGACCTACGCGCCCGGCGGCGAGCTCCAGGCCTACGCCGCGCACTGTTTCGACAAGTACGGGCTGCGACCGAAGACGCGGTTCGGTACCAACGTTCTCGGCGCGGACTTCGATGATGCACAAGGATTTTGGCGTATCCGCACGGCCTCCGGGGTCGGGCCGGAAACCGTTACGGCAAGGTTTCTGGTCAACGCCAGCGGAGTGCTGACCGTGCCGAACCTACCCGACATCCCCGGTGTCGATTCGTTCGCCGGGGCAACCGTGCACACCGCACGCTGGGACCACGACCAGGAACTCTCCGGCAAGCGCGTCGCCATCATCGGAACCGGCGCATCCGCGGTCCAGGTAATCCCCGAGATCGCGCCGATGGTCGAGCGGCTCACCGTCTTCCAGCGCACCCCGATCTGGTGTTTTCCGAAGTTCGACGTCCCGTTGTCGGGTACCGCGCGGCGGATGATGCGGCTGCCGGTCGCCAGAGCCCTGCAGCGCCTGCTCAGCCAGGCCTACGTGGAGGTGACATTCCCGCTGGCCGCGCAATACTTCACCGTCAACCCATTGGCCCGGCGGACCGACCTGATCGGCAGGGCATACCTTCGCAAACAGGTCGACGATCCGGCCGTCCGAGACCAACTGACTCCCCGCTACGCGGTGGGCTGCAAGCGGCCGGGTTTCCACAACACCTACCTCTCGACTTTCAACCGCGACAACGTCGATCTGGTGACCGTGCCCATCGACGAGATCACCGAGTCCGGCATCGCTACCACCGACGGAAGCCTGCACGAGGCTGACGTGCTGATTCTGGCCACCGGCTTCAAGATATTGGGCGTCCAGGATGACGAAACCTCGGCTCCGACGTTTCCGGTGAAAGGCCGCGGGGGCCGCTCGCTGGCCCGGTTCTGGGAGGAAAACCGTCTGCAAGCCTATGAGGGTGTCAGCGTGCCGGGTTTCCCGAACTTCTTCACCGTATTCGGTCCTTACGGCTACGTGGGCTCGTCGTACTTCGCCCTGATCGAAGCCCAGACTCACCACATCGTCCGATGCCTCGAAGCGGCCCGTCGCCGACGTGCCACCCGCGTGGAGGTGCGCCCGGAAGCCAACGATCGCTACTTCGCCGAAATGATGCGCAAGCGACACCGCCAGATCTTCTGGCAGGACAGCTGCCAGCTGGCCAACAGCTACTACTTCGACCGACACGGCGACGTGCCGCTTCGGCCGGCCACCACGTTCGAGGCCTACTGGCGCAGCCGCCGTTTTCCGATCGAGGACTACGAGTTCGTGTCCTGACCGCTGGGGTCAGCTTTCGTCGGGGTTCGGTGCCGTGGGTGTCGAATCCATGTCCTCGGCCACATCGACGTCCTCGCCCAACGCCGGCTCCAGCGCGATGCTCGGCGATCGTCTATCGCCTGCGTGCATCGGGGCACCGGCGTCAGCGGACTGCAGATGTACCACTTCGCCCACCGCTCTGCGCAACCCGGGTGGCCCCTCGACGCGGAGGAATTCGCCGATCCTTCCGGCACGGTAACGCAACGGCGAACCGAGGAACTCGCCCAGCACCACCCCGCTGCCGAGCGCCAGCGCGACTGCGACCGCCGCGACCAGCTGTCTGAGACCGTCGTCGAAATCCTTCGTGTCGACGGCCAGATAGAACACCGCCCGGAAAACCGCCAGGCCGGGCAACATCGGCATGATGCCGGCGGTCGCCGTCACCAGCGCCGGCGCCTTCCGGCGGATCGAGATCACAGTCGCGAGCAGACCAACCCCTGCCGCGGCGAATCCGCTGGCGACCACCTGTCCGAACCCAGCCTCGCCCAGGCCGATCAACACCAACTCGGCGAGCCCAGCGGCGATCGCGGCAATGGCGACCGACCGCAGCGGCGCGTAACTCGCCACCGTGAAACAGGCACCCGCCAGCGCCGCGCCGATCACGGCGAGGGATATCGTCAACGGACGGTCCGGGACGACGAACATCTCTGTCGCATCGACCTGTAGTTCGATCGTCACCCCGATGACCGCGGAGACCTGAAGCCCGGCCAAGATACCCACGACGATCCCCGCCGTCAGAAACACCGCCTCGCCAAGCCGGGTGACCGCGGTGACCATGTATCCGGTGACCGCGTCCTGCATCGCGCCGACCAATGTCATCCCCGACAGCAGCATCACGATGCCGGTAGCGACCAGCGCGGTCAGCCCCTGGTCGGCGAAATAGTAGGCCGCAACCGCCACCAGGGTCGCGATCATCGCGCCTACCACGTTCTGAAAGAAGAACGGGGTCCCGATCCGGTTGAGCAGCCGTCCGGTCCGGTCGATCGTCGCCGCGGTGACGGCGGCCAGGACACAGGTGAGCCAGTTGCCCCCCAGCAACATCGCGATACCGAGCCCGAAGCCCGCCCACCCGGCGGTCGCGACCCAGCGGGGGTACGGGTGCGGCCGCTCGGTCAACTCGTCCATCGCTTCGTGGGCCTCATCGACGGTGACCCCACCAGAGGTGATCCGCTGAACCAGTCGATCGAGCTCGGCCACCCGGGTGTAGTCGGTCGCCCGGGCCTGTACCGACCGCACGATGGTGATGGGAGGGCTATCCGCGGTCGGCAGCGCAGACACGAAAACGGTGCTGACGAAGACCTCGACCACACAGTCGGTGAGGCGGTAGGCGCGAGCCACGTCCTGCGCGGTGGCGACCACGTCTGCGGTCCCCGCACCGGAGGACAACATCACTTCGGCGAGACGGATCGTGAGGTCCAACACCTTGCGGGTGTGCAGATCACCCACCGCGTTCCGGGTACGGATGCGCTGACCAGCAAGGGGTGCTGGATCGCGCCGACCGCGAATTGCGTTCTGCAGACCACGGCCGAATCGGGCCGTGCCGCCTGTGCTATTTCGCACCATCGCCCAGCAGAATACTGACGAACTGCCCCGGGCTGGTAGAGCCGCCGCTGCTTAGATCGCTGCCTTTTAGATCGCTGCCTTTTAGATCGCTGCCTTCAATTCGTCGACCTTGTTGGTCTGCTCCCACGGCAGCTCGATGTCGGTGCGGCCGAAATGCCCATAGGCGGCCGTCGGTGCATAGATCGGGCGTAGCAGGTCCAGGTCTCGAATGATCGCACCGGGCCGCAAGTCGAAAACCTCGCCGATCGCCTTTTGGATCTTGACCGGGTCGATGTTCTCCGAGCCGAAGGTCTCGACGAACAGTCCAACCGGAGCGGCCTTGCCGATCGCGTAGGCGACCTGCACCTCGACCCGCCGCGCCAGTCCGGCAGCGACCACGTTCTTGGCCACCCATCGCATCGCGTAGGCCGCCGAACGGTCCACCTTGGAGGGATCCTTGCCCGAGAAGGCACCGCCGCCGTGGCGAGCCCATCCCCCGTAGGTGTCGACGATGATCTTGCGGCCGGTCAGGCCGGCATCACCCATCGGACCCCCGAGAACGAACTTGCCGGTCGGGTTGACCAGGAGTCGCGGCGAGGTCGTGTCGAGGGTCTCGTGGCCCAGCTCGGTGAGCGTCGCATCGATAACGTGTTTCGTCACCTCAGGGGCCAGCTGGGCCTCCAGGTCGATGCCATCGGCATGCTGAGTTGAGAGCACCACGGTGTCCAGCCGTACCGGCACGGCGCCCTCGTAATGCACGGTGACCTGAGTCTTGCCGTCCGGGCGCAGATAATCGAGGGTGCCGTTCTTGCGGACCTCGGTCAGCTTGCGCGACAGCCGGTGCGCCAACGCGATAGGCAGCGGCATCAACTCGGGTGTGTCGTCGATCGCGTAGCCGAACATCAGGCCCTGGTCGCCGGCGCCCTGGGCGTCCAGGGGATCCGCGGCACCTTCCACGCGCGTCTCGTGCGCGGTGTCCACGCCCTGGGCGATGTCAGGTGACTGCGCGCCGATCCCGATGTTCACGCCGCAGGTGAGGCCGTCGAATCCCTTGTCGGAATGGTCGTAGCCGATGTCGAGGATCCGGTCACGCACGGTATTGGTGATGTCGGCGAACGCGGACCTGGCGGTGGTCGCCACCTCACCCACGACGTGGACCTGCCCAGTCGTCACCAATGTCTCGACCGCGACACGCGACCGCGGGTCATCGGCGAGCAAGGCGTCCAGCACCGAGTCGCTGATGGCGTCGCAAATCTTGTCAGGGTGCCCCTCGGTCACAGACTCACTGGTAAACAGCCGAGCTTCACTCACCGTCGATCCCTTCCACTCAAAACTAGTTTCAAAATAATGCAGGGCCTACCCGCTACCTGTGTTCAGGAAAGCCACGATCGCGTCCACAATACGGCTGGCGATCAGCGTCTTCGAACCGCGCTCCAAAGCCGCTTCGGTTCCATCGGCCGCGAGTAGCCAGCCGTCGTTGTCGTCGACCTCGAAGGCACGATTGTCGCCGACCGCATTGACCACGAGCAAATCGCAGCCCTTGCGGGCGAGCTTGGCGCGAGCGTGGAACAAGACATCGCCGTTCGCATCGCCCGTTTCCGCGGCGAACCCCACAATGGCTTTCATGTTCGGCAACTGACCGTCAGTGCGGGAGCGCACCAAACCGGCGAGAACATCGTCGGTGCGCACCAGTTCGATCGTGGGGTCGCCGGCGGCGTCCGGGCCTTTCTTGATCTTGTTGGTCGCCTGATGGGCGGGACGGAAGTCGGCGACAGCAGCGGCCATGACAAGCACGTTCGCATCGGGCGCATGCTTGGAGACAGCGTCGCGAAGCTGGGCGGCTGAACCGACGTGAACGACGTCGACGCCCGCGGGGTCGATGAGACCGGCGGTGTTGCCGGCAACCAACGTCACCTCGGCGCCGCGTTGGGCCATCACGCGAGCCATCGCATAGCCTTGCTTGCCCGAGCTGCGGTTGCCGATGAAGCGGACCGGATCGATCGGTTCGCGAGTGCCCCCAGCCGTCACCAACGCCTTGATGCCGGACAGGTCATAGGGCAGCGCGTCACCGCGATCAAGGAGCAGATGAGCCAGCGTGGTGATCTCCTCGGCCTCGGGCAATCGGCCCGCGCCGGTGTCGGCTCCGGTCAGTCGGCCCGAAGCGGGTTCCATCACGACGGCACCGCGACTGCGCAGGATGGCCACGTTGTCGACGGTGGCCGGATGAAACCACATCTCGGTGTGCATGGCCGGGGCAAAGAGAACAGGACACCGTGCGGTCAGCAGCGTCGCAGTCAGCAGGTCATCAGCGCGGCCGGCAGTGGCGCGGGCCAGCAGATCAGCGGTGGCCGGCGCGACGACGACGAGGTCGGCGGATTGGCCTATCCGGACGTGCGGTACCTCATGAACGTCCTCGAAGACGCCCGCATGGACTGCGTTGCCCGACAGCGCCTCAAAGGTCGCGGCACCGACAAACCGCAACGCTGAATCGGTAGGAACGACTCGGACCGAATGCCCGGCCTCAGTGAGCTGACGGACGACCGTGGCCGCCTTGTATGCGGCAATGCCACCGGCGACGCCGACAACGATCCGCTTACGCTGCGTCTTCCGCTCTTCGTCCGAGACTCTCATCGCCGGGCAGTGCCCTTCGCTACTCGCCCTCGGTGTGCTCGAGCAGGTCGCCGTGGATCTCGCGCATCGCGATCGACAGCGGCTTTTCCTGCAGCCCCGGCTCCACCAGCGGGCCGACGTACTCGAGAATTCCGTCACCGAGCTGGTTGTAGTAGTCGTTGATCTGCCGTGCGCGTTTGGCGGCGTAGATCACCAGCGCGTACTTGCTCGAGGCGCGGTCCAACAACTCATCGATAGGCGGGTTGGTGATGCCCAGCGGCGTGTCATAGGAGCTGGCGGCGGACGGATCGATGTCCGCGGCGGCCATCCGGGTGTCGGCGCTCGGGTTACTCACGTAGAAGGTCTCCTGCGGTTTCGGTTGATACGTTTCTGACACGTCCCGGGCGGCGATCAGCGTTTGTCGCGCGGCACCGGCGTGTGGGCCACCAGCAAGGATACCA